>DASYHY010000296.1:0-14164 GCA_036252795.1 Aurantimonas sp. | reverse complement strand
CGCGTCTCCGGGATCGGCGCGTTCAGCGCGGCGGACAGCGACAGCGCCAGGATCTCCCGGGTCTTTGCAGGATGGACGACGCCATCGTCCCAGAGCCGCGCCGAGGCGTAGAGCGGGTGGCTCTGGCGCTCGAACGTCGCGATGGTCGGGCGCTTGAAGGCGGCTTCCTCGTCTTCGGACCACGTCCCGCCCCGCCGCTCGATCCCGTCGCGCCGGACGGTGGCCAGGACGCCCGCGGCCTGCTCGCCCCCCATCACCGCGATGCGGCTGTTCGGCCACGTCCACAGGAAGCGGGGCGAAAACGCGCGGCCGGCCATGCCGTAATTGCCGGCACCGTACGAGCCGCCGATGAGAAGCGTGATCTTCGGCACGGACGTCGTCGCGACGGCGGTGACCAGCTTGGCCCCGTGCCGGGCGATGCCGCCCGCTTCGTAGGCGCGCCCGACCATGAAGCCGGTGACGTTCTGCAGGAAGACCAGCGGGATCCGGCGCTGCGAACAGAGTTCGACGAAATGCGCGCCCTTCACGGCGCTTTCGGAAAACAGCACGCCGTTGTTGGCGACGATGCCGACCGGCACGCCATGCACATGGGCGAAGCCGCAGACCAATGTCGTCCCGAAGCGCGCCTTGAACTCGTCGAAGCGCGAGCCGTCGACAACGCGGGCGATCACCTCGCGCACGTCGTAGGGCGTGCGGGGATCGGCCGGCACGATGCCCAGAAGTTCCTGCGGGTCGTAGGCCGGGTCTTCCGGCGCCTGCAGCTCCACCGTCGCGGGCTTGACCCTGTTGAGATGGGCGACCGCCGCCCGGGCGAGTTCCAGCGCATGCCAGTCGTCGTTCGCCAGATGATCGGCGACGCCCGACAGCCGCGTATGGACGTCGCCGCCGCCGAGTTCTTCCGCCGAGACGACCTCTCCCGTCGCCGCCTTCACCAGCGGCGGCCCGGCGAGGAAGATCGTGCCCTGGTTCCGGACGATGATCGTCTCGTCGCTCATCGCCGGCACATAGGCGCCGCCCGCGGTGCAGGAGCCCATCACCACGGCGATCTGCGCGATCCCCTGCGCCGACATTTGCGCCTGATTGTAGAAGATCCGGCCGAAATGATCGCGGTCGGGGAAGACCTCGTCCTGGTTCGGCAGGTTGGCGCCGCCGGAATCGACCAAATAGACGCAGGGCAGGCCGTTCTGCTCGGCGATCTCCTGCGCCCGCAAATGCTTCTTCACCGTCACCGGAAAATAGGTGCCACCCTTCACCGTCGCATCGTTCGCGAGGATCATCACCTCGCGGCCGGCGACGCGGCCGATCCCGGCAATGGCGCCCGCCGCCGACACCTCTCCGCCATACATGCCGTGGGCGGCGAACAGGCCGATTTCGAGGAAGGGGGAGCCCGGATCGATCAGGCCCTGCACGCGGTCGCGCGGCAACAGCTTGCCGCGCGCCACATGCCGCTCGCGCGCTGCATCGCCGCCGCCGGCCATGGCGCTCTCCGCCGCCGCCTCGACAGGCTCGATCTGCCGCAGCATCGCCGCGCGATTGGCGGCGAACTGCTCGGAGCGGGGGGATATGGCAGAGGTCAGGCGGGACATGGGATGCGCCAGCGGAAAAGGGTGCGAAGGTCGATCATGACTTGGCGCAGGGATGGTCGAAGCGCTCGCCCTGCTTCCATCGCGTGAGGGAGTTTCCGCGCAGCGGAAAGCCGCCGGAATCGGCGAAGATCCGCCCCATGTTCATGAGGTTCCACGTCATGAAGGTCAGCTTCTGCCGGGTGAAGTCGTTGTCGAGGCCGGCGTGGCTGCCGTCGTCTAGCTCGTCGCCGTAGGAGGGCCCGGGACCGGCATCGCCGACCCAGCCGGCCTCCGACTGCGGCGGAATCGTGTAGCCGACGTGCTGCAACGCGTAGAGGCAGGTCATCGAGACGTGCTTCAGGCCGTCCTCGTTGCCGGTGACGATGCAGCCGCCGGCCTTGCCGTAGAAGACGTACTGGCCGTTCTCCTGCGTCTGCCCGGAATGGGCATAGAGGCGCTCGATGATTACGCGGCAGAGGGACGATTCCTCTCCCAGCCAGATCGGCGTCCCGAGGACGAGGATGTGCGCGTCCCTCACCTTCGGCCAGATGATCTCCGGCCAGTCGTCGACCGCAGTGCCAGTCTCCCGCATGTCCGGCTGCACGCCAAAAGCGATCCGGTGATCGGCGGCGCGCAGATAGTCGACGCTCACGCCGTTCTTCTGCATGATCGAGATCGAGTCCCTCATCAGCCGCTCGGTATGCGACGGCCCCTGCTTCGTCGGCTTGAGCGTGCAGTTGATGAAGACCGCCTTCAGGCCCGCGAACTGGTTTTCCGGCATGGCATGCTCCCTTCTCTCGGCGCTCCCGCCCGCTTTCCCCGGGCGGATCGGCCGCCACTTCCTCAAGAGGCCGACGACGAACCGGAAGAGATGACGGCAAGGCCGACGGGATCAATAGGTTTTGCCCGTCGGGGGAGTGCCGGCTCCTTCGCCGGTCAGGCCGTCTCCCGGAACAGCTCGCGGCCGATCAGCATGCGGCGGATCTCGCTGGTGCCGGCGCCGATCTCGTAGAGCTTGGCGTCGCGCAGCAGCCTGCCGGTCGGATAGTCGCTGACATAGCCGTTGCCGCCGAGCGCCTGGATCGCCTCCAGCGCCGTCTGCGTCGCCTTCTCGGCGGCGTAGAGGATGCAGCCGGCGGCGTCCTTGCGGCTGGTCTCGCCCCGGTCGCAGGCCGCCGCCACGGCGTAGACATAGGCGCGGCAGGCATTCATCGTCACGTACATGTCGGCGAGCTTGCCCTGCATCAGCTGGAACTCGCCGATCGCCTGGCCGAACTGCCGACGCTCGTGCACATAGGGCATGACGACGTCCATGCAGGCGGCCATGATGCCGAGCGGGCCGGCCGAGAGCACGACGCGCTCGTAGTCGAGACCGCTCATCAGCACCTTCACGCCGCCGCCCTCCTCGCCCAGAACGTTCTCGACCGGCACCGCGCAGTCCTCGAAGATCAGCTCGCACGTGTTGGAACCGCGCATGCCGAGCTTGTCGAGCTTCTGCCCGGTGGAAAAGCCGGTCATCCCCTTCTCGACCAGGAAGGCGGTGATGCCGCGCGGCCCCGCCTCCGGCGCGGTGCTGGCGTAGACCACCAGCGT
Source organism: Aurantimonas sp. (assembly GCA_036252795.1). GTDB lineage: Bacteria > Pseudomonadota > Alphaproteobacteria > Rhizobiales > Rhizobiaceae > Aurantimonas. Next base: position 11,006 of record DASYHY010000296.1, on the reverse strand, counting down.
CGCGGCGTCGGGACCGTTGGTGATCCACATCTTGGTGCCGTTGAGCACGAAGCGGTCGCCCCGCTTCTCGGCCCGCAGCTTCATGCTCACGACATCGGACCCCGCCCCCGTCTCCGACATCGCCAGCGCGCCGACATGTTCGCCGGAGATCAGCTTCGGCAGGTAGCGGCGCTTCTGCTCCGGCGTGCCGTTGCGCCGGATCTGGTTGACGCAGAGATTGGAATGGGCGCCGTAGGAAAGCCCCACCGAGGCCGAGGCGCGGGAGATTTCCTCCATCGCCACGCAATGGGCCAGATAGCCCATGCCCGAGCCACCGAATTCCTCCTCCACGGTGATGCCGAGCAGGCCGAGCGCTCCTAATTCGCGCCACAACGCGTCGGGGAACGCGTTGGCGGCGTCGATGGCGGCGGCATGCGGCGCGATCCTGTCCTGTGCGAAGCGGCGGACCATGTCGCGGAGCGCGTCGACGTCGTCGCCGAGGGCGAAGTTCATGTCCCTGTCGAACATCGTTGTCCTGTTCCTCCCGGCCGGACCGTCCGCCATTACAGCCGCGCGCGCAATAGGATCGGCCAGCCGCCTCTCGCATGGCCAATGGTGCAGCGCAGTATATATCGGAAGATACATGCTGCATGGCAGCATTCTTGCGCTCATTTCGACAGTTGGTCCGAAAGTCTAATAGTCAAGACCGCCGCGGTTGTGGACGATACGCGCCATCCGGCCAGCTCAAATGGCGGGCGATCGAGGCGTACTTCTATCTGCCGCAACGGTCGGAACGAAATAATCGGGAGGGTGACTTCATGACATTCATCAAGGACGGGTGGACCCGTCGTCGACTGCTGACCACCGGCGCCGGAATCACCGCCGGCCTCGCCATGCCGCATGTCTTCACGCGCGGGGCCTGGGCGCAGGACCAGGCCTTCTGCAACAATCCGTCCGGCAGCACCGTGACGCTCGGCTTCAACGTGCCGCAGTCGGGCCCCTACGCCGACGAGGGCGCGGACGAGCTGCGGGCGTTCCAGCTGGCGGTCAAGCATCTGAACGGCGAAGGCGACGGCGGCATGCTGTCGACGATGCAGCCCTCGAGCCTCAAGGGCAACGGCATCCTCGGCAAGAAGGTCGCCTTCGTGACCGGCGACACCCAGACAAAGTCGGACGCGGCGCGCGCCTCGGCCAAGCGGATGATCGAAGCCGACCAGGCGATCATGATCTCCGGCGGCTCGTCATCGGGCGTCGCCGTTGCCGTGCAGTCGCTGTGCCAGGAGATGGGCGTCGTCTTCATGGCCGGCCTGACCCATTCCAACGACACCACCGGCAAGGACAAGCGGCGCTACGGCTTCCGCCATTTCTTCAACGCCTACATGTCCGGCGAGGCACTCGGGCCGATCCTGGCCGAGGAATACGGCACGGATCGCCGCGCCTATCACCTGACCGCCGACTACACCTGGGGCTGGACCCAGGAGGAATCGATCAAGAACGCCACCGAAGCGCTCGGCTGGGAGACGGTGGAAGCCGTTCGCACCCCGCTCGGCGCCGGCGACTTCTCGCAGTATCTGACGCCGGTCCTGAATTCGGGCGCCGACGTCCTGATCCTGAACCATTACGGCGGCGACATGGTCAACTCGCTGCGCCAGGCCGTCACCCAGTTCGACATGCGTTCCAAGCAGGCCAACGGCAAGGACTTCCAGATCGTCGTGCCGCTGTTCTCGGAGCTGATGGCGCAGGGTGCCGGCGAGGCCGTGAAGGGCATCCTCGGCACCGCGAACTGGGACTGGAAGCTCGACAACGCCGCCACGCAGGCGTTCTCGAAGTCGTTCGGCGAGGAGTTCGGCAGCCCGCCGTCACAGGCCGCCCACACCTGCTACGTCCAGACGCTGCTCTATGCCAACGCCGCCGAGACCGCCGGGACGTTCTATCCGCCGGAGCTCATCAAGGCGCTGGAAGGCTTCGAGTTCGACGGCATGGGCAATGGTCCGACGCTCTACCGCGCCGACGACCATCAGTGCTTCAAGGACGTGCTCGTCGTGCGCGGCAAGCAGGAGCCGACCAACCAGTTCGACCTGATGGAGATCGTCAAGGTCGTGCCGCGTGACGACGTCACCTACGACCCGTCGATCTTCGGCGGCGAACTCGGGCCGTACGACGCCAAGGAATGCTGACCAGTCGCTGACAGCATTCGGTCGCCGGCAGAGATGCCGGCGGCCGTTCGCCATCGAAGAGCTGCTACGATACCTGCCGGCCTCCTGGCGACGGTCACGCGAAGCACCGAATGCCGCGCGCCCGAGCCGTGCGGGCCGGCACCACACGACGAAGCGACAACGCCAGGAGCGACCAAGGGGCCCATGGACGCCATCATTCTTCAGATCCTGAACGGCCTGGACAAGGGGGGAGCCTATGCGCTCATCGCCCTCGGCCTGACCCTGATCTTCGGCACGCTGGGGGTGGTCAATTTCGCCCACGGCGCCCTGTTCATGCTCGGCGCCTTCTGCGCCGTCGCCTTCGGGATGGTGCTGTCGGCCTCCGAACGCATCCGCGACGAAAGCGTCACCTTCTTCGAGGCCTACAAGGAAGTTCCGTATCTGGAGATCTGGTTTGGCGATACCGGCCGCACGATCCTCGATTGGTCCGTACCGCTGTCGATACTCGTGGCGATCCCGTTCATGCTGCTCGTCGGGCTGGCGATGGAGCGTGGCCTCATCCGCTTCTTCTACAAGCGCAGCCATGCCGAGCAGATCCTGGTGACCTTCGGTCTCGCCATCGTCCTGCAGGAAATCGTCAAGCATTATTTCGGCGCCAACCCCATCCCGATGACCGCGCCGCCCGCCTTCGCCGGCAGCGCCGATATCGGCCAGTGGTTCGGCGTCACCGGCCTCAGCTACCCGATGTGGCGCATCGTCTACTTCCTGTTCTCCCTTGCCGTGATCGGCGCTGTGTTCGCCTTCCTGCAACTGACGACATTCGGCATGGTCGTGCGTGCCGGCATGGCGGACCGGGAGACCGTCGGACTCCTCGGCATCAATATCGGTCGCAAGTTCTCGATCGTCTTCGGCATCGCGGCCGTCGTCGCCGGCCTCGCCGGCGTCATGTACACGCCGATCCTGTCGCCCAACTACCATCTCGGCATGGACTTCCTGGTGCTGTCCTTCGTCGTCGTCGTGGTCGGCGGCATGGGCTCGCTGGGTGGCGCTGTGGTCGCCGGCTTCCTCCTCGGGATCCTGCAGTCCTTCTCCTCGATGACCGAGATCAAGGCCATCCTGCCGGGCATCGACCAGATCATCATCTACCTTGTCGCCGTCATCGTCCTGCTGGTTCGCCCGCGCGGACTGATGGGCCGCAAGGGCGTCATGGAGGCCTGATCGATGAACAGCGCCATTACTTCCAGCGACCTCGGCGGCACGCCGCACGAGACGACAAGCAAGACCCGCGGCGACCGGCCCTTCTTCGCGACCACGGGGGGCGACTTCGCCTACACCGCGATCTTCGCCGCAGCCGTCCTGACCATGCCGATCTGGCTCGCCCCGATTGGCGCCGGCTACCCGGACATCCTTCAGAAATTCGCGATCTTCGGGATCTTCGCGATCGGCTTCAACATCCTGTTCGGCTTCTCCGGCTACCTCTCCTTCGGCCATGCCGCCTTCCTGGGCACCGGATCATACGCCGCGGTGTGGATGTTCAAGCTCCTGTCGATGAACGCGGTCATCGCGATCCCGTTCGCGATCCTCGTGGCCGGCATCTTCGCGCTGGCGATCGGCTATATCTGCCTGCGCCGCGCCGGCATCTACTTCTCGATCCTGACTCTCGCCTTCGCGCAGATGTCGTACAATCTCGCCTATTCGGTGCTGACGCCGATCACCAACGGCGAGACGGGGCTGCAGATCTCGCGGTCCGATCCGCGCGTGATCGACCGCGCCTTCGGCGAGGCCGGCGCGGCCCTGCCGTCGCCGAACTTCTTCGGGATCGAGCTGCAGGGCTATCCGGGGTTCTATTTCTGCGCGATCCTGCTGATCCTCGGCTTCTTCCTGGCGCTGAGGATCCGCAATTCGACCTTCGGCATGATGCTCTTCGCCATCAAGTCGAACCAGAACCGGATGGGCTACACCGGCTTCCACTCCCGCCCGTACCTGCTGACCGCCTTCGTCATCTCCGGCATGTATGCCGGCCTTGCCGGCGGCCTTCTGGCGGTGACCGATCCGCTGGCCGGCGCGGAACGGATGCAGTGGACGGCTTCCGGCGAGGTCGTGCTGATGACGATCCTCGGCGGCGTCGGCACGTTGCTCGGCCCGGTGATCGGCGCCGCGGTGATGAAGTACCTCGAGCAGATCTTCTCCTCCTTCAACGACGCGTATCTCCATCGGGCCTTCGACTTCCTGCCGGACTGGGCCCAGATCGCCGCGGTCGAGATCACCAGTCCCTTCGTCGGCGAGGGCTGGCACCTGACGCTCGGCCTGCTGTTCATGGTCATCGTCATCTTCCTGCCCGGCGGCATCATGGAGGGCCTGCGCCGCATCGGCGGCGTCTTCCGCAAGTCGAGGACGTCCGGGACCGACGCGGCTCATGCCCGCGCGCAGCACGAGTAGGAAGAGCCGACATGGACATTCTCACCATCAACGGCGTCAGCAAGCGCTTCGGCGGCCTCAAGGCTCTCGACGACGTAAACCTGCGGGTCAAGCAGGGCACGGTGCACGCGATCATCGGCCCGAACGGGGCCGGTAAGTCGACCCTGCTCAACACGCTGGTCGGCCGCATCGTGCCGGACGAAGGCACGGTCGAGTTCGACGGCGCGCCGCTGTTCGGGCACAGGCCGCACGAGATCAACCAGGCCGGCATCGCGCGGGTGTTCCAGACGCCGGAGACCTTCCCGGAGCTGACCGTGCTTGAGAACGTCATGATCCCGGCCTTCGCACGCAAGGACGGGGCCTTCCGGATCAATCTGTGGGGACGCGCCAACGACCGGCGGGTGGTCCTGGAGGAAGCCGAGGAGATCCTCGAGGACCTGAACCTTGAAGGCCAGCGTCATCAGCGCGTCGATTCCATGTCCCGCGGCGACAAGCGGCGGCTGGAACTGGCCATGTGCCTCGTCCAGCGGCCGAAGCTGCTGCTGCTCGACGAGCCGACCGCCGGCATGTCGCGGGCCGATACCAACAACACCGTCGATCTTCTCAAGAAGATCGCCCAACGCGGCATCACCAAAGTCATCATCGAGCACGACATGCACGTCGTGTTCTCGCTCGCCTCCACCGTCAGCGTGATGGCGCAGGGGACGGTGATCGCGGAAGGCACGCCCGACGCGATCAAGTCCGATCCGCGCGTGCAGGAAGCCTATCTCGGGGGAGCCCATCTATGAGCGAAACGCTCGACACCGTCCGCCCGCAGGACGGGCGCGCCCCGGCCGCAACGGCGGGAACCGACGCGCCGGCCTTCTTCGCGGCGCGCGACCTGCACGCCTATTATGGCGAGAGCTACATCGTGCAGGGCATCTCGTTCGATGTCCGCGAGGGCGAGATCGTCGCCCTTCTCGGCCGCAACGGCGCCGGCAAGACCTCCACCCTGCGCACCATCGCGCGCGCCGGCTCGCCGCAGCTCAAGCAGGGCGAGATCTGGCTCGACGGCCAGCCGCTGCACGCGATGCAGAGCTTCGAGGCCGCCCGCCTCGGCGTCCAGCTGGTTCCCGAGGATCGCCGGATCATCGCCGGCCTGACGGTCGAGGAGAACCTCAAGCTGGCCCAGATCGAGCCGCCCGTGGGCTGGAGCCTCCAGCGGATCTACGAGCATTTCCCGCGGCTGGCGGAGCGGCGGAACCAGGACGCCATCACCATGTCCGGCGGCGAGCAGCAGATGCTGGCGGTGGCGCGGGCGCTTGCCCGCGAGGTCAAGCTTCTGTTGCTGGACGAGCCCTATGAAGGACTCGCGCCGGTCATCGTGCAGGAGATCGAGCGGATCCTCGAGGAGATCAAGCAGCTCGGCATCACCACCATCCTGGTCGAGCAGAACGCCATTGCGGCCCTGCATCTGGCCGACCGGGCGATAATCCTGGAGATGGGCGAGATCGTCTTCGACGGTTCCGCCCAGCAGATCATCGACGACAAGGAATTGCGGCTTCAGTATCTGGCCGTCTGAAGCGCCTTTCCGGCAGCCCGCCACCTTGCGTTCGGCGAACGGGCGCGGCGGACGCCGCGGCCAGGTCAGGCGACGAGGAGCAGCACCAGGCCGAGCCCCAGATAGGAGATGAAGAGCCAGGACGCGCCGCCGAGCATCAGCGGCCGCAGACCCTTGGCCTTGAGGCCATAGCCAACGCGGGCGGCCGACGCGCTGCTCGCGCTGCTTCAGGCGCCCGAGTGCCCAACCGGGCGCGAACGCGCCGTCAGAGGTGCTTCATGTCGTAGCGCTTCAGCAGCGCGACGATGAGGTCCCGCGCCTTGATCTTGTGATCCTGCGCCATCTGGCGCGCCCCGGCCGCATCGCCGCTCCGCGCCGCCGCGATGATCAGGCGGTGCTCGCCGATCGAATGGACCGGCTTCGGACGAAAGCGCAGGGTCAGGCGCCGGGCGCGGTAGGACTGGTCGATATTGACCCGCGCGATCTTCTCCAGCCGGCTGTTGCCGCTTCCCTCGACGAGCAGGGCGTGGAAGCGCGCATCGACATCGGCCCAGGCGGCGAGGTCGTCGCGGTCGAGGGCATCGACGAGCTCCTCGTTCAACCGGTCGAGCTCGTCACAGACCCGGTTGCGGACAAGCTCCGGACGCTCGGCGAGCAGCAGCGCCGCCATGCCCTCGACCGCGATGATGACGTCGTAGACCTCGCGCATGTCGTCGGGCGACAGGCTGCGGATGACCACGCCGCGCTTCGGCCGAAGCTCCACCATGCCCTCGCTCTGCAGCCGGATGATCGCCTGGTGCACCGGCGTGCGGCTCATCCCGAGCCGTTGCGCCATCTCCAGTTCCGAGCCCTGGAAGCCCGGCGGGAAGATCCCGTCGCGGATCGCCTGCTTGAGCGCGTCGTATGCCGCTTCCACCAGCGGCGGCTTGCGCCCGGCCCGGTCGGTTTCAAAGAGCGCGGCGGCATCTGACATCGAGCGAATTCCCTTTGCCGGGAACTCTACAGCCACGGGCGAGAAGGCGCAAATGTTGCATGCTGTGATGCATGCAAGCTCGAACGCAAGATTGACATTGGCGAAATCTTGGGTCCACATGACGGCCGACGCGCCCTCACCGCCTGGGAGGCCGAGGGTGCCGTTGCCAATCCAGGGAGGATTTCACATGAAGCTCAAGACCCTTCTCGCGGGCGCCGCGATGGCGGTCGGCCTGTCGACGGTGACCGCCGGCGCACAGGACTATCCGTCCAAGCCGGTCAACTACATCATCCCGTTCAACGCGGGCGGCGAGTCCGACATCGCGGCGCGCATGCAGCAGCCGGTGTTCGAGGCGCAGACCGGCCAGAGCATGGTGGTCCAGTACCTCGAAGGCGCCGGCGGCGCCCAGGCCTGGTCGCAGCTCAACGGCATGGAAGGCGACGGTTACACGATCATGGGGTCGAACCTGCCCCACATCATCATGCAGCCGATGGCGCAGGACGTCGGCTACACGACCGAGGACATCACCAACGTCTATTTCTTCCATTACACGCCGGACGCGATCATCGTGCCGGCCGACAGCCAGTTCCAGACGCTCGAGGACCTCGTCACCTACGCCAAGGAGAATCCCGGCGTCGTGACCTTCTCCGGCTCCGGCACCAATTCGGCGAACCACGTCGCGCAGTCGACGTTCGACCGCCTCGCCGAGGTCACCACCACCTACATTCCCTTCTCCGGCACCAGCCCGGCGACGACCGCCGTCCTCGGCAACCAGGTGCAGGCCGGCTTCAGCTACACGACCGCCGCCATCAACCAGGGCGACGCGGTCCGCGTGCTCGCCGTCGCGGCCGATGAGCGCGTGCCGAGCTTTCCGGACGTGCCGACCTTCAAGGAACTCGGCTACGACATGACCGGCGGCGCCTATCGCGGCGTGGCCGTTCCGAGCTCGGCCTCCGAGGAAGTGCGCCAGCAGGTCTCCGACATGATCGGCAAGATCAACGCCGATCCGGACTTCATCCAGAAGATGAAGGACGGCGGCTTCGTCGTCATCGACGTGCCCTACGGCGAGATGGAAGCCTTCATGAACGAGCGGCGGACCGAATACGAGGAAACCGCCAAGCAGATGGGCATCACCCAGAACTGATCCGGCCTTCTACCGGGCGAGAGCGCCTTCGGCGCTCTCGCCCGCGTTTTCCTCGCGCCATCTGAAGCGGACGCCATGGACAAGCTCGTCTACCTCGCCGAGGCCCTGACGGTGACGAATCTCGTGCTCGCCCTCGTCGGCGTGGTCGCGGGAATCATCATCGGCGCGATGCCCGGCCTTTCCGCGACCATGGCCGTCGCGGTTCTCGTGCCGTTCACCTTCACCATGGATCCCGCCTCCGGCCTGATCGTGCTCGGCGCGATCTACACCGGCGCGATCTACGGCGGTTCCTATTCGGCGATCCTGGTCAACACGCCGGGCACCCCCTCCGCCATCGCCACAACCTTCGACGGCTTCCCGATGGCCAAGCGCGGCGACGGCGCGCTCGCCGTCAGCCTCGCGACGCTCGCCTCCGTGACCGGCGGACTGGTCGGGGCGCTGCTCCTGATGTTCCTCGCCCCGCCGCTCGCGCAGGTCGCCCTCGCCTTCGGGCCGCCGGAGTATTTCTGGCTCGCGGTGTTCGGCCTGACGCTGATCTCGGCGCTGTCCGTCGGCAATCTCCTGAAGGGCATGATCGGCGCCTGCCTGGGACTTCTCCTGTCGATGGTCGGGATCGCCGTGATCGGCGCGGACGTGCGCTTCACCATGGGCAGCCAGGTGCTGCTCGGCGGCATCAACATCGTCGCCGGCCTGATCGGCCTCTACTGCATTCCGGTCCTCATCGACCTCGTCGCGACGCGCGATCCGCATCTGCGCGTAGCTTCCGACAGCAGCGGCTTCCGCCTCAAGGAGGCCTTCGCGATCGTGATGACGGAGAAGTTCAACCTGATCCGCTCGTCGCTCATCGGCACGATCGTCGGCATCCTGCCGGGCGCCGGCGGCTCGGTGGCGAGCCTCGTCTCCTATTCCGAGGCCCGCCGCTCCTCCAAGCACGCCGACCGCTACGGTACGGGCGAGCCGGGCGGGATCATCGCCACCGAGGCGGCGAACAACGCCACCGTCGGCGGCGGCTTCATCCCGACCCTCGTTCTCGGCATCCCCGGCACGCCGCCGGACGCCGTCATTCTCGGCGCCCTCCTCGTCCAGGGCATCCGCATCGGCCCGACCCTGTTCACCACCCAGGGATCGATCGTCTACACCTTCATCTTCGGGCTGATCATCGGCACGCTGATCATGCTGCCGGTCGGCCTCCTGATCGGCCGCTACGCCTACAAGTCCATCGTGGCGATCCCCAAGGGCGCGCTGGTGCCGACGATCGCGTTCATGACCGTCGTCGGCAGCTTCGCCATCCACAACAACCTGAACGACGTCGCGGTGATGCTCGGCCTCGGCGTCATCGGCTGGCTGCTGAACCGCACCGGCTACTCGCCCTCGCCGATCGTGCTGGGCCTGGTTCTCGGCCAGATCGCCGAGCAGGGCTTCGTCCAGAGCTATCTGATCGGCAACGCCCAGGGGAACGTGCTCGGCATGTTCTTCGGACGGCCGATCTCGATGGCCATCGTCGCCTTCGCCGCGCTGACCCTGTTCTACCCGATGATCGCCGGATTGATCGGCGCGCGGCGGGCCCGCCGATCCCAGACCGACATGACCGTGGAGAGCCGCGATGGCCGCCCTTAGGAAGCCGCACGACGTGCCGGGGACGACTCTCGCCGTCCTGTTCATCGCGCTCGGGATCTTCCTGATCCTGCAGACCGACCGCATGTCGCCGCTGGGATCGGTGTTCCCGATCACCGTCTCGACCGCGATGATCGTCTTCGCGATCCTCCTCGTCCTGCGCAACGTCGTCTTGGGGATGCGCGCCGCGCCCGCCGGGGCGCCGGCCGAGACGCCGTCCGAAGCGGGCCACGAGTCGATGCCGCGGCGGCTGCTCTTCCTGCTGGCGATGATCGTCTGGATCGTGCTGATCCCGATCCTCGGCTTCTTCGTCGCGAGCGCGCTGGCCTATTTCGCGATCATGCTCGTGGCGACCCACGACCGCATGTCGCTGCGCGAGACCGCAACGCTCGTCGTCATCGGCCTCGCCATCCTCACCGGCTTCTATCTCATGATGACCAAGGTCCTGCTCATCCCGATGCCGCGCGGCCTGTTCTTCTAAGGCTGCCGGCGCCGCCATGGCGGCCAATCGAACCTCCGGAGTATCTCCCGCATGTCTGAAACGAACCGCCTGAAGATCGCGACCATTCCCGGCGACGGCATCGGCCGCGAGGTCGTGCCCGAGGGCATGCGCGTGCTGGAGGCCGTCGGCCGCCGCTTCGACATCGCCTTCCAGTTCGACGAGGTCGACTGGAGCTGCGACTACTACAAGAAGCACGGGCGGATGATGCCGGAAAACGGCCTCGACCGGTTCCGCAAGCACGATGCGGTCTTCCTCGGCGCGGTCGGCTGGCCGGACGTTCCCGACCATGTCTCGCTCTGGGGACTGCTGATCCCGATCCGCCGGGATTTCCATCAATACGTGAACCTGCGGCCGGTGCGGCTGCTCAAGGGCACCACCAGCCCGCTCGCCAATCGCGGCCCCGAGGACATCGACTTCTACGTCATCCGCGAAAACGTCGAGGGCGAGTATTCCGAAGCCGGCGGGCGGCTCTATCGCGGCACCGAGAACGAGCTCGCCGTCCAGGAATCGATCTTCACCCGGCGCGGCGTCGACCGCGTGCTGCGCTACGCCTTCGAGCTGGCGAAGACGCGGCCGCGCAAGCACGTGACGTCCGCCACCAAGTCGAACGGCATCATCCACACCATGCCGTTCTGGGACGAGCGCTTCGCCGCGCTGAAGGCGGAATATCCCGACATCGC
>DASYHY010000295.1:0-11454 GCA_036252795.1 Aurantimonas sp. | reverse complement strand
GTGATGCCGGGCGACAACGTGACGATGGACGTGGTGCTGATCGTGCCGATCGCGATGGAAGAGCGCCTGCGCTTCGCCATCCGCGAAGGCGGCCGCACCGTCGGCGCCGGCATCGTCGCCTCGATCATCGAGTAACGACGCGAACCGCCTGACGGGCAGAAATCGCTTGAGTGGACGGGCCCTTCGCGGGCCCGTTCACGTTTGGCGGAGCGTCTTTGGCCGCGCCTGATCGCCGGATCAGCGGCTGGCGCGGGCTGCGGCATCTGCGCTAAACACGGCAGACATCGGGGGGACAGGGTGCGGGTCTGGACGGTCAGCGAGGAGAAGGCGGGCACACTGACCCAGTGCCTTGGCGTTGCGGGCCATCTCACGCGCGATCCGGCCGTCCATACGATCGAGCGGCTGCCCAAATGGCGGCGCGGCCTGCTGTCACCCTACAGGCGTGTGCGTGAGGCTGAGCCGGACGTCGTCATCTCCTGCGGCTGGTTCGCCGAGCGCCACGTGGCGCGGATCAAGGAGCGGTTCGGCGGGCGTCCGCTGGCCGTGCACCTGCAGCCGCCCGCTCCGCCATCGGCCGGAATCTACGACCTCGCCTTCGTGTCGCGGCACGACTGGAAGAGCGTACGGCTGGACGGCACCGAATATCGCAGCATGATCGGGGTGCCGCATCGCGTGACCCGTCAATGGCTGGACGAGCGGCGGCCCGCCGCGCGTTCGCGATGGCTGCCGGCCGGCGACGAAAGCCACGTCGTCGCGATGCTCCTTGGCGGACCGAACGGCGCCTATGACTATGACGACCCGACGATCCAGAATCTCGTCGACACTGCGCGGCGACTCGCCGCCGACGGCTGCCGGGTGCTCGCGACCACCTCGCGCCGCAGCCGTCCCACGCTCCTGCAGGCGCTGCTCCGGATCGACGATCCTCGCTTCCACGTCTGGGATCGGACGGGTGAGAATCCCTACCGCGACTATCTCGCGGCCGCGGACAGCTTCCTCATCGGCAAGGACACGGTGACGATGCATTGCGAAGCCCTGACGACGGGGCGCCCGGTCTACAGCCTCGACCTCACCGCGATCGATGGCGAACGGTACGAAAAGTTCGAGTGGTTCCACCATGATCTGCAGGAGACGCTGGGACTGACCCGTCCCTTCGCCGGTCATCTCGGCACTTACGACTACAGCTTCCCCGATCAGGCGGAAGCGATCGCCGACGCCATCCGCATTTACGAAGCGGCGCGGCAATGACGACGGAGGCCTCGCTGGCACCGCGGCTGCTGCAGCTGCGACAGGCACAGCGCGAGGCGATCGACCGTCTCGGCCTTCTGTGCCGTCCCTGGGTGATCCTCGGCGGCGCTCCGGACCCGACCATGCCGGCGGCCTTGCTGGCAAACCATGCGCGCGTCGACATCAACAATGCCGGTCTGGCCGCCCGCCAGCGCGGCTGGGGCCCGGCGGACCTCTCCGTGCGTCGCCCCGTCGAATCCTGGAAGGTCTTTCCGGATATCGAGACCAGAGCATTGCTCTGGTACACCGCACGGCCGAGATGGCGGCAGCGCTGGAAGCTGATGCGTCAGCGCCGGGCGAAGATCGGGGCGCTGGTGTCGCTCGATCCCGATGATCGCGAGGCCATCAACCAGACGATGATCGGGCCGGAGATTCTCGCCGTGGGCGAGTTGGGCAAGCCATCCACCGGCGTCGCCGCCCTCTGCTACGGGCTCTTCCTCGGGGTCCCGGAAATCGTTCTCGCCGGCTTCTCCTTCTCCCGCGCCGGCCATTCCTACGACACGCTGGCTCGGCCACGCCTGCAGATCGCCGAGGACCGTTTCGCGCTGGAACGCTTGCGGCAGGACAGCCGTGTGGCCACGAGCGAGCCGGAACTGGCGGAGGATCTTGGCCTGCGGTTGTGGAAGCCCTGAGGGTGACCAGGGCGTTTCGGCTGCCGCGGCCGCTTCCGTCTGCTGCCGGCACGGAATGAAGCCGCTCGCCGGCATTGGACATCGCGCGTTGCGGGTGTATGAGGCCCCCGTCATCAAACAACGAGGTCGTGACGTGAAGCACCCGCCAGCCCAGGTCTTCGTCGGCTTCGACAGCAAGGAAGTGATCGCCTATCACGTCCTCTGCCAGAGCATCCTCGAGCGATCGTCGATGCCGGTCATGTTCTCGCCGCTGTATCTGCCGAACCTCGAAGGGATCTTCACCCGCGACCGCAATGCGCTGCAGTCGACCGAATTCTCCTTCTCGCGCTTTCTGACACCGTATCTCTCCGGCTTCGAGGGCTGGAGCCTGTTCATGGATTGCGACATGCTGATGCGCGCCGACATCGCCGAACTCTGGGCGCTGCGGGACGATCGCTATGCGGTCCAGGTGGTCAAGCACGACTACACGCCGAAGGTGGAGACCAAGTTCCTCGGCCAGACGCAGACCAAGTACGAGAAGAAGAACTGGTCGAGCGTCATGCTGTTCAACAACGCCAAGTGCCGCGCGCTGACGCCCGACTACGTCAATTCGGCCACCGGCCTGCAACTGCATCAGTTCAAGTGGCTCGAGGGCGACGAGAATGTCGGCGAGATCCCCGCGGCGTGGAACTGGCTGGTCAACGAGTACGAGTACGATCCGGGCGCCAAGAACGTCCACTTCACCGATGGCGGCCCGTATTTCGACGAGTACAGGAACGACGACTATGCCGAGGAATGGTTCGCGACGCGCGAACGCACGCTCTTCGTGCAGCAGCGCGGCGACTGAGGTCGTCATGGATGTGCAGCCATCTCACGTGGTGGACCAGCAGCCGGCGAGCCTGCCGAATTCGCCGGAGGGGTGGGCCGGCTTCTTCGGTCGGTTCGACCGTGTGGTGCTCGTCGCCAACAGCGATGCCGTCGAGATCGCAGCGCTCGCGGCCCGCTACGGGGAGGGGACGCTCTTCGTCTTCTTCAACAAGGTGTTCAAGGTGCTCGACGCGCCGTTCGACCGGCCGTCGCTGCTGATCGCCCGCAGCAGCCACGCGGGAGCGAACATCGTCTATCGACGGGAAGTGGGCGATGTGCTTCGCCTTCTGCGCGGCGAGCAATTCCATGGCATCGCCAACCTCAGGGCCGGCGAGAAGGAAGTTTTCAGCCCTGTCGAAGACTTCAAAGGCGCTCGCGTCGGGTATCTGGATCTCGTGCCGGTCTTCCTCGATTTCTATCCGGAAACCCATGTCCCCACGAGCGGCTTCGCTCTGGCCTACTGGCTGACGGAAGCCCACCCGGCCTTGCCGATCGTGCTGGCCGGCTTTACTGCCCGCCGGTCTGCGACCTGGAAGCTGTTCCACGACCACGAGTGGACCTTCGAGCAGATCGTCAACCGGCTGCTGGTCCGCAGCGGACGACTGACCATGGACGGCAGCGGCACAGGTGGCCGGTGGGACCGCATTGCCGAGCGCCTGCCGGACGTCACCCCGGCAGACGTCGCGCTGGTCTCCGCAGAAGTGCTGTCGGAGCGGCTGGAAGGGACCAACATGGCAGTCGACCGGCTGCTGTCCCTGACCCGGCTGCAGGGAAGGTTGAGTGGGTTCCTGCGCTCGCTGAAGCCCAAGACGCGCAAGCAGAAGCTGGCGGAGAAGTCGGCCGCTGAACGCCGCGGCAGCTCGTGATCAGCCTGCGAGTGCGCCATTCGCCGGGACAGCAGTGGCCCCGGGGAACAGAGGAATGCCGGTGATGCGGCTGAGGCCGGGCTCGGTCGTCGTCACCTGGGGATAGCGGGCGGCGACGGCCGCGAGGGCCGCGCGATCTTCGGCGAGATGGCGCCTTGTCCGCGCCGAGCGATCATAGGCATAGCCGTCACTCTCGAGCGAGATACCAGCCACGATGATCTGCGGGATGCCAACCGCGATCGCGTAGGCGATCAACGCGATCCCGTTGGACGGCCGGATCTCGTCGCCGCTGCCGCCGAACAATGTGCCAAGCGTGCCGATGATGAAGGCGTCGCGTTCCCGGTGGGTGAGGGCGCATTCCCTCGCCCGCAGGAACGGGAGGTCGCGGCGGATGCGGGTCAGGGGGCTGTGGCGCTTGCACAGGCGCAGGATGGCTTCGAATTCAAGCCCGGCTACGTCCTCGGGTTTCGTCTTGGTCAGAAGAAAGGTCAGATCGCCCCGAGGCAGCCCATGCTGGCGTGCGGCGTGGCCGGCATATTTGACGTGAATATGGGCGGTCCTCGCCGGAAACGGTCGAGGGACATGGGGATCCGGCGCCGAACCCAGGATGAACCAGGGGCGGGTCGTGAGTCCGCGGCCTTCCAGCCACGCCGTATGCCTGGCCGACAGGGTGGGAAAGTCCATGGCGATAGCCTGCTCTTCGGCACCATCGAATGGCCGCGCGGTATCGTTCATGGATCGTGCTCCTGCCTCTGTACTGTCGTCCGGTGCGCAGCGACGTGGCGCGAGTCCGGGCGCGATCAACGATGGCCGGCCATGAGCGTGCGGACACGGTCGAGATCGGCCGGCGTGTCGACCGGGATTCCTTCGTCGTTCGGCACCTGTACCATCTGGACGCCGTAGCCGTGCTCCACGAAGCGCAGCATCTCGACCCCCTCGGCCTGCTCCAGCGGGCCAGGCCGCAACGCGGCGAAGCGTTCCAGCCCTTCGCGACGAAAGGCATAGAGGCCAAGCTGGCGAAGATGTCGGACGGCGCCCCCCTTCGGATATGGGATCGGCAGCCGCGAATAGGCCATCGCCAGGCCCGTCGTGGTCATGACCACCTTGACCACGTTCGTGTCGATCGCATCGGAGGGCGAGGCAATTTCGTTGTAGCCGTTGGAAGCCTGGACATTCGGGTCGTCGCAGGCAGCGATGGCCCGGGCGACACGCGCGATCGCCTCCGGCTCGATCATCGGCTCGTCTCCCTGGACGTTGACGATGATATCCGCGTCAAGGCGTGCGGAGCATTCGGCCACGCGATCCGTGCCGGACGCGTGGTCACTGCGAGTCATCAGCACCGGCAGATCGAGTATCTCGCACACCTTGCGGATTCGGTCGTCATCGGTAGCGATCGTTGCGGCATCGATACCCTCGGCGACGATCGTCTGCTGGTAGACGTGCCAGAGCATCGGCTTGCCGTTGATGTCGGCGATCGGCTTGCCCGGAAAGCGGGACGCGCCGAAACGGCAGGGAATGACGGCGACGATACGCGGGGCCATGATGTGAGTCCTCAACTGAGCAGGAATGTCTGGAGATCGCTCGGCGCTTTGGCCGCGAAGAGGCAGCCGGCCGGCCGGGCGCCGTATCCCCAGTCGACATGAACGTAGTCGACACGCGCCCGTCGGGCCGCCTCGGCATCGGAATCCATGTCGCCGATGAAGACCGTGTCCGACGGGTCGACGTTGCAGCGGGCCATCGCAAACAGGAGGTGGTCGGGCGCCGGCTTGCCCCGCAGCCCGTCACGCGGCGTCATCACCACGGCGAAGCCGACCGGCAGGCGGTCAAGGACGAGTTCGGTACGCGCCGCATCCTTCGATGTCACGATGCCGAGTTGCCGGCCGTATTCCGAGAGCATCGACAGCATCTTGTCGATGCCCTCGAAGAGAGGTGTCTCGTGCAGCGATTGGCTGGAAGCCCGGCGGAACACTCGCTCGATGGCGCTGGCTGAATTGCCGAGCCCAAGCCGCGCCATGACATCTGGGAAGGGCCGCCCGATCTCCGAGAAATAGGCATCGAAGGGCAGGGCGATCCCCAGTTCCTCTCGAACGCGGCTCCAGGCGATCTCCATGTTCCGACGCGAATCGAGGATCACGCCGTCTAGGTCGAACAGGATGAGCGACTTTGGCCGTCTCACCGTGGTCAAGTCCATGGCCACCTCCGGTATCATCTGGCGGCCGGCTGCGGTCCGAACCCTGCCGCGGCGGATGTAGCGATCCGACTTGAGGGTGTCCAATGCAAACTGGCGCGGGGCGCCGCGGGTCGCGAGGTCGCGGACACGGGTGGCACCAAGCTCTTCATGGCAGCCGTGTCGCCACGGGAACCCAGTCGGCGAGCCTCGCTAAAATCGCTGTTGCAGTTCCTGGCGCGAGGCGATATTCGGACCGCACGAAGGGGTATAGCTCAGTTGGTAGAGCGGCGGTCTCCAAAACCGCAGGTCGTAGGTTCGAGCCCTACTGCCCCTGCCACGCCCTCGTCCGCCTTGTCCCGTTTACATGAAAGCCACGCATCCGGGCTTGTGAATCATGTCGAGTGCGGTTAAATGGATTTTCACAGAGACGTGGCGCGTGGGGCTGCCTTTCGGCCTTCACGCGCTTTAGCTATGAGCGGTGCATGGCCAAGACCAATCCCTTCACCTTTCTCCAGCAGGTACGAGCCGAGACTGCAAAGGTCACCTGGCCGACCCGGCGGGAGACGCTGATCTCGACGATCATGGTGTTCGTGATGGTGGCTTTTGCCGCGGCGTTCTTCTTCATTGCCGACCAGGCCCTCGGCTATCTGGTCGGGTTGATCATGAATGTCGACGTCTGACGCCAGCATCGCAGGAGTAATTTCAGTATCATGACCGCCCGCTGGTACATCGTCCACGCCTACTCGAACTTCGAGAAGAAGGTCGCGGAATCGATCGAGGAGCAGGCCCGGCAGAAGGGGCTCTCCGACAAGTTCGAGAAGATCCTCGTCCCGACCGAGAAGGTCGTCGAGGTCCGTCGCGGCCGCAAGG
Organism: Aurantimonas sp.; assembly: GCA_036252795.1. GTDB lineage: Bacteria > Pseudomonadota > Alphaproteobacteria > Rhizobiales > Rhizobiaceae > Aurantimonas. The sequence continues at coordinate 4,786 of DASYHY010000295.1, read as the reverse complement.
TCGATGCCGAGAGGAAGTTCTTCCCGGGTTACGTGCTCGTCAAGGCCGACCTGACCGACGCGGTGTTCTCGATGATCAAGAACACGCCGCGGGTCACCGGGTTCCTCGGTCCGGACAATCGGCCGGTGCCGATCTCCGACCGGGAAGCGGAGCAGATCCTGACGCAGGTCCAGGACGGCGTCGAGCGGCCGAAGCCGACGATCTCGTTCGATATCGGCGAGAACGTCCGGGTGTCGGACGGCCCCTTCGCCTCTTTCAACGGTGTGGTCCAGGAAGTCGATCAGGAGCGCACGCGGCTCAAGGTCGAGGTCTCGATCTTCGGCCGCGCCACGCCCGTCGATCTCGAATTCGGTCAGGTCGAGAAGGTCTGATCGTCGGGCTTCGGCCCGGTCCCGGCGCGGGAGGCATCGAGGCTTAGCCGGCCGACGATGCCGCACCGCGCCAACTGCAGAAAAGTTGCCGGAAGCGTCGCCGTGGCGGCGTCCGGCGCCAGAAACGAAAGCAGGAACCAATGGCTAAGAAAATCCAGGGCCAGCTGAAGCTGCAGGTCCCGGCAGGTTCGGCGACGCCGTCCCCGCCGATCGGACCCGCGCTCGGTCAGCGTGGCGTGAACATCATGGAATTCTGCAAGGCGTTCAACGCGCAGACGCAGGACCAGGAGAAGGGTCAGCCGGTTCCGGTGGTCATCACCTACTACCAGGACAAGTCCTTCACCTTCGTCATGAAGACCCCGCCGGTCAGCTACTTCCTCAAGAAGGCGGCGAGCCTGTCGAAGGGATCGCAGACCCCGGGCAAGGCAACCGCCGGTTCGGTGACCCGCGACCAGGTGCGCGAGATCGCCGAGAAGAAGCTGCAGGACCTCAACGCGAACAATCTGGACGCGGCGATGGCGATGATCGAGGGCTCTGCCCGCTCCATGGGCCTTGAAGTGGTGGGTTGAGACGATGGCTAAGTCAGGAAAGCGCATTCAGAACGCCCGCGAGGGCATCGACCGCCTCAAGCTCTACGGGCTCGACGAGGCCGTCGAGATGATCAAGCAGCGGGCCACCGCGAAGTTCGACGAGACGGTGGAAGTCTCGATGAACCTCGGCGTTGACCCCCGCCACGCGGACCAGATGGTCCGCGGCGTCGTCAACCTGCCGAACGGCACCGGCCGCACGGTCCGTGTCGCCGTGTTCGCACGCGGCGACAAGGCGGACGAGGCACGGGCCGCAGGCGCCGACATCGTCGGTGCCGAGGATCTCGTCGAGCAGGTGCAGGGCGGCACGATCGATTTCGACCGCGCCATCGCGACGCCCGACATGATGGCTCTCGTCGGTCGTCTCGGTAAGGTCCTCGGCCCGCGCGGCCTGATGCCCAACCCGCGCGTCGGTACCGTGACGCCGGACGTTGCCGCTGCCGTCAAGGCGTCGAAGGGCGGCGCCGTCGAGTTCCGCGTCGAGAAGGCCGGCATCGTGCATGCGGGCGTCGGCAAGGTGAGCTTCGACTCCAAGGCGATCTCGGAGAACATCCGCGCCTTCGCCGAGGCGGTGCAGCGGGCCAAGCCGGCCGGTGCCAAGGGCAACTACGTCCAGCGCGTCGCCATCACCTCGACCATGGGTCCGGGCGTGCGCATCGATCTTTCGACGATCGCCGCCTCGGCCTGAGGCTTTCAATTCGGTGGCGCCGCCCCTATATGCGGCGTTCACCAACACAAAGGTTCCGGGCACGTCCCGGCGCGTGGGAGTTCTCCGGGGCTCCCTGAATGCCTGTCCGAGATTGTGGGGCGACGGGTCTGAAGACCCGTCATAATCGTCAGATAGCCCTCATGAGACGGGGAGTTCCGAATTTTCCGGCATGTCCGGTTCTTCGGTTCGAACCTCCGAATGCCTTGAGTCGCCTGTCGGTTCCATGAACCGGCCGGGCAGGCCGAGGGGACAGGATCTCCGAGCGTCGCCCGGATGGTCCGGGCGGCAAAAGGCAACCGGCCGCGGCACCTTCGGGTGTCGGGGCCAAATGGAGAGAGGCAGTGGACAGAGCGGAAAAACGCGAATTCGTCACGTCGCTTCAAGAGACCTTCAAGGGCTCGGGAACGGTCGTGGTGGCCCACTATGCCGGTCTTACCGTCGCGCATATGAACGACTACCGGTCGAAGATGCGCGATGCGGGAGGTACCGTCAAAGTCGCGAAGAACCGCCTCGCCAAGATCGCTCTTCAAGGCACGGACGCCGAAGGCATCTCGAACTTGTTCGAGGGCCAGACACTGATCGCTTATTCGAGCGATCCGGTGGCGGCGGCCAAGGTCTCCAACGATTTCGCCAAAGGTAACGACAAGCTCGTGATCCTCGGCGGAGCGATGGGCAAGACCACGCTCGATGCGGATGGTGTGAAGGCCCTGGCCAACATGCCGTCGCTGGATGAGCTCAGGGCTCGCCTGGTCGGCATGATCAATACGCCGGCCACGCGCATCGCTGGGGTTCTCCAGGCGCCTGCGGGGCAACTCGCTCGCGTCTTCGGAGCCTATGCCAAGAAGGACGAGGCGGCCTGAGGAGGGTTCCTCGCTGCTCAACTCAAAGTTCGAACCTGAAGGAAAATCAAAATGGCTGATCTTGCCAAGATCGTTGATGAACTCTCGACGCTGACCGTCCTCGAGGCTGCAGAGCTGTCGAAGATGCTCGAAGAGAAGTGGGGCGTGTCGGCCGCCGCTCCCGTCGCCGTCGCCGCTGCCGGCGGTGCGGCTCCGGCCGAGGCTGCCGAGGAGCAGACGGAGTTCAACGTCATCCTCGCTTCCGCGGGTGCCCAGAAGATCAACGTCATCAAGGAAGTCCGCGCGATCACGGGTCTCGGCCTGAAGGAAGCCAAGGACCTCGTCGACAACGCGCCGAAGCCCGTCAAGGAAGGCGTCGACAAGGCCGAGGCCGACAAGATCAAGGACCAGCTCGAGAAGGCTGGCGCGACGGTCGAAGTCAAGTAACTGCGGCAAGCCGCGGTTACCTAAGCACAATCCGGTAGGCGGGGCGGCTTTTGTCGTCCCGCCTTCCGTGCTCGCCGCAGGGGCGGGCGGGACCGGTGGCGCCGGTCCGGATGCGGCAATGCCTGCCTGGTGCAGGCGTGCGCGTGTCCCGATGGCTCCCGGGAGCCGTCCGGAGACGCGGGGGTCCGCCCGGTATTTCGTCAAGGCCGCGCCTTGTCCGGTCCGGACTGCGACGGCTCCTCTCGGCGGAGAGGAATAAGAGTTGAAGCCCTTCGGTCAAGGGCAATGTCACGAGAAGGAGCGACGATGTCTCAGACGACGACGTTTAGCGGTCGCAGGCGGGTGCGCAAGTTTTACGGGTCGATTCCCGAAGTCGCGCGGATGCCGAACCTCATCGAGGTGCAGAAGGCTTCGTACGATCAGTTTCTCATGGTGGAGGAGCCGAAGGGCGGCCGCGCCGACGAGGGTCTGCAGGCCGTTTTCCGGTCGGTCTTCCCGATCTCCGACTTCTCGGGCCAGGCCATGCTCGAGTTCGTGAAGTACGAGTTCGAGGCGCCGAAGTTCGACGTCGAGGAGTGCCGGCAGCGCGATCTCACCTTTGCGGCGCCGCTGAAGGTGACACTGCGCCTGATCGTGTTCGATATCGACGAGGACACCGGCTCGAAGTCCATCAAGGACATCAAGGAGCAGGACGTCTACATGGGCGACATGCCGCTCATGACGTCGAACGGCACCTTCATCGTCAACGGCACCGAGCGCGTGATCGTCTCCCAGATGCACCGCTCGCCGGGCGTCTTCTTCGACCACGACAAGGGCAAGAGCCATTCGTCCGGCAAGCTGCTCTTCGCGGCGCGCGTCATTCCCTATCGTGGTTCCTGGCTCGACATCGAGTTCGACGCCAAGGACATCGTCCATGCGCGCATCGACCGTCGCCGCAAGATCCCGGTGACATCGCTGCTGATGGCGCTGGGCATGGACGGCGAGGAGATCCTGTCGACCTTCTACGACATCGTGAAGTTCGAGAAGGACAAGAACGGCTGGCGTGTGCCCTTCTCGGTGGAGCGCGTGCGGGGCCAGGGCGCCGTCGTCGACCTGATCGACGCCGATAGCGGCGAAGTGCTCGTCGAGGCCGGCAAGAAGGTCACCGCGCGCCAGGCTCGCCAGATGCAGGAGAAGGGCGTGAAGGCCCTCCGCGCCAGCGAGGAGGACCTCTACGGCAACTACCTCGCCGAGGACGTCGTCGACCCGCAGACGGGCGAGGTCTATCTCGAGGCCGGCGACGAGATCGACGAGAAAACCCTCAAGGTGCTCATCGACGCGGGTCAGGTCGAGATCGCCGTGCTCGACATCGACCACGTCAATGTCGGCGGGTACATCCGCAACACGCTGGCGGCGGACAAGAACGAAGGCCGTCAGGACGCGCTTTTCGACATCTACCGCGTCATGCGTCCGGGCGAGCCGCCGACGATCGAGACCGCCGAGGCGATGTTCAAGTCGCTGTTCTTCGATGCCGAGCGCTACGACCTCTCGGCCGTCGGCCGCGTGAAGATGAACATGCGTCTGGACGTCGACGCCGAGGACACCGTGCGCGTGCTGCGCAAGGAGGACATCCTCGCCGTCGTCAGGACGCTGGTGGACCTGCGCGACGGCAAGGGCGAGATCGACGACATCGACAATCTCGGCAATCGCCGTGTGCGCTCGGTCGGCGAGCTCATGGAGAACCAGTACCGCATCGGCCTGTTGCGCATGGAGCGGGCGATCAAGGAGCGCATGTCGTCGGTCGAGATCGACACGGTGATGCCGCAGGACCTGATCAACGCCAAGCCGGCGGCT
>DASYHY010000294.1:0-14389 GCA_036252795.1 Aurantimonas sp. | reverse complement strand
CTTTATAAGGCGGAGAGAAGCGGATCCTCATCATGGCCAGGGCAAACGCCCGCGAACAGGCCGCATAGATTTACGCATCCACAGCCGATGCCTGAAGATCAGCCTTGCAGCGGGAGGCGTCCATAGATTGTTGTAGTGCAGCGTGAGGGCGCCGGTGACGGTGCGCTGCTCCCGCCATACCATCTCCGCCTCAAGGTTCTCGTGAATGGCCAGCGGCCGGTGCAGATCGCGCGGGTCGAAGGGCGCCTTGGCGAACCGCTGGTTGTGCTGCGCCATATAGGAGGGGAGGAAGGCGTTGGCTTCGTCGATGGTGTTGATGTGGTGGAGCCGCATCGCCTTGACGAGGCGGTCCTGCAGCGTCGCGTTGGCCCGCTCGACGCGGCCCTTCGCCTGCGGCGAGTTCGCGCAGATCAGGTCGATGTTCAGGCGGTCCAGCGCACGCCCGAGATGGGTCATCCCGTCGTCGTTCGCCGAGGCCGTGTTGTTGCGGAACGCGCTGTGCTTGTCCGTATAGAAGGCGACCGGCTTCCCGTGCCGTTCGAGATACGTCCGCGTCGCGCGCATGTAGGAGAAGGTGCTTTCGCTCTCGACCATCTCGAGGTGCATCAGCTCGCTCGTGGCGTCGTCGATAAACACCAGAAGCGTGCATTGCGGCCCGCGGTCCTCGAACCACCAGTGCTTCGAGCCGTCGACCTGGACCAGTTCACCGCGACAGTCGCGCCGGTAGCGGGGCTGGTACGGGCGAGGGCGCCTGGCGGCGCGGTCCTTCCATAGCCCGGCTTCCATCATGATCTGCCGCAGCGTCTCGCACGACAGGCGGAGGCCATGTCGCTCGGCAAGGTACTCGCGCGCGAGCGTCGGCCCGAAGTCGGCATAGTTTTCTCGCACCACCGCGACCACTTCGGCGCGGAAGGCATCGCTGTAGCGCCGGTTGCTCGGCCGCCCGCGCTTGCGCGACACGAGGCCCGCAGCGCCTTCCTGTCGAAGGCGATCGAGCAGCCGGTAGATTTGCCGCCGCTGGAGGCCCAGCAGTTCCATCGCGTCCGGGATCCAGATCTCGCCGCGGTCGAGCCGCATCAGCGTGTCGAACCGGGTGATTTCAGCAGCACTCATCGTCAGCACCGTCATACCATGCGCGTCCTCGTTGCCGAGGAAGGCTATGACACCGGCGACCTTCTGAATGCACCGGCAGTGCCGTTTCTATCTAGCAGGACGGTGTCATTTGTATTTGGCGCTTACACGCTCGCAGTCCGATAACATAGATTATGTAAAATCGTAGATCGTTTGGCAGGTAGTCAGGCCGCCTCGAGCCAGTCCGCCATCGACTCCCGTGGCAGATACCCGCGATTGCGCAGGATCGTAACGATGACGCTGTCGCGTACCCCGAAGCGGCTCGCGGCGCGCACGATCTGCTCGCGGGTCGGACGGTTCACGTCGACGACGTTGCGCAGCGCCTCCATCGGACAGAGCAGCGCCTGGGCGAACGCGCGCTGGAACTTCTGGCGGTCGGTTCGCGACCGGCTGATCACGCCGAAGCCTTGGCCACCGGTCCAAACCTCGTCGCCGATCATCCTCGCCAGCTCGAACCGGCGATCGTTGAGGGGTTTCATCGCCAAGGCCAATCGCGACTGTGAGCCGTTACCTTCCGTCTTGGCGGAGAACGGCAGATGACGCGCCGTCGCCGTTGCTTCCTTGAGCAACTCCCACCGGACCTGAAGAATGTCGCCCAGATCGGCCCAGCGCACGGTATTGCCGAGGTTGAGGGCAGCACGCAGCGCGATCGCGGCGTCTTCGGCCGCCTGCCACGGGGTCTGGCCGGGCAGCGTTGCCGGATCGATTTGACCCTGTACCGAGGCGAAGTCGACAACGACGTCGGACGCCTCGACTGCCTCCAGCACCGCTTCCAGCGCAACTGGCGCAGCTTGCCCCTTGGTCGCGAGCGCAGCTTCGTCGATCGCCGCCTCGCCGACCCTCTCCTCGAAGCCGAGCAGCGCCTCGACGACCGCCTGGGGAGCCTGGTCGGGATCGTAGCCGAGACATGCTTCCAGACGTCGCCATCCCGCGAGCTCGTCGTCTGCGCGCTCGCGGGCGAGTTGCCCGATGAGATCGGCAAAGGCCGCGCTGTCGGGCAGATCGCGACAGCGCAGCAACGCGTCGAAGAAGCGCTCGAGGCCGGTCTCGAACTCGTCCGAGAGCATCGTCAGGGGGCGCTCATGGAGATAGCGGATGACGCTGCCATCGTCCTCGACCCCGGTAACCGGCGCTACCATCACCCGCGGTCCCATCCCATAGATCATGAAGGGCGGCAGGACGGTATCGCCGGACGCGGCGCTGAGCTCATGGCGCAGTCGCCATTCGGTGCTCGGAAAATGAGGATCGTCGAGCGGCTCCCAGCGCAGCCGCCAGAAATTGTCGACGAACCAGAAGCCGAGCAGGAGCGGCGACGCCCGAAAATAGTCTCGCCGGGTCCCCTCATGTTCGTCGAGCAGGCGAGTGAACACCGTTCGACCGACCGCCATGCGGATGTCGGCGACCCCCTGCGACCGGTCCCCTGCCGGCCAGTCAAGATCGATGTCGAAGCTCACAGCTCTATCTATACCGCTCCTGGGCTCCTCGCAACGCGGCAAGCATTGCGGGCTGTCTCTGCGCGCGCGACAGCGACAGATACCAGTTCTCGAAACGCGCAATCACCTTGCGGCCCAGTGCATTGGTCGGCAGCAAAGGATAACCGTGGTAGAGCGCGCGCCCGGGAATGGTTTGCCGCAATTCGTAGATCCATCCATCGTCGTCCAGCGTCCAGAGCATCGTCGGGTCGCCTTGCCGGACGAGGTCGCCGAACAGGCCGGCGTCAATTCCTCGCCGCAACAGCTGCGGAATACGTTGCTGATCGGCGATCCCGAAGCCGGTGTCCTCACAAAATGTCCGATCGGGAGCACGGCCACGATACGGTTCCAGCCCCCAGGCATAGGGATCGCGCTTGTGCTTGGCATACCCGCCGTATGTTGCGCGACCGCTTAGTTGGGCGCGCTCGGCGGCCGATGGCATCCCCGGCGAAAGGTCACGCTTCTCGTTCTCGCTACGACGTGGTTGAAGGATGCGGGGCGATGGCTTGCGACGCATGCTTGGCAGACTGGGAATCAATCAGCGATAAGTCGGTCAAGCGGAAGATCGAAGCGAACCCGCAGTCCTGTAGGCTCGAAATCTCGGTTCCACTTGCCCCCGAACTGTCGCACTAGGCTCCGCTCGATGAGCTTGCTCCCGAACCCGTCGCGCAACGGAGGCGTGACGTCGCTCACGCCGACCTCGATCCAGCTGAACTGCAACTGCTCGTCCTGAGCAGTCCAGCTTACCTCGACGAAACCCTCAGGGTTCCTCAATGCCCCGTACTTTGCAGCATTGGTGCAGAGTTCGTGAAGCGCCAAGGAGAAGGCGGTCACCGCCTGCGCCTTAATCACGAGCTGCGGCCCCGAGGAGCGTATGCGCCCGGCCGCCCCTACCTGCGCCGAACAGGCTCTAAGGACGACGGACTCAAGCGACGCCTTACGCCAGTTGTCCTGCGTAAGCGCTTCATTGGCCGCCCCGAGCGCAGTGAGACGCGCGTGAAAGGTGTCGAGCGCGTCCTCGACGCCTTCGCCTTGAAAGGTCTGCGTGGCGATCGCCTGGACCACCGCCAGCATGTTCTTGACGCGGTGATGGAGTTCGCCCGTCAGCAGTTCGCGCGCATCCTCGGCACGTCGCCGTTCGATCGCCTCACGCGTCCGACGAAGCGCCTCCTGCAGAAAGGCCAGCTTGTCATCGGACCAATGCCGAACGTTACGGTCATGCAGGAAGATCAGGGCTACCAGCCGGCCATGCTCAAGCAGCGGCACGTTCACCAGCGCGCGAATGGTAAGCGTACGGAACCTCTCGGCATGGCCGGCAGTGTGCGGATCAGACTCGATGTCGTCGATGACGACAGGCTGTCCCGCTGCGAGTTGGTCGAGCGGCAGGCCATAGTCCTCGAATTGGTAGGAACCGGCGAGACCCGCTACACCTTGCGATGTCCAGTCGCGGTCGATTGTGAGCGTCCCCGCAGCCTGATCAATCGTCCCATAGCCGGCACGGGTAAGTTCGAATGTTCGCCCGAGGATCTCGCCGAGCGCCTGCGTCATCTCCGACGTATGCCGGGCTCGTCCCAAACGATCGGAGAGTTCGACCAGCGCCGCAGCCCAGAGTTCCCGCGTTTTTCGACGCGTGATATCCAGCGCCGTTCCTGGCAGCCGCGTTGATCGGCCTTCGTGGTCGAAGGTTGGTCGACCCTGAAGAGTGATCCAGCGCGGAAGTTGGGCATGCTGTGGAACCCGATAGTCGATCGCAACCGCCACGCCATCGTTACGGGCGCTCTCAAGCGCGCTCTGGACATGCGCGCGATCGGCGTCATGAACCGCTCCCAGAAAGCGCGTAAGCGACTGTTCTTGCTCGTCGCTTGCTGACAGTCGGTGCAGCTGCCAGAAGCGATTGTCGCCGCGCAGGACACCTGACGGAAGATCGAGCTCGAAAGTGGTCAACCCAGGGCTGGCCGCAAGCGCCGCTTTAAGGCGCTCGTCCATGCGCGCGCGACGCTCTGCCTCTTCCCGCTGGCGGGTACGGTCGCGCAGGATCTTGACGAAGCCCTGCTCCTGGCCCTCGACGAGGAGCGGCATCATCATGCCGGTGGCGAAAAACCGCTTACCTCCCTTATGCAGGTGCCAGCGGTCGTCTTCGGCACAGCCGTTCTCCCGGGCGCCGAGCATCTCTTGCTTCGGTACGCCTGCAGCGCGATCTTCGGGTGTGAAGATGAGGTCGGCAGAAAGCCCCCTCACCTCTTCAAACTCCCACCCGAGAATGCGCCGCGCACCCTCGTTCCAATCAGTGATCACGCCCTCTACATCCATGATGATGATGGCGTAGTCGGTCGTGCTGTCCAGCAAGGATCGATAGCGCGCCTGATCGGTCGCTTGCCGCTCCGCGACACGCTCCAGTGCCCACTCGAGCGAGTGGAAGCTCTCGGGCCCGAGCGGGCCACGGCTGCTCTGAAGCTTGACGACTTCTGCCCGCAAGCGGGCAAGTTCGTCCTGTGGATCGGTCATGATGGTTGGCGTCCCCTGCAGCGCAGAGAGCGCCCAACCTCCAACCTATTATCCGATCAGACGAAGTTCCAGCATCTTCAATGGATCGCGGACGGATATGCCGGGTTGAGCGAGTGTGAGCACCTCCAGTCTACACACAATCCTCGTCGTCGACGACGATCCCCTGTTGCGCATGCTGGCGGCGGACACCTTCACCGATGCCGGCTACACCGTATTTGAAGCGGATAGCGGCAGTGCCGCGCTCCAGCTGTTGGAATCGGGAGCGGATGTCTGCGCCGTGTTCACGGACATCCAGATGCCGGGCGATCCCGACGGCCTCAAGCTTGCGAGTCTCCTGCGGACCATGTGCCCGGATTGCGCCATTCTTGTCACCTCCGGGCAGGTTACGCCTGAACCGCAGGATCTGGCCAGCGGCGCCCGGTTCGTTCCCAAGCCATACCGGCCCCGCGAGCTGCTGGCGCTGGTAAGAGAGATGCTGGAGCGGACGTAGACCGGAGCTTGCGCCCGGCACACAAGTTCCAGCGCAACGCCTCCCCCTCGCCTCAAGCAGCCATCATCAGGACGTTCCGCCCTGCCCGCTTCGCGCTGTACAAGGCAGCATCGGCGACGGCCATCGTGGCATCGAGGCTCGTGTCCGCACTGAGCGGCGCAATGCCTCCGCTTACGGTGATGCGGATCGTCGCTCCGCCGACCGATACTGCCATCTTCTGGGTCGCATCGCGAAGCCGGTCACACACTGCGAGCGCCTGTTCGGAGTTCGCGCGAGGCAGCAGGACCGCGAACTCTTCGCCGCCGAGCCGGGCGACGACATCGCCTTCCCGCACCATCCCTTTGGCCAAAGCCGCGAACCGCTTCAGGACCAAATCGCCGGCCGCGTGGCCGTGGCGATCGTTGACCTGCTTGAAAAGATCGATGTCAAAGGTTGCGATCGCGCCGCCCCCGCCCCCGGCAAGGTGACGTTCGCAGCAGCGTTCGAACGATCGGCGGTTCGCAAGTCCGGTCAGCGGATCGGTTATCGCTGGGATGGCGAGGCTTGGTATGGCGGCGACATCAACCGCTTCGTTGCGAAGACCGAGGGCGAAGGCACGTTCGGCAAGGGCATCGAGAGTGCCGAGGTGCAGGCGCTCTACTCGCGCACGATCGGCCCCTATTGGAACCTGCAGGGTGGCATCCGCTACGACTTCAAGCCCAATCCGTCGCGCACCTATGCCACATTCGGCATCGAGGGATTGGCTCCGAATATGTTTGATCTCGAAGCTGCCGCCTTTCTGTCCGACAAGGGCGACGTGCTGGCGCGGATCGAGGGCTATTACGATCAACGGCTGACCCAGCGCTTCATTCTCCAACCCCGCGCCGAGTTCAACCTGGCCGCGCAGGACGTGCCTCGTGACGGCTACGGTGCCGGGCTGATCGACGCCGAGCTGGGGCTTCGACTTCGGTACGAGCTCCGGCGCGAGTTCGCCCCTTATTTCGGCGTATCGTGGGAGCGCCAGTTCGGCGACACCCGCCGCTACTCGCGTGCGCCGGGCGAGAACACGGGCGGGTTCAGCTTCGTCGCCGGTATCAGGACGTGGTTCTGAGGAGCCGGCGCGCCCGTCTGCACCTGTTCGCGAGCCGCACGCATAGGTGGCTTGGGCTCATCATCGGCGCGCAGCTCCTCTTGTGGTTCACCAGCGGCGCATTGATGAGCTTCCTGCCCATCGACCGCGTGCATGGCGATCACCTGATTAATCGCAAGGCCGTGGCGGCGCTGCCTACCGGCGTCCCGCTTGCACCGCCATCGGCGATCACCGAGGCCAGTGCCGCGCCGGTCGAGGCCGTCACCTATCGCCTGTGGCTGGGCCGCCCCATTGCCGAGGTGACGGCGGCCAAGGGCACACGGCTGTTTGACGCGCGGACCGGCGCGGCGCTGCCCGCCCCAACCGCGATTGATGCCGAGGCGGTCGCCCGCGCCGCGTGGCGCGGAGACGGCCGACCGGAGGCCAAGGTGGACCGCATCCAGTGTCCCAGCCCCGAATATCGCGGTCCGCTCCCCGCATGGCGTGTCGCCTTCGCCGACGCAGACGCGACTCGCGTCTTCGTCGCGGGCGACACCGGCCGCATCGCGGCGGTCAGGACCGGGACGTGGCGGCTCTACGACTTCTTCTGGGGGCTACACATCATGGACTGGAGCAACCACGAGAACTTCAACACGCCTTGGCTGCTTGCGTTCGCGATTGGCGGCGTGGCGCTTTGGCTGGGCGGAGCGGTGCTCCTTTACATGCGCTGGCCGAAGCGGTCGCGACGGGCGTCCAAGGATCAATCAACGCTCCAGCAGGGGCATGCGTGACGGACGACAAACCCGACAAGATGAAGCTGATGATGGGAACGGGCCGGGCCGCTTAACCGCGGTGACGTTCACGCTCGTGATGTATGGCCTCATGGCCCTTAGCATCTAAGCGCTCACCCGCCAGTTCAGGTCTGCCCCCCTCCGGCGTCCTGGCGGCGTCTCTGCTCAGCCACTTGCACCTTGATAGGGAGATTGCGTGCGCGGCCTGTCGCTCATCAGGTCTTAGTGGCGGGCTCAAGCAGGTGAAATAAAACGTTGAGGGGTGAGCGGCTGCGCCGCGTAGCAGATGGGGGTAGCACGAGGAGTTCGAAGGAAATGCGCTCTATTTCGATATTCACCGCTTTGGCGCTCGTCGCCACGCCCGCGTTTGCCCAACAGAGCGGGAAGCAGGCGATGGACCACGGCCAAATGCAAGGCATGGACCATGGCCAGATGCAGGGCATGGATCACGGCGATATGGCCGGCATGATGGCGGGCAATCCCTACGGCCAGGCCGAAATGGACATGCACCGGAAGATGATGGCGGCCAAGCAGGGTGATGCGGCAGAAATGTGGACCCGCAAGATGATCGAGCATCACCGCGGCGCGATCGCGATGGCGCGGGTCGCTCAACGTGATGCGAAGGATGCCGAGACCCGCCAGATGGCGACGATGACGATCTCGAAGCAGGAAAAGGACATCGCGGAGCTGCAAGCCTGGCTTCGTAAGCATGGCAAGCGCGCGCAGTAAGGCGCGCTGCACCCGCCCTGCCGTCCCCCCAACCACCCGCGGCAGGGCGGGATCACTTCCGTTGGAGCTGACCCATGACCCATCGCCCTCGCTTCCTAGCCGCAATGCTCTTGATCGCCGTTCCGAGCGTCGCATCGGCTGCGGCGGATATCGTCATGCACCGCGACCCCGGCTGCGGCTGTTGCGAGAAGTGGGCGGCGCAAGTGCGCCAGCAGTTCGGCCGCAACGTGCAAATCGTTGATGATGCCAACCGCGCCGCGTACCAACGCCGGCTCGGCGTGCCGACCTCAATTGCGTCCTGCCACACCGCCATCATCGACGGCATGGCATTCGAGGGCCACGTTCCAATCGCCGACATGAAGCGGGTGATCGCCCAGCACCCAAAGGGTGTGCGCGGCCTGGCCGTCGCCGGAATGCCGATGGGTTCTCCCGGCATGGAGGTCGCGGGCATGCGGCCCCAAGCCTATGACGTGATCGCGTTCGGCCCGAGCGGCCAGCGCGTCTATGCTCGCCACGGCGGCTAGACGAGGGTCTTAGCGAGAACGGGGGCGGTTGCCCGCCCCCGCCCCGTTTCAGTGGTTCATGCCTGGCATCGGTGCAGGCTTGGAATCACCCGGCTTCGCCTTCATCTTGTCGCAGCAGTCCGCGCAATCCTTTGCAGCACGCCTTGTCGGCGCCGCAGCAGCAGCCCGCATCGGTCGCGAACGCCGCGGTCGGGAGGGCGAGCGCCAGGGCGGCGCGGATCAGTTTCAGTCATGTCATCAGTATCTCCGTCGGTTGAACGTGTGAGCTGTCGAGGAGGTCACACCGTTCGCGGCGGGGGCGTTGCCGGTGGCACCGGCAGCCCGGCCAACTCTTAAGCCGGAGCAGGAATTGGCGTTGTCGACGGCAAGCGCCACGGCGCAGGCCTAATTAGGGTAGGCTGGTGGACGGCCGCGCATGGTGTTGTGCATGCCGACCCGGGTGCCTTCTTCGTCGGCGTCCCCTTTCAGTCGCAACCGGCCATGACCGGCGCCACCGGCGCGGCGCTCGCCGCCGCCTCGCACCACGGTCCCAGGCGCAGGAGCAGGAGCGCCGCGAGCACGCCGAGCAGGGCGACGCGGAGCAGGCTGGCGGAAGGTTGCGACCTGGTTCCCACGTTCCCTATCCGCGCGCGCGCCGCTTCGATGTCAATTGCAGCCTCAGTGCGCCATCGACAGCGCGGACGGGGCGAACAGCATCCACAGCGCCATTCCCACCATCATCAGGTTCTCGGTCAGCGAGATGAAGCCGAGCGGCACGCTGCTTGCGCCGCCGACGCAGGCGCACTTCAGCTCGCGCTTGTCGATATAGACGGCCTTGAAGACCGACACCGCCCCGATCGTGCCGATGACGAGCGCGACGGGCACCGACAGCCAAGTCAGCGCGCCCGCGATCATCAGCACGCCCGCGCCGCCTTCGGCGAAGGGGTAGATGTAGCCGTATGGCACCCAGCGCCTGGCGAGCAGATCGTAGTTGAGGAACATGGTCGAGAACTTCTCGACGTCTTGGAGCTTCAACAGCGCCAGCACGCACATCGAGAAGGCGATGAACCACTCGCCCGCACGGACGGTGAACGGCGTGCCAAGCACGGCATAGCTGGCGGTGAGCGCCATCAACGCCGTCATCGCGAACACCGCGATCACCGGCTTGTAGCTGGTCTCGTCCTTCGCCGGCACGTGACCGCCGAAGAAGCGGGTGAGGTCGTCGTTGCCGCCGATCCGCTTGGCCCCGATGAACGTCTGCGGCGTGGTCTTGACGTCGTGCTTCGCCTTGAACGCCTCGGTCTCTTCCTTGGTGCGCAGCCAGTGATCCTCGACCTCATAGCCGTGCCGCTCGAGCTGCCACTTGGACTTTAGGCCATAGGGGCAAGTATGCTCGGGCATCACCATACGGTAGAGCGCCGCCTTCTTGGGCGCGGTGGTCGCCATATCGCTTCTCCAATTGGTTACACGACTTATATAGGGTCTGTACCATAGTCCGGAGTCAAGGCATGACGAGCATGACGATCGCGGGGCTTGCGCGCGAAGGCGGCGTCGGTGTCGAGACAGTTCGCTTCTACCAGCGCCGCGGCCTGCTGGGTACGCCCGAGCGGCCCGGCGGGTCGGGATCGGCCGGCGGATTTCGGCGCTATGGGGACGACGACGTTCGACGGCTCCGTTTCATCCGCGCGGCGCAGTCGGCCGGGTTCACGCTGGAGCAGATCGGCGAGCTGCTGGCGCTGGACGCGACCGACGATCGCGCGCGCGCGCGCCTGCTCGCCAACGAGCGCATTGCCGCGCTGGATGCCAAGATCGAGGAACTCGAGCGGGTCCGCACAGCGCTGCGCCGGCTTGCGATGGAGTGCGGGTCCGGGTCGGATGGGCCGTGTCCGATCCTGAGGGCATTTGAGAAGTAGCGAGCTAGGTTCTCTCCCTATGCCCAGGATGCTCTCCGGCACGTTGCGGGAGAACGACGATCAGCAGCAGGATGGCGGCCGCCAGGACTGCGGACGCGAGCGGCCGACTGAACGCGAGCCCGCCATGATCGAACGGCTTGTCGAGAAAGTCGCCCACCGCAGCGCCAAGGGGTCGCGTCATAACAAAGGCGGCCCAGAACAGCACCACGCGGCTGGCGTTCGTCATTAAGTAGAGCAGCGCCAAAACGGCCAGCAGACCCGCGAAGATGCCAGCCGCACCGATATAGCCGAGGTTGCCCGTATCAGCCGTCCAGTCTCCAAGCGCGGTGCCGAGTGTCTGCGAGAAGGTGATCGTGACCCAGTAGAACAGCTCGGCCTTCGGCTCGCGCACGGTGCTGACCGAGATCGAGCCCAGCGTTTGATACCAGACCAACAGCGAGGCCAGCACGCAGCCGAGCAGCAGCGCTGATCCCCCGGTATAGCCGATGCCGAGCGAGCGCGTGGCGAAGTCCGCCATCGTCGTTCCCGCGGTCGTGGAGGCGATGATCGTTGCCCAATAAAGGAACGGGTGAAAGCGCGTTGACGCGACCTGCCACCAGACCAGGGCGACCAGCACCGTCAGGAATATCGCGGTCCCGACCAGATAACCGAGGTCCATCGTCATCGAGACGGTATCGCCGCCCGTTTCGCCGAGCGTGGTGGCGAGGATTTTGATGATCCAGAAGCCCAGCGTGACGGCCGGCACTTTACTCGCAAGTTCCCGGTTCGTTGTGTCCAACACAGCGCGCGTGCTTGCCCTCGCCAACGCCGCACCGGCGTTCGCCGGGCCGATCCCGCAACCCTATTACTTCCCGAACGGGTCGCGGGGTGTGAAGATCAACTATGCGCTTCCGGCCGCCTGCGACGCCAACACCAAGGCCGCGGTCGACACGATCAACGCCGCAGGGCGCTCGTTCCAGCTCACCGGAACGACGCAGAACTACACGTCGACTTACTACTCGGCGACCGAGGACCCGGATTTCATCAACATCCAGGACGGCTCCAGCATGTCGGCGATCATGCGGACCATCATTTACGGCTATTCCGGGCCAGCACCTGCGCAGGCGATCGACGCGACCGTGTACGTCAATACCGACCGCATCTACTACGACACGGGCCACACGGCGCAATCGACCGATTTGATCTGCGGTTCGTCGATCACGTCGAGCAACATCGGCCAGCATATCGACTGGCAGTCCGCGATGACGCATGAGATGGGTCACGTGAAAGGGATGGACCACCGCACCGATGGTTCGACAGGGCCATGCTTGATGACGACCTATCTCAACCCTGGGCAGATCAAGCGGAGCCTATGCTCTGACGAGCGGGCGCTGCTGGTCGGGTTCTATGGCTGACCGAGGCAAGGCCTCGACCGGGGCGGGATGGCTTTTGGCCTTCATCGCCCTGGCAGGGTGCGACCGCGGCTCCGAGAAGGAGCCGCGGCCCACCGAGCTCTCCGGCCCCGTCGGAACCGAGTATTCGATCCACCCCCGCAATGTGGCCGGCGACCGCCTACTGATCGCCGGCTGCTGCACGTTCGACGTGGGACAGGCGCGAATCACTAAGTTGGAGGGCGACGTTGACGGCCGCATGGTCGAGGGGGAGGGTTATCGGGTGGAGATTTCATTCGGGAACGGCCTGGCTCGCCGGCCCCTTTCCGCGGCCGCGCCCTCGACGCTCAACATCGATGGGGTGACTCTCCGGAAGTTCAGGCCAGCAAGCCCCGGACAGAAAGAGCCCGATCTCCTCTACGCCGCTATCGTCCCTCTCGATGCAGAGGCGCAACGTCGTCGTGTTCGGAGCCCGGGCCTTGAAGTCAGGGCTTGGTGCGCGACCACCGCGAGCTGCCAGGCCGCAACTCGGTTGGTCGAGGGGATCAGATTCTGACCAGTCCCGTCAGTAGCGCTGAGCGTGAGCGCGGGGCGCTGATTGCGAGCAGCCGCGGGAGATCGCGAGCATATTGTCAAAAAGCGTGAGCAGACGCGCGCTCTGACTGTCAGCTAATCCGAGCAGAAAAGTGGTCTGTTTGCGAGCAGGAGCCCATCCGATTGCGAGCGGCTACAAATAGGGCACCCACCGTTTGGCGAGGAGATCGTAGCCGAGGAACATGCTCGAAAAGCTCTCGATATCCTGGAGCTTCAGCATGGCGAGGACGATCATCGAGAAGCCGATGAACCACTCGGCCGCGCGGATGGTGAACGGTGCCCCGACCACGGCGTAGCTCGCCGCCAACGCCATCAGCGCCGTCATCGAGAATACCGCGATCACCGGCCGATACGTGACCGCCTTGGGATCGCGGACGGCCTTGCCGAAGTATCGGCGCAGATCGTCGAAGCCGCCGACCCGCTCGCCGTTAATGAACATCTGCGGCGTCGTCTTCACGTCGTACTTGGCCTTGAAGGCGTCCTGCTCCTCGCGCGTCGTCAGCCAGTGGTCCTCGACCG
This sequence comes from Aurantimonas sp., assembly GCA_036252795.1. Taxonomy (GTDB): domain Bacteria; phylum Pseudomonadota; class Alphaproteobacteria; order Rhizobiales; family Rhizobiaceae; genus Aurantimonas. Next base: position 1,324 of record DASYHY010000294.1, on the reverse strand, counting down.
AATAGCCCTCGCGCCGCAGCAGGTCCTTGGCCTTCAGGCCATAGGGACAGGTGTGCGTCGGCATCACCATCCGATAAATACTGGCGCTCTTCGCTGCCGCGGCCATGTCACTTCTCCGGGGGATCGTAACGCCTATATGGGGTCCGTACCATAGTCCGGAGTCAACCCATGCCCGCCATGACGATTGCAGGTCTCGCATCGGTGCTACCGATACAGATGTGACCGATCCTCGCAGCCGTCGCCCGGACCCTCGATTTGCACCGTGCTATGCTCGATATCGAACCGTTTGGCGAGCAGGCCGCTGACGGACCGGCGAACGGCATCCGGGTCCGCCCCTTCCGCGAGCGTCACATGCAGGGTGTGCACCGGTGAGAGGATGGTCGAGCACGTACGCTAAGCGTTCCGACCTTGCTGGTGGAGCCGGAGCGACCTGAACTGTTCACGGGGTTTGTCGATGTCGCCTCAGAGAATGTCGCCGTTGAGGCCGACGTACTCCCAGCGCAATGGCGCGACGTGAGCGAGCAGTTCGTCGGGCACGTCGACCCGGTTGCCAAGCAGATTCCGGACGACGCGGTCGAGATAGACGGTGTTCCATAGCGTCGGTGCGGGCGAAGGCGGCCACCATCAGCGTCGGCCGTTGCCGGAGGACTCTCGCTGCGCCGCCGCGTCGAGCTCGGCCACGGCCTGCGCTGCGGCCTCACAATCGCTGCCGGTCTCTTGGCCCCGCTCGCAGCGTGTGACGACCAGTCTCGCCTCTTCCGCGTGGAAGCGGAAATAGCCGGCGTCGCGTGGTTTAATCAGCCCGCATCCGGACAGAACGATTGTTGCGGCAACGGCGATGATCGCCTGCTGCTTGCTGTTCCCCATTATGTCGATCCTCTCCATATTCCGGCCCAACGCCACTTCCCTCCGTTGCGACGCCATGCGTGAAATCCGCTGCGGTGAAGCCTTCCAACCAATCTGATGAGGATGATCGAGCTGGCTGGTGAGATCAGGCTAAAAGCACGTGCAAAGCGTGTGATGCGGACAAGCATCGAAGCTGCCATGAGCCAAAGGCCGGCAGGAAACGCGGGCAGCAGGTCAGCCATCAATGGCCACCCCTTGATCGCCCGAAAGTCGCGACCCGCCAAAGATACCAGATGACGGCCAGCGCGAGCACGGCGTTGCTGATCGGTTCGATGACGCTCGCCACCTGGCTATAGCGTTCGCCCAGCTCATAGCCCGCCAGCACGAGGATAACGGTCCATATGGCCGAGCCGGTGAGCGTCGAGACCAAGAATGGACCAAGGGGCATCCCGCTGACCCCTGCGGGCACCGAAATCAG
>DASYHY010000293.1:0-12910 GCA_036252795.1 Aurantimonas sp. | reverse complement strand
CCAGCGCGTCGGTCACCACGGACCAGGCGTCACCCTGGTTCTGCACCTGCTCGAACAGCGCGGCGATCGCCGCACGCGTGCCGTCCGTCCGGACCAGTTCGACCGAGCCGAGCAGCGCGGGCGCCGCCTCGAAGTCGGTCTTTTCGGTCAGGAAGCGGGTCATCTCCAGCTCGGGCTGGATGCCGTCGCGCAGGCGGCGGTAATATTTCAGGATCGCCTCGGTCCCGACGGCGAGCGAGGTGTTCGACTGCTCGCCGCCGATGGCGTGGATCGCATCCGCCTCGACCAGGAGCGTGCGTGCCAGTTCATCGCGCCGCGACGCCGTGGCGGAAATCTCCAGCCGTCCGCCGCCGAGATCCACTTCGACACCCGCCGCGATCAGCGTGATCATCAGCTTGGCGAGTTCGGGATCGCGGGCTCCGTCGACGACGGCGCCGATGCGCGGTCCCTGCCGGATCTTGGCGATCGTGTAAGGCAGCGTCGGCGACTGTGGGTGCAGATAGTCCTCGCCCCACTTGGCGCTGAGCGGCAGCAGGTAGTGGTGCTCGCCCGCATTGGTCTCGACCCGCAACTCGGTGAAGAGGTGGCGCCGCGATTCCGGCACCGGCGGACCGAGGACGTCGAGCGACAGACGGCGCGGACGTTCCGATTTACCGGCGAACCAGCGTTGTCCGGCGATGAAATCCGGCAGCACAGATTCCAGTTCGCGCTGGTTGCGCGGGTTGATCGTCGTCTTGAGATCCCCGCCAGCCACGATGGTGGAGAACGCCGGCAGCGGCGTCGGCTCGCTGCGGTCGCGTCCTGCCGCCGAGGCCGACAGGTCGAACCAGAAGAAGCCGTAGGCGGGCAGCGTCAGGACGTAGGAACCGGGCCCGATCGGCGGGAAGACCGACAGGCCGAGCATTTCCACCGGCGAGGCGCCGGCATAGGCCGACAGGTCGAGTTCCACCGCCTGAGCCGAGCCGGAGAGATTGGCGACGCAGAGGATCTGCTCGTCGCCGTACTCGCGCAGATAGGCGAGGATCTTGCGGTTCGACGGATAGAGGAAGTTGATCGTCCCGCGCCCGAAAGCTTCCTTCGTGCGACGGACCTGGATCAGCCGGCGCGCCCAGTTCAGCGGCGAGGCCGGATTGTTCGACTGCGCCTCGACGTTGACGGCCTGGAAGCCGTAGATCGGATCCTGGATCGGCGGCAGATAGAGCCGCTGCGGATCGGCGCGGCTGAAGCCGCCGTTGCGGTCGGCCGACCACTGCATCGGCGTGCGCACGCCGTCGCGGTCGCCGAGATAGATGTTGTCGCCCATGCCGATCTCGTCGCCGTAATACAGCGTCGGTGTGCCGGGCATCGACATCAGCAGCGCGTTGAGCAGCTCGATCTTGCGCCGGTCGTTGCCCATCAGCGGCGCGAGGCGCCGGCGGATGCCGAGATTGATCCGTGCGCGGGTGTCGGCGGCATAGGTCGACCAGAGATAGTCGCGCTCTTCCTCCGTTACCATCTCGAGCGTCAGCTCGTCATGGTTGCGCAGGAAGATCGCCCACTGGCAGTTCTCGGGGATCGACGGCGTCTGCCGCATGATGTCGGTGATCGGGTGCCGGTCCTCCTGCGCCAGCGCCATGTACATGCGCGGCATCAGCGGGAAGTGGAACGCCATGTGGCATTCGTCGCCCTCGCCGAAATACGGGCGCGTGTCCTCCGGCCACTGGTTGGCCTCGGCCAGCAGCATCCGGTCCGGGTAATGCTTGTCGAGGTCGGCGCGGATCGCCTTCAGGACGTCGTGGGTCTCGGGAAGGTTCTCGTTGTTGGTGCCCTCGCGCTCGACCAGATAGGGGATCGCGTCGAGGCGCAGCCCGTCGACGCCCTTGTCCAGCCAGAAGTGCATGACCGACAGCACCTCCTCCAGAACCTTCGGGTTGTCGAAGTTGAGGTCAGGCTGGTGCGAGAAGAAGCGGTGCCAGAAATACTGCTTGGCCACCGGGTCCCAGGTCCAGTTGGACGTTTCGGTATCGGTGAAGATGATCCGCGTGAGATCGTAGCCCTCGTCATCGTCGGCCCAGACGTAGAAGTCGCGCTCGGGCGAGCCCTTCGGCGCGTTGCGGGCCGCCTGGAACCACGGATGCTGGTCGGAGGTATGGTTGATCACCAGCTCGGTGATCAGGCGCATGCCGCGCCTGTGGGTTTCCTCGATCAGCCGCTCGAGGTCTTCGACCGTGCCGTAGGATGGATTGACGGCGCGGTAGTCGGCGATGTCGTAGCCGTCGTCGCGCAGGGGCGAGGGATAGAACGGCAGCAACCAGATCGCCGTCACGCCGAGTTCCTGGATGTAGTCCAGCTTCTCCAGCAGTCCGGCGAAGTCGCCGATGCCGTCACCGTTCGTGTCCAGGAACGTCTTGACGTGCAGCTGGTAGATGATCGCGTCCTTGTACCAGTCGGGCGCATCCGGGTTCGGGCCGGATGCGGCGTCGGTCACGACGATGGGTAGCTGTTCGTTCATCGCAGATGGTGGCTTTCGGTCTCGAGTGTCAGCGAGTGATCTTGAACACGGCGTAGGGCCGGTCGTGAGGGTTCATCCACCAGTGCTGGATCTTGCCGCGCCAGACGAAGCCCTGGCCGGTGACGACGTCCTCCACCATCACCGTGCCGTCGTCCGGCAGGCCGAGCTCCCATAGCGGGACCTCGAAATGTCCGCCCTGCGGCGCGTGCGGGTCGAGCGTCACGGCGAACAGCAGAAACGACGACAGGTCGTCCGTGCGCTTGCCGTAGAACAGGACGTTGTCGTTCCAGAAATTGTAGAACGCCAGATTGCGGAACTGCCGCATCGCCGGCTCCGTCCGGCGCAGGCGATTGAAGAACGCGATGTCGTCGCGGATGTTTCCCTCGCCCTTCCAGTCGAAGGCGCGGATCTCGTACTTCTCGGAGTTGAGATACTCCTCCTTGCCGGGCACGGGCAGGAACTCGCACAGCTCGAAGCCGGAATAGACGCCGTAATTGCCGGCCAGCGTGGCCGCCAGCGCCAGCCGCGTCCGGAAGCCAGGCCGGCCGCTCACTTGCAGGTAGATCGGGTTGATGTCCGGCGTGTTGACGAAGAAGTTCGGCCGCATGTACTCGGCGCACTCCTCCTGCGTCAGCTCGGTCAGGTACTCCTGCAGATCGTGCTTGGTGTTGCGCCAGGTGAAATAGGAATAGGACTGGTTGTAGCCGACCTTGGCGAGCCGCTTCATCACCTTCGGCCGGGTGAAGGCTTCGGCGAGGAACACCACGCCCGGATCGACCTGGCGGACTTCGGCGATCATCCACTCCCAGAACGGGAACGGCTTGGTGTGCGGGTTGTCGACGCGGAAGGTCCGCACGCCCCGCTCGAGCCAGAAGAGCACGATGTCCCGCAGCTTGTACCAGATCGACGGCAGCGCTCCGCGGTAGAAATGGACGTTGACGATGTCCTCGTATTTCTTCGGCGGGTTCTCGGCGTATTTGATCGAACCGTCCGGCCGCCAGTCGAACCATTCCGGGTGCTCGCGGATCCAGGGATGATCGGGCGAGCACTGGATCGCGAAGTCGAGCGCGATCTCCAGGCCGTGCGACTTCGCCGCCTCGACCAGCCGGGCGAAGTCCTCGAACGTTCCCAGCTCGGAATGGATGGCGTCGTGCCCGCCTTCCGGCGAGCCGATCGCATAGGGGCTGCCCGGATCGTCGGGCGCCGGCGTCAGCGTGTTGTTCTTGCCCTTGCGGTTGGTCCGGCCGATCGGATGGATGGGCGGAAAATACAGGACGTCGAAGCCCATCTCCTCGATGTCGGGGAGCCGGGCGATCACGTCGTCGAACGTGCCGTGCCGCTTCGGGTCGCCGGACTGCGAGCGTGGCATCAGCTCGTACCAGGCCGAGAAGGCCGCGGCCGGGCGGTCGACCCAAACGGGCACCTGGCCGGCGTAGCGCGACAGATTGGTGCGGCGCCCGGCGGCCTCCAGCAGGGCCATCGTGTGGGGCGCCTGCATCAGCTCGTACTGACCGTCCCCGTCGCCCTTGGCGGCAAGCTTTTCGAGCTTCTCCTCGAGCTTCTGCAGGGATTTGTGGTCGGAACGCGAGCCGCGGCCGGAATCGCGCGCCGCCTTCACCATCTCCCGTGCCTCGGTCAGCTCGAGGTCGATCGTCTGGCCGGCGTCCCGCTTCTTCTTCGCCTCGTCCCGCCATGTCGCGTAGACGTCGCGCCAGGCGATGATCGAGAAGCGGTAGGGGCCCGCCTCCTCGAAGAGGATTTCCGCCGACCAGCGGTCATTGGCGATGAAGCGGAGCGGCGTCTCGGCCCATTCCTCGGAGTCCGCCGGCCCGTAGACGACGGCGCCGGCGATCTTTTCGTGGCCGTCGCAGAACACGTCGGCCGAAACCACCAATGGCTCGCCCTCGACCCGCTTGATGGCGAAACGGCCACCGTCGATCTCAGGCGCCACGCCCTCGATCACGACGCGGTCGGCCGCAAGCGTCAGAAGCTTCTCTTCGCCAGCTTCGGCGCGTCGCTTGCCCCGTTTGCGCTGCGTCTGGATGGCGTCGTCCATGAGAACCTTCCTCATTTGATCGCTCGGCGGTCGCTCCCGCTCATCGGGACGGCGCGCCGACGGCGGGTGGGACGGACGTGGATCGAAGGAACGACCGCGCCGTCACCCGCCCAAGGCTTAAAGCCGACCGCGCGGCGTGGTTCCCACTGCAGGCAAAAGAACCGGGCGCGCCGCCGCTATCCCTCGTAGGCCTTGACCGTCTGGCGCTGCTCGCCCAGCCCCTTGCCGCCGAGGGTGATGATGTCGCCCGGCTTCAGGTAGCGCTCCGGCTTCATGCCCATGCCGACACCGGGCGGCGTGCCGGTGGTGATGACGTCGCCCGGCATCAGGCGCATGAACTGCGAGATGTAGGAAACCAGCGTCCTCACGCCGAAGATCATCGTCGCGGTGGAGCCGGTCTGCATGCGCTCGCCATTGACGTCGAGCCAGAGATCCACCGCCTGCGGGTCGCCGAGCTCGTCGGGCGTCACCAGCCACGGGCCGATGGGGCCGAAGGTCGGAGCGCTCTTGCCCTTCATCCACTGGCCGCCGCGCTGCGCCTGGAAGGTGCGCTCGGACACGTCGTTGCAGAGGCAGAAGCCGGCGACGTGGTCCATCGCTTGGTCCTCGGAGACATACAGCGCCTCCTCGCCGATCACGATGCCGATCTCGACTTCCCAGTCGAGCCGGTCGGAGCCCTTCGGCACGATGACGTCGTCATGCGGCCCCACGATGCACGAGGGCGCCTTGTTGAAGAGGATCGGCTCCTTGGGGATTTCCATCCCCGATTCCTTCGCATGGTCGACATAGTTCAGGCCGACGGCGATGAAGTGACCGACATTGCCGACGCAGGGGCCGATGCGGTGCGAGGGATCGGCCTTGGCGAGCGACCTGGGATTGAGCGCCCGGAGCTTGTCGAAGGTCGCCCGCGAGAGCGAGCCGCCGGCGAGATCGTCGATCTCCTCCGACAGGTCCCGCAGGACGTTCTCTTCGTCGATCAGTCCCGGCTTCTCCGCGCCGCTCTCACCGTATCGCACCAGTCGCATGCCTTGCCTCCAACGCTGTTATCGTTGGCCGCGGCCGCACTGACGGCCGGGCTACAGCGAGGAAGATAGCCACCGCGGCCGATTTGTCGCGGTCAAACGTCGAATTGCGCGTCGGTTCCGGCGCTTCCGGGCGCGGACGGGACGATGATCCGGCCCGGCGACTACTGCGCCGACTCGCCCGCCCCGGGCGCCCATTCCGGCGGCGCGCGATCCTGCCGCGCCGGCAGCCCCCGCCGCAGCGGGCCGCGTTCATAAGCCGGCGCCCCGAGCACGTAGGTCGCGACCGTCGCCCGCTCGTCGCCGAGCATCATCAGCGCGAACAGCTCCTCCTCCAGCGTCTCCACGCGCTCCATCCGCCGGCGCATCGCACTGGTGGCGGCACTGTCGAGCACCACGAGATCGGCCTCGTAGCCGGGCACGATCCGGCCGATCCGGTTGTCGAGCCCCATCGCCTCCGCGTTGCCGGCGGTCATCATGTGGAAGGCGTCCAGCGCCGGCAGCTTCTGGCTGCGCAGCGCCAGAACCTTGTAGGCTTCGGCAGCGGTCCTGAGCATCGAATAGCTGGTGCCGCCGCCGATATCGGTGGCGAGCCCGACCTTGATGCCGCCGGCGCGCATCGCCTCGCGGTCGAACAGGCCGGAGCCGAGGAAGAGATTGGAGGTGGGGCAGAACACCGCGGTTGCGCGGCCCCCCGCCAGCGCCGCCCGCTCGCGCTCGGAAAGGTGGATGCAGTGGCCGAACAACGCCATGTCGCGCACCAGCCCGTAGCGCTCGTAGACTTCCGTGTAGTCCTTCGACCAGGGGAACGCCTCCCGGACGAAGGCGATCTCCCCCTCGTTCTCGGACAGATGCGTCTGGATGTGCATGTCCGGAAACTCGCCCGCCAGCGCCTCGGCCGCCTCCAGCTGCAGCTCGCTCGACGTCGGCGCGAAGCGCGGCGTGATCGCGTAGGCGAGCCGGCCCTTGCCGTGCCAGCGGCGGATCAGGTCGCGCGATTGTTCATACCCGGTCTCCGGCGTGTCCAGCAGGGCCGGCGGCCCGTTGCGGTCCATCATCACCTTGCCGGCGACCATGCGCAGCCCGCGCTCCGCGGCCTCCGTGAAGAACGCGTCGACGCTCTCGGGATGACTGGTGCAGAAGACGCCCGCCGTGGTCGTGCCGCTGGCGAGCAGCTCGTCGATGAGAAAGCGCGAGGCGCTGGCGCCGACCGCCGGGTCGCCGTAGCGGCTTTCTTCCGGGAAGGTGTATTTCGCCAGCCACTCCATCAGCTCGGCGCCATAGGAGGCGACGACCTGCGTCTGCGGCATGTGGAGATGCGGGTCGATGAAGCCGGGCAGGACGAGATGCGGCCGGTGGTCGGCGATCCTCAGGTCGGGGCGCAGCCGCTTCAGCAGCGCCGGCGCCTCGCCGACCTCGCGGATCAGCCCCTTCTCGATCACCACCAGCCCGTCCTCGACGTAACGGACTGCACCTTCCTCCCGCGGGTCCGCGTCGAAGGAGAGGAGCCGGCCGCGTATCGCGAGGCTGCCGCCGTGCATCGTCATGGCCGCGAAGCCTCGGCGACGTAGCGCCCGGAGCCGGCGGCGATCCAGCGCGCCAGAAGCTCCCGCTCGGCGGGCTCCAGCCCGGTGACGTTGCCGGGCGGCATCGCGTGGCTGCGCACCGCCTGCCGGTCGATCAGCGCGGCGTAGTGGACGATGTCCTCGCGGCTCTCGAGCCGGACGTCGCGGGGCGCATGGCCGAGGCCCGGCCAGAGCGGCTCGGCGGCGTGGCACATGGAGCAGCGCGACAGGACGATCATCTCCGCCTCTTCCATGAGAGGCGAGGCCATCAGCGCCGCCGCCGGGTCACCCTCGGCCGCCCGCGCCAACGCCTCGTGCCCGCTCCGCCAGCCGGGCGCGCCGGAGAGCGTGATCACGGCGGCGAACAGCAGGCCCGCCGCGGCCCAGCACCACCAGAGCTGCCGGCCGGTGGCGTGCATCGTGTTGAAGAAGTGCCGGATCACCGCCCCGATCAGCAGCACCAGCCCCGCGATCGCCCAGTTCCACTCCGTGGCGAAGGCCAGCGGATAATGGTTCGAGAGCATCAGGAAGATGACCGGCAGCGTCAGGTAGTTGTTGTGCAGCGAGCGCTGCTTGGCCTCCTTGCCGAGCCGCGCCTCCGGGGTGCGGCCGGCCTTGAGGTCGGCGACGACGATCGTCTGGTTGGGGATGATGGTGAAGAACACGTTGGCGGTCATGATCGTCGCGATCATCGCGCCGGTGTGGAGCATCGCGCCGCGCCCGGAGAAGACCTGCGAGAACAGGAAGCTCGCCACGACGACATAGACGAAGAGCGCGGCGAGCAGCGCCGTGTCGCTGTTCTTCAGCGGCGACTTGCAGAGCCCGTCATAGACGATCCAGCCGAGCGCCAGGCCGCCGATCCCGATGGCGCTCGCGCCCCAGACCGGCAGGTCGGCCTTGGCGGGATCGATCAGGTAGAGCTCGGCGCCGACATAGTAGATCAGGAAAAGGAGCGCCGCACCCGAGAGCCAGGTCGAATAGCTCTCCCATTTGAACCAGGTCAGGTCCTCCGGCATGTGCGGCGGCGCCAGTATGTATTTTTGCACGTGGTAGAAGCCGCCGCCATGCACCTGCCAGGCCTCGCCGCCGACACCCTCCGGCAGCTGGCGCGGCCGGCGCAGGCCGAGATCCAGTGCGATGAAGTAGAAGGACGAGCCGACCCAGGCGATGGCGGTGATCACGTGCACCCAGCGCACGCCGAAACTCAGCCACTCGGCGAAATAGGTCCACATCGGCGGCATGGCTCCTTACGAAGGAACGGCGGCGAAGGGTCCGAGGACGCCTCGCCGCCGACAATGGGCAGGAACGGGACGGTCATACCGCCCCGCCAGGAGATGCGAGCCTCCTCAGCTCTGCACGCCCTCGACGTACCAGTCCATCTTCAAGAGGTCCTCGTCCGGGACCACCTCGCCCTCGGGCACCCGCTCCTCGCCCGACTGGTCGGTGATCGGGCCGGTGAACACCTCGTAGGTGCCGGCCTTGGTGTCGTCGACGATCTTCTGGGCGGCGGCCTTGACGTCTTCGGGCATGGCTTCGTTGAACGGTGCCATCTCGACCTCGCCCTCGGCCATGCCGAGCCAGACGTTCTCCGCTTCCCACGTCCCGTCGAGCAGTGCCTGCACCCGACCCGTGTAATAGGGGCACCACTGGTCGACGATCGCCGTCATGTGGGCGTTCGGCGCGAAGCTGGTCATGTCCCAGGCCTGGCCGAAGGCGACGGCGCCGGCCTCTTCGGCCGCCTGCAGCGGCCCCGGCGAGTCGGTGTGCTGGGTGATGACGTCGGCCCCCTGGCTCAGCAGCGCCTTGGTGGCGTCGGCTTCCTTGGCCGGGTCGTACCAGGAATTGACCCACACGACCTGCGTCTGGAAGTCCGGGTTGACCTTCCGTGCGGCCAGCTGGAAGGCGTTGATGCCCATCACGACCTCGGGGATCGGGAAGGAGGCGACATAGCCGGCCTTGCCGGTCTCGGACATCATGGCGGCGATGGTGCCGAGCACCGCGCGGCCCTGGTAGAAGCGCGAATTGTAGAGGCCCATGTTCTCGTTGCCGCCGGTCTGGTAGCCGGTCGCGTGCTCGAACTTCACCTCGGGGAACTGCTTGGCCACCTTGATCGTCGGGTTCATGAAGCCGAACGAGGTGGTGAAGACGATGTCGTTGCCGTCCTGGGCGAGCTGGCGGATGACGCGCTCGGCGTCCGGCCCCTCTGCGACGTTCTCGACATAGGTCGTCTCGACCTTGTCGCCGAGATTCTCCTCGAGACACAGGCGGGCCCGATCGTGAGCGTAGGTCCAGCCGAAATCGCCCACCGGGCCGACATAGACGAAGGCGGCCTTGACCGAGTCCTTGGGTTCCTGGGCAGCGGCGGGCAGCCCGAGCGAGGTGGCGGTCATCACGGCGATGGCCCCGGCCATCAAGCGGCGGCGGGTGGTAACGGTCATGTATCTGCTCCTTTGATGCGTTGCGAAGGGGGTTCAGGCACTCGCCTTGAAGGGCCGGCCCAGGCAGGCCGGCGCCACCGTCCTGGCGCTCCGCCGTCCGGCGGAGATCAGGGCGAGGACGAGAATGGTGGCGAGGTAGGGAAGCGCCGACAGGAACTCCGGCGCGAGGAAGTTGAAGCCGGCGGCCTTCGCCTGCAGCTCCAGCGTGATGACGAGGCCGAAGAGATAGGCGCCGAGGAGCAGCCGTCCCGGCCGCCATGAGGCGAAGACCACCAGCGCGATGGCGATCCAGCCGCGCCCGGCTGTCAGCCGCTCGGCCCACATCGGCGTCAGCACTAGCGAGTAGTAAGACCCGCCGAGCCCGGCCATGGCGCCGCCGAAAAGCACCGCCAGCGTGCGGACCGTCAGCACCGGGTAGCCGATGGAATGGGCGGCGCTGTCGCTCTCGCCGACGGCGCGCAGGATCAGACCGGCGCGTGTATGCTTGAGGAACCACCAGACGGCGAAGGTGAGGATCAGCCCGAGATAGACCAGCGGCGAATGCCCGAACACAACCCGCCAGACCGGATCGCTCGCCAGAGAGGCGGGAAATACCGGCGCAAGCGCCGTCGTGGTGATGCCGACGAAGGGCGCCCCGATGAGCGCCGAGACGCCGGTGCCGAAGATCGTCAGCGCTAGCCCCGTCGCCACCTGGTTGGCCATCAGGCCGAGTGTCAGCAGGGCGAAGATCGAGGCCGCCAGCGCCCCGGCGAACATCGCGGCGACGGCGCCGAGTGCCGGGATGCCGGTGGTGACGGCGACGGCGAAGCCGGTGACGGCGCCGATCAGCATCATCCCCTCGACGCCGAGATTGAGGACGCCGGACTTCTCCGCGACGAGTTCGCCCAGTGCGGCGATGAGCAGCGGCGTCGCCGCAGCGGCGACGGTCATCAGGATCGTGACGAGAAGCGCCGTGCTCACGCGGTTTCCGCCTCCCTTTGGGCCCTGTTCTGGCCCGGTGCGGGGGCCGGCCGCGCACCCGCCGTCGTCGGTGAAGGGCCAGCCTTCTTCCGGGCGACCAGCCGGTAGCGCACCAGGATGTCGGCGGCGAGCAGGAAAAACAGCATCATCGCCTGGAAGACGCCCGTCGCGGCCGACGGCAGACCGATCACCGTCTGAGCGCTCTCGCCGCCGACATAGGTCAGCGCCAGGACGAGGGCCGCGGCCAAGATGCCGAGCGGGTGCAGCCGGCCGAGAAACGCCACGATGATCGCCGTGTAACCGTAGCCGGTCGGAAATTGCGGGACCATCTGGCCGTAAGGGCCGGAGGCTTCGAGAATGCCGGCGAGGCCCGCCATGCCGCCGCCGACCAGCATCGCCAGCCACACGGTCGAGGCCTGGGTGAACCCGCCATACCGCGCGGCACTGGGCGCCAGGCCCATGACGCGCATCTGGAAGCCGGTGACCGAGCGGGCCATCAGGAACCACGCGGTCAGCGCCAGCGCCGCGGCGATCGGCACGCCGAGATGGATCAGCGTTCCCGGCACGATCGTCGGCAGCGTCTGCGAGGCAGAGAACATCGCCGTCTGGGGGAAGTTGAACCCCATCGGGTCCTTCCAGGGCCCGCGCATCAGGTAGTAGAGCAGCTGGATCGCCACGTAGTTGAGCATCAGGCTCGACAGGATCTCGTTGACGTTGAAACGGGTCCTGAGCAGCGCCGGAATGCCGGCCCAGATCATGCCGCCGAGAATGCCGGCGGCGACCATGACGGGGAGGATCCAGGCTCCGTCGAGGTCGAGCGTCATCAGCGCGATGCCGGTGCCGGCGAGACCGCCGAGAATGTACTGCCCCTCGCCGCCGATGTTCCAGATATTGGCCCGGAAGCCGACCGAGAGGCCGATGGCGATGATCGCCAGCGGCGCTGCCTTCACGAAGAGGTCCTGCCAGCGATACGGGTTGAACAGCGGCACGACGAAGATCTGGTAGACCGCCCCGGGTCCGTCATGGCCGAGCAGCGTGAAGACGATCGCGCCGGCCAGCAGCGTCGCCAGCACCGCAATCACCGGCGCGGCGAATGTCATGACGCGGCTTGGCTCGCGTCGCGGCTCGAGCGCCAGCGCCATCAGGCGGCCCTTTCCGCCGGCGCGTCTTCCGCCACGTGCGCGCCGTGAACGCCGCCCATCAGCAGTCCGACCCGCTCCACCGAGATGCCCTTGACCGGCATCGGCTCGGACAGCAGCCCCTCGTTGATGACCGCGATCCGGTCGCAGAGCTCCAGCAGTTCGTCGAGATCCTGGCTCACCACGACGACCGCCGCGCCCTTGCCGGCGAGGTCGATCATCGCCTGCCGGATGAATGCGGCGGCGCCCGCGTCGACGCCCCATGTCGGCTGCGAGACCACGAGGACGGAGGGCTCCTGGCCGATCTCCCGTCCCATGACGAATTTCTGCAGATTGCCGCCCGACAGGCTGCCCGCCAGAGCCCTGGCGCCCGTGGTCTTGACGGAGAAGGCCTTGATGACGCCATCCGCGAAAGCGCGCGCGGCGCCGAGATCGAGCAGCCCGCCTCTCGCTAGGCCCTTGCGGACCCGCGCCGAGAGGATGGCGTTATCCGCCAGCGTCATGCCGGGCACGGCCGCATGGCCGTTGCGCTCTTCCGGCACGGCGGCGAGCCCGCGCCTGCGCCGTGCCGAAACGCCCAGCGCCTCGATGCGCTGACCGTCGATCGCGATCGTGCCGGCGACGCCCGCCACCCGCTCGCCGGAAAGCGCTTCGAGCAGTTCGTTCTGCCCATTGCCGGCGACCCCCGCGATGCCGAAGATCTCGCCGCTGCGCACCGAGAAGGCGACGTCCTCCAGGCTGGTCCCGAAAGGCGGCGCGCCGGGCGCCGAGAGCCCCGCAACGGAGAAGCGCTCCTCGCCGAGGGTTGCGTCGGTCTTGCCGGACACGTCCTTCAGGCTGCCGCCGATCATCAGCTCCGCCATCGAGCGCGCCGATTCCGCCTGCGGGTCGCAGGTCGCCACCACCTTGCCGCCGCGCAGGATCGTCGCGGTGTCGCAGAGCGCTTTGATCTCGTGCAGCTTGTGGGAGATGTAGAGGATCGAGCAGCCCTCGGACGCCAGCCGGCGCAGCGTGGCGAAGAGCTGCTCCACTTCCTGCGGCGTCAGGACGGAGGTCGGCTCGTCCATGATCAGGAGCTTCGGGCGCTGCAGCAGCGCTCGCACGATCTCGATGCGCTGGCGCTCGCCGACCGACAGCGTGTGGACGTGGCGGTGCGGGTCGAGCGAGAGGCCGTAAGTGTCGAGGACGCTCCGCACCTTCGCCTCGAGTTCCCGGCGCGGCGGCGGCTCGTCCATGCCG
>DASYHY010000292.1:0-6542 GCA_036252795.1 Aurantimonas sp. | reverse complement strand
CCGATTAACCATCGATTAACCGACCTGCGCTTACATCGCCTTCTAACCGAAAATTAACCGAGATGACCAAGACCTTAACCGACACCCGTCCGATACGCCTCAAGGGTCGCTCGTTCCTGGCCCTCGTCCTGTCGCCCGAGCTGCCGTTCGACAGCTGGCTGGCGCGGCTCGACGACCTCGCCTCGCGCTCGACCGGCTTCTTCCTCGGCCGTCCGATCGTCCTCGACGTCGAGGGGCTGGAGATCAGCCAGGAGCAGTTGAAGGAGCTGATCGGCGAGTTGGGCGAGCGCAGCGTCCGCATCATGGGCATCGAAGGTGCCCGCTCGTCGCTGCTCGGCATCGGCATGCCGCCGGCCATGAAGGGCGGCCGCCCTGCCGCGGATTTCGAGGCCCCGGCATCCGAGACCCCGCCGGCCGGGAAGGCGGGCGAGCCGCAGGCCGCGCCCGTCGCCAAGCCGGCGGCCGCGCCGGAGCCGCAGGCGGCAAGGCCCGCCGCCTCGATCATCGTGAACCAGCCGGTCCGCTCCGGCCAGTCGATCATCTTCCCCGAGGGCGACGTGACGATCCTCGGCTCGGTGGCCTCCGGCGCCGAAGTGGTCGCCGGCGGCTCGATCCACATCTACGGCGCGCTGCGCGGCCGTGCGATGGCGGGCTCTGTCGGCAATTCCGACGCTCGCATTTTCTGCCGCAAGCTCGAGGCCGAGCTGCTGGCGATCGACGGTCTCTACAAGATGGTCGACGACATGGACGCCAAGCTGAGGGGGCAGGCCGTCCAGGTCTGGCTCGAAGGCGATACGATCAAGGCCGAGACCGTCGCCTGAGACGCGCGGTCGGATGCAGGAGAACAAGATGGCAAAAGTAATCGTCGTGACATCGGGCAAGGGAGGCGTCGGCAAGACGACGTCGACTGCCGCGCTCGGGGCGGCACTGGCGCAGCGCGGCGAAAAGACCGTCGTGGTGGATTTCGACGTCGGCCTGCGCAATCTCGACCTGGTGATGGGCGCCGAGCGCCGCGTCGTCTACGACCTGATCAACGTCGTGCAGGGCGACGCCAAGCTGCCGCAGGCGCTGATCCGCGACAAGCGGCTGGAGACACTGTACCTGCTGCCCGCCTCGCAGACCCGCGACAAGGACAACCTCACCTCCGAGGGCGTCGAGCGGGTGATGAACGAGCTGAAGAACAGCTTCGACTGGATCATCTGCGACAGCCCCGCCGGCATCGAGCGCGGCGCCACGCTGGCCATGCGACACGCCGACGTCGCGGTGGTCGTCACCAATCCGGAAGTCTCCTCGGTGCGCGATTCCGATCGCATCATCGGCCTGCTCGACTCCAAGACGGCCAAAGCCGAGCGCGGCGAGCGGATGGAGAAGCATCTGCTGCTCACCCGCTACGATCCCAACCGCGCCGAACGCGGCGACATGCTGAAGGTCGACGACGTCCTCGAGATCCTGTCGATCCCGCTGCTCGGCATCATCCCCGAGAGCATGGACGTCCTGCGCGCTTCCAATCTCGGCGCGCCGGTCACGCTCAGCGACGGCAACAGCGCCCCGGCGCTGGCCTACAAGGATGCCGCGCGGCGCCTCGCCGGCGAGCAGGTTCCCATGACGATCCCCGGCGAGAAGCGGGGACTCTTTGGCAAGATCTTCGGTCGGAGGGCCGCATGAACCTCTTCAACTTCTTCAGCAAGCAGACGTCCGCGCCGATGGCGCGCGAGCGCCTGCAGGTCCTGCTTGCCCACGAGCGCGCCACGGTCGGCCATTCCGATCTCGTCGGGCTCCTGCGCGAGGAAATCCTCGCCGTGATCGCCAAGCACGTCCAGGTCGACCGCGAGAAGGTGATCGTCAAGATGGATCGCGGCGAGCAGGTCTCGACCCTCGAGGTCGATATCGAGATCCCCGTGACCGCGAGTGTGCGGGCGGCCTGAAGGCCACCCGTCCAACCCGCCGCCGTGCCGCCTGCCGGGTGGCCTGGAGGCGCAGATACGAAAGGAGATCGATCATGAGCCGAGCCACGCTTCTCGAGCGGCTGCAGGAGCTGCAGCGACTGCCGAAGTTCCAGAACCGCGATATCAAGTCGATCAGCGCCATCCTCTCCAACGAGGCGCTCGCCAAGCACATCGAGGCCTGCGAGCAGACCGCGGCGCGTTGAGGCGCAAGCATCGAAGCAGACAACACAAGGCCCGGGCGTCTCTCGCTCGGGCCTCCCGGCGTTCACGGTCCGCTGCGGCCGGTAACTATCAGGTTGAAGTCACTCGACGCGGACTCTGATCGTCTTTGATGAGAACGAAAAGACCCGTTCGCCGCTTTCATATGCGGATCGCTCATCGACCAATAGCCAAATCAAAGCGGGGTTTTCACAACTGGAGCGCCCACACATTGCGGCAGTATCCGGATAACCCACCGGCTTAACAGCCTCACGGCTGTATCTATTACCGTTACGCCCCTCTGGGTATCCATGCGTTGAGCAGCGAGCAAGTGCCATCATGAAGCCCCCCAACTAGGGATTTACTAGAAAAACGCCGCTCATTATATGCAGATTAATTTTCTATGCCATACGCGTCTTCTAAGCCTCGAAACGGCGCCGACCGATTAGATCTCCTGTGACGCAAGCAGACGAGTAGGGTCGATCTGGCGTGCGGCGAAATGACTTGCGCCCCGAGGGGCTATGGTTACAGTCGCCAACTGGCCGGAGCACGGGGAATCGTGCGCCGGCCGAAGGACGGTTCCCCGGCTGCCAAGCGGCTGGGGCGAAGAGGGAATGCGACGGGCCGACCCAACCAGGGGGTCCATATCGCAGCCGACCCCGCGACTGTAGAGCGGCGAGGTCGTCACCGCCGGACGGGCCCATTGATGGCCCACCCGGAAAAGCCACTGGAGCCGCCAGCTCCGGGAAGGCGAGGCGACGACCGACGACCCGTGAGCCAGGAGACCTGCCGTCCAACGCCAGAGCCTACAGGACGGGCGTTCCTGTCGGACCCGTGTTTCGATCCGCCGGACCCTCGTCCGGTGGAGCTATGGGGAAACGCGCCGGTTCGACGGAGCGCCTGCGTCCAAATCAACTGGACACGGGAGTTGTCTGATGCCGAACCTCAACCGCCTCGCCTTCGCGGGGCTCTTCGCTCTTCTGCCCTCTGCCGCCTTCGCCCATCATCCGGGCGGCGGGATGGCCCCGCAATCCGCCGTCGACGGCTTGCTCTCCGGCCTCGCGCACCCGGTGATCGGCCTCGACCACCTCGCCTTCATCGTCGGCGTCGGCCTGCTCGCGGCCCTGACCGCCCACCGCTTCACTGCGCCGCTGCTGTTCGTCGGAGCGACGGTCCTCGGCACGCTGCTGCATCTGATGGCGTTCGACCTGCCGGCCGCCGAATTCGTCATCGCGCTCTCGGTCGCCGCCATCGGCGTCCTGGCGCTCTCCGGCCGGGCCTATGGAATGGTCCTGGTCGGCGGGCTCTTCGCCATTGCCGGCCTGTTCCACGGCTATGCCTATGGCGAGGCGGTCGTCGGCTCCGAGTCCGGCGCGGTCGTCGCGTATCTCGTCGGCTTTGCCGCGATCCAGTACGCCGTCGCTTTGGCCGCCGGCCATGTTGCGGTGATGCTGCTCGGCGAAGGCCGCAAGGCGCGCGAGAATTTCGGCCTGCGCATCACCGGCGGAATCGTCGCCGGCGCGGGCGGGATCATCCTCGGCGAGCAGCTGCTGGCGATCGTCGGCCTTGCCGGCTGAGCCGGCCGTCGAAAGCCATGCGCTCTTCGTCCTCGGCGGCGCACGCTCCGGCAAGAGCGCATTCGCCGAGCGTCGCGTCGCCGAAAGCGGCCTGGCGCCGGTGTATCTCGCGACCGGACAGGCCTTCGACGCCGAGATGACGGAGAGGATCGGCGCGCACCAGGCGCGCCGGCCGGCTTCCTGGCGCACCGTCGAGGCGCCGCTCGATCTCGTCGCGACCATCGAGCGGGAGGCGGCGCCGGAGACGGCGCTGCTGGTCGACTGCCTGACCCTCTGGGTGACGAACCTGATGCTCGCCGGGCGCGACGTCGATGCCGAAGGCGACCGGCTCGGCGAATGTCTCGGCGCCCGGCGCGGGGGGCTGATCGTCCTCGTGTCGAACGAGGTCGGCCTGTCGGTCGTGCCCGAAAACGCCATGGCGCGGCGCTTCCGCGACCACGCCGGGCGGCTCCACCAGATCGTCGCCGCGGCCTGTGACGAGGCGATCTTCATCGCCGCCGGGCTGCCGCTCCAATTGAAGGGTTGAACCCATGCAGAAGATCCCCGCCACCGTCATCACCGGCTTCCTCGGCGCCGGCAAGACCACGCTGATCCGCAACCTCCTGCAGAACGCGGGCGGCCGGAAGATCGCGCTGATCATCAACGAGTTCGGCGATCTCGGCGTCGACGGCGACATCCTCACCGGCTGCGGCATCGAGACCTGCACCGAGGACGACGTCATCGAGCTGACCAATGGCTGCATCTGCTGCACGGTCGCCGACGACTTCATCCCCACCATGACGAAGCTGCTCGCAAGAGACCGGCAGCCCGACCACATCGTCATCGAGACCTCGGGCCTGGCGCTGCCGCAGCCGCTGGTCGCCGCCTTCAACTGGCCGGAGGTGAAGACCCGCGTGACCGTCGACGGCGTGGTGACGGTGATCGACACCGCCGCCGTCGCCGAGGGCCGCTTCGCCGACGACGAGGCGAAGGTCGCCGCCGCCCGCGCCGCCGATGCGAGCCTCGACCACGACAATCCGCTCGAGGAACTCTTCGAGGACCAGATCCGCGCGGCGGACATGATCGTCCTCAACAAGGCCGATCTCGTCGACGCCGCGACGCTGGAGCGGGTCCGCGCCGACATCGCCGGGCAGGCGGCGGCCGGAGTCAAGATCGTCGGCGCCGAAGGCGGCCTTCTGCCGGCCGACGTGCTGCTCGGCCTCGCCGCCGGAACCGAGGACCTGATCGCCGGCCGCAAGTCGCATCACGAGATCGAGCACGAGACGGACGGGGCGGACCACGACCACGACGAGTTCGAGAGCTTCGTCGTTGAGGCCGGTGGCGTCGCCGACCCGAAGGCGTTCGCGGACGGGCTCGCCGGCCTGATCGCAAAGCACGACATCCTGCGCCTCAAGGGCTTTGCCGACGTTCCTGGCAAGCCGATGCGCCTCGTCGTGCAGGCCGTGGGCCAGCGGATCGAGACCTATTTCGACCGCCCCTGGAAGCCGGGCGAGACGCGCACGACGCGGCTCGTCGTCATTGGCCTGCATGACGGTCTGGACGAGGCGACCTGCGGAGCGATCGACGCCGCGATCCGGGGCCTCGCCGACACGGCGGCGCGGGACGCCGCCGAGTAGGAGCCGCCCTTGCACCTTCTCCTCGCCCAGCAGGGCACGGTCGACGACGGCGGCGAGGCGATCGATCTCGGCCAGTCGCCCGCCGACATCGTCGTCCTGTCGGCGGCCGACACCGAGATCGCCGGCCTCGCCTTCGCCGCAAGGCGCCTCGGCGGCGAAGCGCCATCGCTGCGGCTCGCCAATCTGCTGCGGCTGAAGCACCCGATGTCGGTCGACGCCTACGTGTCGCGGACGCTCCGCCATGCCAGGCTCGTCGTCGTGCGGCTGCTCGGCGGCGCCGCCTATTGGCCCTACGGCCTCGACGCCCTGCTGGCCAATGCGCAGGCCTCGGGCGGCCATCTCGTGGTGCTCCCCGGCGACGACAAGCCGGACCCGGGGCTCGACCGCTACTGCACGGTCTCGCCCGAAATCCGCAACCGGCTCTGGGCCTATCTGGTCGAGGGCGGCGCGGACAATGCGGACAATTTCCTCCTTTCGCTCAGGGCGCTGATCGACGGCGGCGACATGCCGGCCGAAGCCCAGCCGCTGCTGAAGGCAGGGGTGGTGGAACTCGGGGGCGGGGGGCCTCAGTCCAACGAGACTGAGACGTACCCCCCTCTGCCTGCCGGCATCTCCCCCACAAGGGGGGGGATCGAAGGTGGCGAGGGCGGCGTGTTTGCCTTAGCCGTCGAGCCTGAGAACGAAAGCGCTGATACCAGCGACCGGCTGATCTCCCCCCTTGTGGGGGAGATGCCCGGCAGGGCAGAGGGGGGCGCTTCCCGAAAAATCGCAGATGCACCCAAGTGGCCCCTCGTTGCCATCGTCTGCTACCGCGCCCTCGTCCAGAGTGGGCAGACCGAGCCGGTGGAAGCGCTGGCGCGGGCGCTGGCCGCGCGCGGGCTCCACGTCCTGCCGGTCTACATCTCCAGCCTCAAGGACCCGGTTTCCGTCGAGACGCTGCGGGCGCTGTTCGCGCGGAAGGCCCCCGCCGTGGTGATCAACCTGACCGGCTTCGCCGTCTCCTCGCCGGGCGGCGAGCGGGTGCCGACGGTGCTCGAGGAAGAGGGCGCGGTGGTGCTGCAGGCGGTGCTCGCCAGCGGCTCCCGAGAGAGCTGGGAGGCCTCGCCGCAGGGCCTGTCGGCGCGGGACCTGGCGATGAACGTCGCGCTGCCGGAGGTCGACGGGCGGGTGCTGAGCCGGGCCATCGCCTTCAAGTCGGCCGGCGA
>DASYHY010000291.1:0-23726 GCA_036252795.1 Aurantimonas sp. | reverse complement strand
AACACCGGCCTGCACTGGGCCTACGGCATCGACGGCCCGAGCCAGGGCCATTTCTACGTCGACTACCGGACCGGCCAGCTCACCCGCTCCGCCACGTCCTACGAGCACCCGCAGCCGCATGCCTGCTTCATCCAGTCGGTCAGCGACGACCTGGTCAATGATGGCGGCATCATGGATCTGTGGGTGCGCGAGGCGCGCCTGTTCAAATACGGCTCCGGCACCGGCTCGAACTTCTCGCATCTGCGCGGCGAAGGCGAGAAGCTCGCCGGCGGCGGCAAGTCGTCCGGCCTGATGAGCTTCCTGAAGATCGGCGACCGTGCCGCCGGCGCCATCAAGTCGGGCGGCACGACCCGCCGCGCCGCGAAGATGGTCGTCGTCGACATCGATCACCCCGACATCGAGACCTACATCAACTGGAAGGTCCGGGAGGAAGAGAAGGTCGCCGCCCTCGTCACCGGCTCCAAGACCGTCTCGAAGCACCTCAAGGCAATCCTGTCGGCCTGCGTGAACTGCGAGGGTCCGGACGGCGACTGCCACGACCCGATGAAGAACCCGGCGCTGAAGCGCGCCGTCAAGGACGCCAAGCGCGCCCAGGTTCCCGAGAACTACATCAAGCGCATCATCCAGTTCGCGCGCCAGGGCTACACCGATCTGGAATTCCCGGTCTACGACACCGACTGGGATTCGGAAGCCTATCTCACCGTTTCCGGCCAGAACTCCAACAACTCGGTTTCCCTGACGGACGACTTCCTGCGGGCGGTCGAAGAGGATGGCGACTGGAACCTGATCCGGCGCACCGACGGAAAGGTGGCGAAGACGCTGAAGGCCCGCGAGCTGTGGGAGCAGATCGGCTACGCCGCCTGGGCCTCGGCCGATCCGGGCCTTCACTTCAACACGACGATGAATGACTGGCACACCTGCCCGGCGGCCGGCCGCATCCGCGCGTCGAACCCGTGCTCGGAGTACATGTTCCTCGACGACACGGCCTGCAATCTGGCCTCGCTGAACCTCATCCAGTTCCAGGAGGAGAAGACTGCCGACGGCCAGCGCCGCTTCGACGCGCCCGCCTTCGAGCATGCCGTGCGCCTGTGGACGATCGTCCTCGAGATTTCGGTGCTGATGGCACAGTTCCCGTCCAGGGAGATCGCCCAGCGCTCGTACGACTACCGCACGCTCGGCCTCGGCTTCGCCAATATCGGCGGCCTGCTGATGACCGCCGGCATTCCCTACGATTCGGACGAGGGCCGCGCGATCTGCGGCGCCATCTCGGCGCTGATGACCGGCGTCGCGTACCGCACCTCGGCGGAAATGGCCGGCGAACTCGGCGCCTTTCCCGACTACGAACGCAACGCCGAGCCGATGCTGCGGGTCATGCGCAATCATGCCCGCGCCGCCCACGGCATCGCCAACGGCTACGAGAGCCTGGCGGTCGACCCGGTGCCGCTCGACCATGCCTCGGTCAAGGACAAGCGGCTGTCCGGCCGCGCCAAGGCCGCCTGGACCGAGGCTGTCGAACTCGGTTCGAAGAATGGCTTCCGGAACGCCCAGGTCTCGGTCATCGCGCCCACCGGCACGATCGGCCTCGTCATGGACTGCGACACCACCGGCATCGAGCCGGACTTCGCGCTGGTGAAGTTCAAGAAGCTGGCGGGCGGCGGCTACTTCAAGATCATCAACCGCGCAGTGCCCGACGCGCTGCGCACGCTCGGCTACACGGAAAGCCAGATCGCCGAGATCGAGGCCTATGCGGTCGGCCACGGCAACCTCAACCAGGCACCGGCGATCAACCCGTCGTCGCTGCGAGCCAAGGGCTTCGGCGACGCGCAGATCGAAAGCCTCAACGCCGCCCTCGGCGCCGCCTTCGACATCAAGTTCGTCTTCAACAAGTTCACGCTGGGCGAGGATTTCTGCCGCGACGTGCTCGGCTTCGACGATGCCCAGCTGAACGACTTCTCCTTCGAGATGCTGCCGGCGCTCGGCTTCAGCCGCAAGGACATCGACGCCGCCAACATCCATGTCTGCGGCGCGATGACCCTGGAGGGGGCCCCCTTCCTCAAGGACGAGCACCTGACTGTGTTCGACTGCGCCAATCCGTGCGGCCGGATCGGCAAGCGCTATCTCTCGGTGGACAGCCACATCCGCATGATGGCGGCGGCGCAGCCCTTCATCTCGGGGGCGATCTCCAAGACCATCAACATGCCGAACGAGGCGACGGTCGAGGATTGCAACGCCGCCTACATGCTGTCGTGGAAGCTGGCGCTGAAGGCTAACGCCCTCTACCGCGACGGCTCGAAGCTGTCGCAGCCGCTCAACGCCTCGCTGATCGCCGACGAGGATGACGAGGACGAGGACGTCGTGGAGATGGCGACGGCGGCGCTGATCGCCTCGCCGCCCGCCGCCCAGGCGACGCAGGTCGCCGAGCGGATCATCGAACGCATCGTCGAGAAGGTGGTGCGGGACCGCGAGAAGCTGCCGAACCGGCGCAAGGGCTACACCCAGAAGGCCATTGTCGGCGGCCACAAGGTGTATCTGAGGACCGGCGAATTCGACGACGGCCGGCTCGGCGAGATCTTCATCGACATGCACAAGGAAGGCGCCGCCTTCCGCGCGATGATGAACAATTTCGCCATCGCCATCTCGCTCGGCCTGCAGTTCGGCGTGCCGCTGGAAGAATATGTCGAAGCCTTCACCTTCACCCGCTTCGAGCCGGCGGGCATGGTCCAGGGCAACGAGGCGATCAAGAACGCCACCTCGATCCTCGACTACGTCTTCCGCGAGCTGGCCGTCTCCTATCTCGACCGGCACGACCTCGCCCATGTCCAGCCGGAAGACTTCGCCGCGTCGTCGATCGGCCGGGGCGTCGAGGGCGACAAGCCGGCGCCGCTGCCGATCTCGTCCGGCATGGTGCGCGGCCAGACCTCGCGCTTCCGGCTGGTGTCGTCGAGCGAGCCGCAGGGCTCGGCCGGCGGCGCCGCCCCGATGGCCGGCGGCAAGACCGTCGTCACCGCAGCCAATACGGCGGGGCACCCGGCAACCACCGCCGGCACCGTTCGCGCCCCGGCGTCTACCGCCGCCCGCGGCCCGCTGGCCGCCGTGACGGCAGGCGCCACGGCATTCAAGCGCGACTACGAGCCGGCGCCGATCGACGAGCCGGCTCCGATCGCCGACGTCACGCCGGCACAGGGCCTGTTCGACCAGCCGCTGGCCTTCCCGGCGAGCGACCGGGACCAGGCGAACGTCGCCCAGGGCACGGCGCCCACCACCTCCAGCGCCGAGCGCCGGACCATCGCGATGATGAAGGGCTACACCGGCGAAAGCTGCTCGGAATGCGGCAACTTCACCATGGTGCGCAACGGCACCTGCCTGAAGTGCGACACGTGCGGCTCGACGAGCGGCTGCAGCTGACAGATAACAAAGGCCCCGGGAGCTTCGGCTCGCCGGGGCCTTTTCGTTCCCGCACTCGAGCGACAGCAGCCTCCCCCGCCCGCCGATTGGCAGCGTCGTTTCCCTAGCGTCTTCATGAAGTGTCGGCGGAACGCACTCCGCTGCTGCGCTGACAACCACCACGCGGCGATGCTCCTCGGCGCCCCGCCCGTCCGCGTCCGAAATGCGGCTGCGGTCAGCGGCCCTGCACGATCGTGTGGTCGCCCCCGCCAGGCGCCGGTCCGGTGAACCGCCGCTTCAGCCGATGCCCCGAGCCCTTCTGGGTGATCGTCACCGAGTAGCCGCTGCCGGA
The DNA here is from genome assembly GCA_036252795.1 of Aurantimonas sp. Taxonomy (GTDB): domain Bacteria; phylum Pseudomonadota; class Alphaproteobacteria; order Rhizobiales; family Rhizobiaceae; genus Aurantimonas. The sequence goes on along the minus strand of DASYHY010000291.1, from coordinate 19,990 downwards.
AAGCGTCACGTCGACGAGGTTTCCGTCGCCGTTCTGCGAGACCTCCAGCTTGAGGCCGTGGCCTTGCTGCTCGGTGCGGAGGCGGTTGTCGGCGCCGTTCTGCTGGAGGTTCAACGTCACGCCATCGCCGCCTTCGGCCTTGGCCGTGGCATCGGCACGGTTGGCGGGGCCGGTCTGCTGGAGTTTTGCCTCGATCGTGTCGCCCTCGCCCGACAGGCTGAGCTTCGCTGTCCCCGACTCGCCATCCTGAGCGACCGCGGCCGTCCGCCCGGTGCCCTCGCCGGCGATCTCGATCTCCGCCCGGTTTCCCGGTCCGCCGCCCTGGTCGATGTCGGCCTCGTTGGTCGCCCGCTGCGGTGCTGGGTTGGCTGCGGTGATCCTGGCGACGTTCCGCGAGCTCGTCTGATCGACGGAGCCCTTGTTGCCGCCACTCGACTGGATGATGCGCGCCTCGTTGCCGGATGTCCCGCTGCCGGCGGAGATCTGCGCCGTGCCGCTGGCCCCGCTGCCCGACTGATCGACGACCCCCACGTTGCGCTCGCCATCCTGCGAGACCGACGCCTCCAATGCGCTGCCGGACTGGCTGACATCGCCCCGATTGTCGGCGCCCGGCTGGGTGATCGTCGCCTTGTGGCCGGTGTCACCCTCGTCCCCGTCCTGCGTGATCCGCGCCTGATTGTTCTCGCGCGACTGATCGATATCCGCCGTGTTGAGGCCGCGGGCGCCCGCCTGCCGGATCCGACCCTGATTGCGCGAGGTACCGGTCGCAGACTGGTCGATGGCGGCATTGTTGGTGCCGCCGTCGCCGCCTTGTTCGATTTCCGCAGCGTTCCGGCTGCCGTCCTGGTCCACGTCGCTCTCGTGGCCGCCCGTGCCCGACTGCTTCACCTCGGTACGATTGCGGCTGCCGCCCTGGGCGACGTTGCCGAGCTGCGCAACCCCGGACTGGCGCAGGTCGACGCTGTTGCGGGTGCCCGGCTGGGCGAGCGTCGCCGTGTGGCCGGTGCCACCCTCGCTCCGCGACTGGCGGGCCGCGGCGTCGTTATTGTCGCCGGCCTGGTCGATATCGATGTTGTCCGTACCCTCTGGCGCATCGATCTGCTGGACGGCAGTCGCGCTATTGCCTTTGCTGGCGTCGGTCGATTGATCGATCGCGCCGACGCTGCCGCCGCCTTCTCCGGATTGCTCCACCGTTGCGCTCTGGTCGGTGCCGGTCTGGTCGACATCCGCCTTGTTGCCGCCGCCCGTGCCGCTCTGGCGCACCTTCGCCGCAAGGCCGGAGGCGTTCGTCCCCTCCTGACCGATCTGGGCGTTGTTCCCGGCGCCCGCGCCCGATTGGTCGATGTCGGCGCTGCCTGCGGTGCCCTTCTGGTCGATCGATGCGACGTTGCCCTCGCCAGCTTCCGTCTCGTCCTCCTGCTGGACGAGGGCCTCGTGGCCCCGCCCGGCCTGGGTGACACTCGCCTCGTGCTGTCCACCCTGGCCGTTCTGATGAACGCGTGCGCGATGGTCGCTTCCGCTGACATCGATATCGGCATTGGTGGGTTCCGAACCGGACTGCGTCACCTCGCCGAAGCGACCGGCCCCGGCCTTGGCCACGTAGGATGCCTTGTGGCCACTCCCGGTCTGGCCGATGCGGCCGACATCATCGCGACCATGCGACAGGGTCACGTCGGCCGTCAGCCCCTCGCCGTTCTGGACAATCTGGCTCTCGTTGCCCTCGCCACGGAGCGTATGCGTCTGCTCGTTGCTGCCGCCATCGGAGCGCGGATTTCCGGCCGATGCTCCGGCGGATTGGCCGCCACCGGACGTGCCCGACCCGCCGAAAGTCGCCGCCGCGCTGCCGCTCTCGAACGAAAAGGAGCGGTTTGCCTTGCCTTGCTGATCGACCGTGACGCTGCTCGCATCGCCGGACTGCTGGACGGCGGCGATGCTGTCCTCCGACCTGAAGCCACTCTCGCCCTGCAGGATGCGGACGGTCGAGCCGTCCGCGCCGCTACCGGTCGGATCGGCCTGGCGGATCGCTGCGGCATTGGCGTCGCCGAACTGTTCGATGACCGCGGTGGAGTCGGCGCCATCCTGGTAGATGCCTGCATCGGCAGGCGCCACGTCCATCGTCGTGCCGTCGAAGAGGGTCATGCCCGCGGCGTCCTTCAGTCCACCGTCGGCGCTATTGTTGCTTCCGGTCTGATCGATCGTCGCGGTGCTTGTGCGGCGGGTCTCGTCGTCTGCCTGAATGATCCGCAGCTGGTTGTCCTGCGCCGCCGCACAGGAGACGGCGACGGCCGCCATGGCGCTGCAGAGCCAGAGACTGCTTTTGCTGGACATGGTCTTCGTTCCTTTCCCGGTTGGTTGAGGGGAGCGGGTGATGGGCCTGCGTCTCATGCCGCGCGGTGGCGCTCGGGGTCCGGCACCGCGTTCATCGGCAGGTCGACCTCTTTCCTCCAGAACTCGAGGCAGGCTTCCTCGAAGCGGCGGCCGAGGCGCATCGTCTTCTGCGTGGATTCCCAGTCGTCATCGCCCTTGGCGAGGAGCGCTTCGATGCGCCAGTACTGCTCCAGGCGCTCCTCGTGCCGCTGGCGCTGCTGGCGGGCGAGAGAGACGACGTCGGCCGGGCCGACGATGCCGGCGAAGTAGAGCCGGACCATCCCCGGGTCGTTCATCGGCTCGCGCAGCCACGTGCGCAGCGCGGCCTCGCCGGCGGGCGTGACGGTGTAGGATTTGCGCGGCCGGCCGAAGGAACGCTCCTCCTGCTCGTAGAGAAGGCCGGCGGCGGCGAGCCGGGACAGTTCGGAGAAGAAGGGATCGCGTTCCTGATCGACGTCGCTGTCCGGCTCGTGGCGGCGAAAAGCGGCGACGAGATAGATGATCAGGAGCAGGATGAAGGCGATGATGAGGATGATGACCAGCATGGCCCGGGTCTCCTGTCAGAGGGCTGATACGGATGGGTGACGGCCGAAAGCCGCCGCTCGCTGCGGCGCAAGCATCTCGCGGGCACTCAGCGACGGGGTGGAGAAGGTCGTTTCGAACCACGGCAGGAACAGGCCGATCGCGATCCAGCCGAAGAGCAGCGACAGGAACAGCATGGCGATGAACAGATGCCGCTTAATCTTGAAGCGGGTGTGCTTGTCGCCAGAGTGCCTTTTCCGGAAGTAGTCGAGCATCGTGCTGTCCTTCCCGTCGTGATTGCTTGGGACGCGCGGCTATCGCGTCTCGTCATCTGTCGGGGCATCCGGCACTTCGGACCCGGCGCTGTCGCGGGAATCGCCGGCCGGCTCGGCATCTGCGGCTCCGCCCAGCGATCCGCCGTACGCGTCTCTGGTCTCCACTCCGCTCTCCCGTGGCGTCTCCGCAGGATCGGCGTCCTTCGCGTCATCGGCACGGTCGGTCTCGGACGCCTCGGCGTCGTCCGTCTCCCGGTCCGGCTGGTCATTTTCCTGTCGCCGGGACTCGTCGGGCGCTTCGGCCTCGTCGCTGTCCCGATCGCCGCGCTCGGAACGCCTGCGCTGCTCGCCTTCCGGACTGCCATCGTCGGATCTGCTGCCCTTCGGCGCCTCCGCGTCATCGGCACGGTCGGTGGCGGACGCCTCGGCGTCGTCGTCCGTCTCCCGGTCCGGCTGGTCGCGTTCCCGTCGCCGGGACTCGTCGGGCGCTTCGGCGTCCACGCCGTCCGGGACGCCGCGCCTGTCGGAAGATCCGCGCTGCTCGCCGTCAGGGCTGTCTTTCTCGGATCGGCCGGCTTCCGGCGCCTCCGCGTCCTCGGTTCGGTCGGTCCCGGACGCCTCGGCGTCGTCGTCCGCCTCCCGGCCCAACTGGTCATTTTCCCGTCGCCGGGATTCGTCCGACGCTTCCGGCTTGCCGTCGCCCGATGCGTCGCGGGGCTTCGACGATTCCGGCTGCTCGCCATTCCGGCTCTCGTTCTCGGATTGCTCGTCCCGCGGCAGCTCCGCGCGATCGGCGGCCGCTGCGGTCTCGGCGCGGTCGGCATCGGAAGCCTCCTCGTCCCGCTCGTGGGCCGGATGGGCTCGCGTCTGCTGCCGGGGCTCGTCTGGTTCGCCTTCGCTCTCGACACCTTTCCAGAAGTCGAGGCAGCGCCGCTCGAACCGGACGCCGACGCGGGCAGCAGCCAGCGCGTAACGCCATTCCGGCCGGTTCACGAGCAGCAACTCAAGCCGCTCGTATTCGGCAAGGCGGGAGCGATGCAGGGCAAAGCGCCGCGCGACGATCCGACCGCGATCGAACGGGACGACGAGACCGGCGAAATGATGCTCCAGAAAGCCCGGATCGTTCGAAGGCTCGCGCAGCCATGCCCGCAACCCCGCCTCGCCGGCCGGCGTCACCGTGTAGGTATGCTGTTCGCGCTGCTCGCGGTCCGTCTGCGAATAGAGGAGGCCCGCAGACACCAGCGCATCCGGCTCGGCGTAGAAGGGCTGGCGATCCTGATCGAAATAGTTGTTGGCGTCGTATCGGCGCATCGCCGCGACGAGCACGCTGACGATCAGGATCAGGAGGGCGACGACGAGGATGAGGGTCAGCATGAGGTTCTCCTTTCGCGACCGGGGCCGTGGCGGCGGCCGCTAGGGTGTGTCCATGGGAATGTCGGTCCCGTCGGCATCGGTAGAACCGCCCGAGCTCGAGTCCGGGCCGCCGACGGTGATGGACAGCCGGTCCGGACCCGCGCTCTCCACCGCGAGTGTGCTCTCTACGGGCGTCTCTGGCGGCTCCTGGCCGAAAGCAGCGGCTATCGCCTCCTGCAGCGTATCGCGCATGACCACCTTGTCGCCGAAGACGACAACGATCTTCTTCATCTCGGGGATGCTGGAGAGCTGCGCGCCGAGAAGGTGGGAGACGGAGGATTTGTCCGCCTGGACGAAGAGCGGCTCCACATAAAGCAGCGTGTCGGCGACCGGCAGGGCGAGCAGCCGCCCGCGCGAGACGCGAGATCCCGACTGCATGCGCAGCGTCATCCAGGCCGAGATGCGGGCGTCCTGGTCGATGCGGGCCTGCGCCTGGGGCGGACCGAGGATCGTGGTCGTCGGCGGGAAGGCATAGGAGACGAGCCGGCCGTAGTTCGCGCCATCGCTGAGGCCGACGAGATACCCGCTCAGCAGGTTGCGCCCGGCCGGGCTGAAGGGCTGGACGATGGCGAACTGGCTCTCGTCCTCGCCGGGAAAGCGGGCCATCAGCCAATAGGGTCGCAGGTCCTCGCGGCGCTGCTCGTATTCGGGCTCCTTGCGCTCGCGACGGAGCGAGATGAACGCGGCATCGGGTGGAATTCGCCAGGCCGCCTCCTTCGTATAGAAGATCTCCGGCGTCTCCATGTGATAGTCGGACCACATCACCGACTGGATCCGGAAGAGATCCTGCGGATAGCGGAAGTGCGCTCGCAGGTCTGGGCTGGCCTCTGCCTCCGGCACGAAGATTCCCGGAAAGGCGCGCTGCCAGGCCTGCAGCACCTTGTCGTCGGGACCGACAACGTAGAGCGTGACGGAGCCATCATAGGCGTCGACGACTGCCTTGACGCTGCCGCGGATGTAGTTCGCCGTGCCGGCGAGGCCCGCCTCGCTGCTCGTGAACTCGTCGATGACAACCGAGACGGCATCCTGCTTCGGCTGCGTTACCTGGCTCAGGTCGGAGAGATTCACCCGCCGCGAATAGGGCATCATGTCCGAGACGGTGTAGGCCTCGACGATCCACTTGATGCGTCCGTCGACAGCGACGGGATAGGGATTGCGGTCGAGCTCGAGGAACGGCGCGACGCGACCGATGCGCTCGCGGATACGGCGGTGAAACTGGACCCGGGTGTCGTCGTCGACGAGCCAACTGAGGGCGAATTGCACGTCCCAGAAGCGGACGGCGAAGGCGAGCCGCCTGACGAGGCCGTCGATCAGCACACCGCCCTTGCCGCCGTAGTCGTTGATGGCGAACCCGATTGCTGCCGGCCGGCACGCGTCGGCCGCTTCGGTCGACGCCGCGCCTGCCTCGTCGGTCGCCGCGCCCTCCCCGCCCGCAGCTGTTTGCCCTGCCGGGCAGTCCGTGTCCTTGTCGCCGGATGCAGGCCTCTCCTCGGAAGGGGAAGCGCCGGACGGTCGTGGCTGGCTCGATTGATCGATCGGCCGGTCGAGCTCGATCGTGTCGGTGGCCACGAACGCATAGGGCGACGAGGCCTCGCCGTAGTAGATTCGCGGATTGTCCGCGTCGATCGCGGAGGCGCCCTCGGTCGGCAGGTCGCGCGTCAGGAATACCGGCATGCCCGCCTCGGTGGACAGCGTGCCGGATGCCGCCACGAGCCCATGGCCGTGGGTGTAGATCATGCGCTGGTTCTCCCAGCGATGGGCGCTTTCCGCCAGATGCGTGGTCTTCACCTCGCGGGCGCCGACGAGAACCAGCGTCTCCTCGCCGTCCACGCGATAGCGGTCGACGTCGACGTCCTCGAAGTCGAAATAGGTTCGCAGCGCCTGCAACTCGCGGAAGTTGATGATCATCGTGTCCGGGTCCCACAGCCGGATCTGCTCCAGCGCGGGCCGATAGGCGGCGAGTTCCTCTGACGTCAGATGGTCGTTGCCGGGAGTATGGCGCCGCTCGACCTTCTCGAGGTCGAACCCGTAGCGCGTGAAGGCGAGATGATCCTCGATGAACGGGTATTCGCGTCCGAGCTCCTGCGGCTCGACCACGAGGAACTGATAGACGTTCGGGTAGAAGCGGGCGATCGACAGGCCGACCAGGAACAGCCAGACGAGCGCCAGGGTCGGGATGATCCAGCCGGGCCGGCGGATGTTGACTTGGAAGAGGAAGAAGCCGGTGACCACCGCCGTGGCCACGAACTTGTAGGCAACGAGGCTGGCATTGGAATCGGTGAAGCCGAGGCCGGTGATGACGCCGCGTTCGGAATAGCTGAGGAGGTGCAATTCCAGGATCATGCCCCAGCCGATGAGGACGATGAGGGCGAGCATCAGAGCCGAGATATGCAGGTTGACCTGGAAGGGGATCTTGGCGCCCGGCGCCTGCGGTCGGATGCCGCCGAAGAGGTAGCTCGTCAGGACGGTGAGGACGAGCGTCACGAGGACGCCGATGAATGTCCAGCGCTGCACCAGCGTGTAGAAGGCGAGCTGGAACATGAAGTAGCTGAGATCGCGCTCGAACTGGGGTCGCTGCGGCCCCATTGGCCGCCGTGCCACCACAGAAGGAACGTGTCCCAGTGGACGAAGGTCTGAAGCGCGATGATCAGCCCGCACAGGAGGCCGATCGCAGTGATGAGCGGCCTCGCGAAGGGCGCGGACGCCCGCCGCCAGCGGTCCACCCGGGTCTCGTCGGCCGAGATCACGCGGTCGGACGGCGCGAGTTTGCGGGCAAGGTTCATATTGACGATGACGAAGACGGTCATCGTCACGAACGGGGCGGCGGCCATGCCAAGCTGGACGGCGACCAACTTGATCAGGACGTCCAGATAGCCGATCGCCGCGTACCAGAGCACTTCCGTGTAGGCCCAAACCGAAAGGAGAAGGAGGAGGAGGCCTGCGACGATGACGATCACCGTCAGCAGAACGTGGCCGGTAAGCTGCCCGACAATGAAGAAGATGAACGCGCGGACGGCGATCCAGGTGCGCAAGGTCATGGCGATTTCGGCTTTCTTCCCGCGAGCGCTCGTTCCACCTCTTCCACGGCGGCATCGATGCGGTCGGAATCGACGGCCTGCTGGGCCGCCTCGCCATAAGCGTTGCGCACGCGCTCCAGCTGCTCGCACAAGGCGTCGTGCTGCTCGTCGTTTCGGACGGCGCGGGCGAGGTCGGTCAGAAGATCGCAGAGGCAGAGGGCGACGGAGCTGTCGTCCGGCGCTGCCTGGCGCACCGGCGTGATCACGCTGTCGAGGAGATCGGCGAAGGTCGGCTGCGGCACGATCACCCGCAACCGGTTGTCCTCGTCGAAGAAGAAGCGGTCGCCGAGGCGGAAGCCGGTCAGCTTGACAAGCAGGATATTCAGCGAGTGGAGTGCGTTGCAGGCGGTGGTCGGGTCGTTGATCGCGGGCGACAGGGCGCGCAACGCGATGTCGACGAGTTGCACGAACCCGAACTCGACGTCGTCCTTCAGAGAGCGATCGCCGCTGAGCTGGATCGCAACCGTGAGTTCATCGCGCGCTTCCTCTGTCGGTGACGCGCTGGAGGTCGTTTCCTCGGTCCAGACCCAACCGATCGCGGTTCCCGCGGCGACGTGCTGGCCAAGCCTCTTGACGAGGCGGAGGACGAGTCCGTGGCTACTGGCGAACCGCACGAGGTCGTCGCCGTCGATGCGCCGGACGATGCCGGACTCCTCGACCAGGATCGGCGCGGCGTGCTCGGGGATCGCGGCGTCCGCCTCGCCTTTCTTCTCGTTTTCCTGATCGTCTTCGCTCAGCTTCTCGAAGGTCCGTTCGATCGCCTTGCCGGTCTTGCGCTCGATGTAGGCGAGGATGCTCTCGACGCGGATCGACTGGACGACGTGGTGGATGAAGATGATCAGCGCCACGACGCAGCACAGGATCAGGAGAAAGGCGAAGGTGACCGCAAGGTTCGGCACGAATTCCTCGCCGGTCCGGATCGCCCGGACGATCGCGAGGCTGTAGACGAAGGTGAAGATGAACGTGCCGATGATGATTTGGGTGCCGCGATTGCGCAGGAACTGGCCCGGCAGGCGCGGAGAGTACTGGGAGCTCGCCAGTTGCAGGACGACCATCGAGATCGAGAAGACGAAGGTTGCGACCGTGAGCGAGGTGGTGGCGATGGTGCGCACCAGGTGGCGTGCGCCGGCCGGACTCCCGGTGCTGAGAAGCATGCCCACGGCATCGGGCGCATCAATCTTCGCACTGACCAGTGTCTTTGCGGCGACCAACGCCGAGCCCGCAGCGATCACGGGCACCAGCCAGACCGCGTTGGAGAGCGAAATCCTGAGCCGGGCCACGAGGGTCTTGAACTGCAGGCGGCTCATGGCTGCAATTCCCGCACCCGCTCGAGCGGCTGCGGCCTGTCCTTCGGGCCGCGCGCAATGACCGAGACGACAGTGGAGGAACGGCCGGGCCGGAAGCGCTCGGAGTAGCCGAGGTCGGCTCGGACGGCGCGCTCGAAGTCGTGTAGCGGGACGACGAAGGCCAGCCAGCCGCGATAGTCGCGATAGGCCCCTTCGGCACTGTCGGCCCTGTCCAGGTTCAGGAGAGCGCGCACAGTGGCCCGCTCCTCGAGGAAACGCTCGACCCAGGCATCCGGCGCGTAGAGCGTGCCGTGGAAGGCAGCGGCGAACATGTCCGGCTCGACCGGGCGAGCGATCGTGCGGGTGCGGACTGGGATGTAGCGGGCGCTGAGATCATCGGTGAGGTCGAGCAGCGCGACCTGGAGCGCAAGCAGTCCCGGGCTGCGGGCGACAGGATGTCCTGCCGGCAGGTGCCACAGCAGGCCGGCCGTCGTTTCCCTGAGCGCCGCCAGCGTCTGCGGCAGGCCGCGTCGGCGCTCGGAGGGGCGGAAGTAATAGACGATCGGATAGCGCCGCAGACCCTCGTGCAGCGCAGCCGTCCCATCATGAAGCGTATCCAGCCAGCCGGAAAGCGCGCCTGCATTGCCATGGGCGAGAAAGGCCGCGGCAGCCGACAGAGGGCGGCGGGCATCGGGTATGCGGTGCTGCATGCCCGTCACGAACCGTCCGTGGGCCGTGACCGCGTCCTGGACACTGAGATAATAGGTGACGGTCAGGGTGATCAGGATGCTGCCGAGGATCGCTTCCAGCGCCACGGCGACCGAATAGGGCATGTTCGACGGGCTGATCTCGACGAAGCCGATGGTCGACAAGGTCACGAAGGAAAGCCTGAAGGCGTTGGCGATATCAGTCCCTGATCGCCCGAGCACCATCTGGTCCTGCGGTTCCAGCCCGCCGAAATAGACGAGGGCGAAGCCCGTCACGAGCCCGCCCGTCCACAACGCGATCATCATCGGGATCATCAGCGGCGCACCGAGCGTCAGCATCTGATGCCGGCTCGCCGGGGGCAGCAATCGGGAGAGGTGCCGCCAGAGCCACCAGAACCAGCGATAGGCCCAGACCGACAAAAGGCTGCGGCCGTTGGCGTCGAGCACGGTCAGGAATGCGTCGAGCAACACGGACGCTATCAGCAGGACCCCGACGAGCAAGATCAGCAAGCGCACCTCCTCAATATGGCCGGCCCATTGCTGAGGTCCGACCATCCCGAGTCTGCGCCTGATGTATTAATCGATGTAATATATGCTTATTAACCGTTTACTATAGGTTAAATTAAAATATAAATTTCTATCTGAGTTGCGCATGAGCAAATAGATACTTTTATTCAAAAGAATTATCGAGCGTTCCCGCTCCGTTGCATTTGTAATCTTTTAGTACAGGCTGAATTTGCACAGGCTGCGGCTCCCGCTTTCAGGTCGCGCAATCGCCGCTTCTGGCGGAAACCCTGAGGTTGATGATTTCCGGCGACGAGAAGTCATGCGACAAGAAGTGCGTCCCCCGTCGCAGCGCCCTTCCCTCGGCATCCAACCCGCCCCCTGGGCGTTCTGGACGAACACGCGACGCGGAGGACGAGCGATGACCAAGACGGCGCAGAAGAGCGACCCCAAGCTTTGGGAGAAGGTCAAGGCGAATGTCACCAAGGGGTCCAGGGGCGGCAAGCCGGGCCAGTGGTCGGCGCGCAAGGCGCAGCTGGCAACGCACGAATACCAGGAGGCCGGCGGCGGCTATGTCGGCGGGAAGGCCGAGGACAACAGCCTGCAGCAATGGACCGACGAGGACTGGGGCACTAAATCCGGCGCCGAAAGCGGCAAGAGCGGCGAACGCTACCTGCCGAAGAGGGCGCGCGAGCACCTCAGCGACGCCGAGTACAAGCGCACGAGCGAAAAGAAGAAGCGCGACACGAAGAAGGGCCGCCAGTTCTCCACCCAGCCCAAGGACGTGGCCAGGAAGACGGCGCAGGATCGCGGTAGCGGCAAGACGAAGTCGGACCTCTACGACGAGGCGAAGCGGCGCAAGATCCCGGGCCGCTCCAGCATGTCCAAGGCCGAACTGGAAAAGGCGCTCCACTGAGTCACGCCGGCCCGGCTGGTGGTGCGGCGTGACTGCGCCGGCCCCCGACGCATCCGCGAACCGATGCGACGCAGAAGCTGTCGCCCGGCCATCATCCGGCCCCGCGGCCATGCAAGCGCTTTGTGGCTTTTCCGCCACTCTCGTCAGCCTCACCGACACGTGTCCGGCCCGGGCACGCCGTTATTGATAACGAGTGACTTTCATCATCGGGAACGGCGAAGTGCCTGCGCCTCGAGCGGGCGGCTGGCGGCGCCTTCGCCGATCGCATTGCAGGAGACTCTTTTCTTGACCTTCCGAAACAGCGCCCTCTCCCGGCGCAACCTTCTGCTCGGCCTGTCGACCCTGGCGCTGTCTGGCTGCGTCAGCGCGTCGCCGCGGACGCAGATGGTGGCGCCGGCACCGGTGGCCCCGCCCCCGCCGCCGCCCCGTCCGATGATGTACGACGCGATGCCGAACGAGCAGTTCTTCGTGCCGGCCGTCGACGTCTCCAAAGTCGACGAGGCGTTCTGGCGCACCGAGGTGCCGAACACGACGAACGAGCCGCCCGGGACGCTGGTCGTCGATACCGACAAGAAGTACCTGTATTTCACGCAGGCCGACGGATCGGCGATGCGCTACGGCATCGGCGTCGGGCGGGAGGGCTTTTCTTGGTCCGGCCGCGCCCGGGTCCAGTACAAGCGCAAATGGCCCCGCTGGACGCCGCCGGACGAGATGGTGGCGCGCCAGCCCGAGCTCGAGCCGTACTCGATCGCCAATGGCGGCATGGACCCTGGCCTCGAGAACCCGCTCAGCGCACGAGCGCTCTACATCTTCCAGGATGGGCGCGACACGCTCTACCGACTGCACGGCACGCATCAGGAATGGTCGATCGGCAAGGCCGTGTCGTCGGGCTGCATCCGGCTCCTGAACCAGGACGTCATCGACCTTTACGATCGCGTGCCCGACGGGACGCCGATCGTCGTGCTGCCGCCGCGGACGGTCCCTGTGGCCGTCTGAGCGCCGCGATGCCGCTCGATGGGCGACCGCGCCTACGGCAGCGGCCGCCGCAGATGAAGAAGCGTAATAGGTGTTGCATTTCGGCGTCGGGACCGACCGCAAAAGCGACCATGTTTCGCCGGATCGATGGTAGGAAACGGCAGATGGACGGCTCTCCCGGGCGATCCGGCCCCGCCGTCTTGCACGCGGAACCGTCCGCTTGCCGCAACTCAAGAATCTCGCGCGAGATGCTCGCGGCGGAAATCGACAGGCGCCAAGGCGGATACGAACTGACATGAAGCTCAACAGCACCCTTTGCGCCGGCTTGCTCGGCATGATGCTGCTCACCACGGCGGGATGCTCTACCGTTGGCGGCCTGCCCCGGACGGTGCTCGGATATGCCGCGCCGGAGTTGGTCGGGGACCCGCGCTACGCCGCCTTCGAGGACAATGGCCGGACCATTCCCGCCATTCCCGCCGACTCTCTCACGGACGAGAATGTCCGCCAGATGGTCGACTATACCGGCCCGGAAGAGCCGGGCACCATCGTCGTCGATCCGGCCGAACACTTCCTCTATCTCGTCGAGGAGAACGGCAAGGCCATGCGATACCGCGTCGGTGTCGGGAAGGCGGGCTTCGCCTTCGCCGGCAACGCCACCATCGCGCGCAAGGCCGAGTGGCCGGGCTGGACACCGACCGCCAACATGCTGAAGCGGGAACCCGAGCGCTTCGGGCCCTATGCGGACGGCGTCGAGGGTGGGCTCGGCAATCCGCTCGGCGCGCGGGCGCTCTATCTCTATCGCGGTGGCCGCGACACCTACTACCGGATCCACGGCACCAACGAACCCGGCACGATCGGCCGCTCCGTCTCGTCCGGCTGCATCCGGATGTTCAACCAGGACGTGATCGATCTGGAGACCCGGGTTCCCGTGGGATCGCAGGTGGTGGTGCGCAGCGCCGCGGCGCCTGTCGCCTGAGCGCGGCCCATCGGTCGTGACAGGATGCGCCGACATGCAAAGTCGTCGAACCGCCAGGGAGAGAGCAACGGCATGACCGTGATCGACCGCCGAAGCCTGCTCATCGGCGCGCTCGCCATCGGGGCGACGCCGCTGGTCGCGTCCGCCGCGCCCGATCCGATGTCGCGGGAGGCGGTGCTGTTCGACCCCGAGGTGCCGGTGCTCGGCAACCCGAAGGGCGACGTGACCATCGTCGAGTTCTTCGACTACCAGTGCCCTTACTGCAAAGAAGCCCATCCGGACGTCGTCCGGCTGGTGCGGGAGGACGGCGGCATCCGCCACGTGATGAAGGACTGGCCGATCTTCGGACCGGCCTCGCTCTATGCCTCCCGCCTGACGCTCGCCGCCGGACAGCATCACGCGAAGGCGCTGGCGGCGCTGATGGCGACGCCCGGACGGCTGACGCCGCAACAGGTCGAGACGACGCTGAGCCGGGCCGGCTTCAGCGTTTCGGCCCTTAATGCCGCCTATGATTCAGACAGCGACAGGATCAACGGCATCCTCCAGCGCAACAGCATCCAGGCGGAGACTTTCGGTCTGATGGGAACGCCGGCCTACATGGTCGGCACCGTCCTGTTCCCGGGCGTCGTGGCGCCGGCGGATATGAAGCAGGCTGTCGAACAGGCGCAGGCGGGGTGACACCCGCTTTGCCACGTCAGCGCTGGCGGTAGAGGATCATGCCCGCGTGATGCAGCACATCGTCGATGAAATCGCCATCGGCGGTAAACCCGGTGTCGTCCCAGTACTCGATATGCGTGCCCGTCACTTCGTAGCGGCCCAGATAGGCGCGCTCGCGGTTTCCGCGCGCCTCGACATAGCGCCCGTTCGGCAGAAGCTCGTGGCGGATTTGGCCGTCTCCGGTCACCCATAGACCGACATAGGGATGGGTTGTCTGCAATTCGGCCTCCTCAGCGTGTAGGGGGTGGATCAGGAGCGTCGCCGCTATCATGGCTTTTGCCGCCCCCGCCTACATCGCGGCTCACGGAGCGCCGGCACATCCGCGCGAACTCGTGCGGCATCGCGGCATCGGATGGCGCCCTGCGCCGAACGTGGAGCCGTACCGCTGGAAGTTCGAGGAGGACGGGGTGCCGTTAGAGCGTCGCTCCGGCCCTCTCAGGGCAGCGTCACGGACTCTGTTTCCCCATTGCTGAACGGCACCCGATCCGGGGCCGTGGCGCCGGCCGAGACGATGAACTGCATCGCCTCGTCCGCCGACCAATCGACATAGATCAGTTCGTCCACCGGGACGATCTCGATGAAACCCGAAGTCGGGTTCGGCGCCGTCGGCACGTAGACCGCGGCGAGCATCCGATCGGGTTCGCCCGAATCTGCGAATGTCCGGGTGACGAAGCCGAGCGTGCGCATGCCGGGATTGGGGAACCTGATCAGCACGACCCGCTGCATGTTGGTCTCCGTCGACTGGAAGACCTCCAGCATGCGGCGCACGGAACTGTAGAGGCTGCGGACGAAGGGCAGACGCTCGATCATCCGGTTGACCAGCGAGATGACCTTGCGTCCGATCACGGCCTGCGTCAGCGCCCCCAGAACGTAAAGCCCGATCAGGACCAGCACGAGCGCGATCAGCGACTGGAACACGTCGGCGCGCAACAGGCCCGCGAGCCACGGCGAGTGGGTCTCCGCCCAGAAGGCCAGGGCCAGCACCAGCGGCCGGCCGAAGCCGATCAGCGTGGTCAGGACCAGATTCAGGATCCAGATCGTCACGACGACGGGGATCAGCGTCAGGATGCCCGCGATGATGTTGCGCTTGACCGATTCCACCTGTGATTCCTTGAGATTGCCGCAGCACAGCAAAGCCCGGACCGCGCGCCGCCGCAATGCCGCACGACAGTATCCGTCTCCCGGCGCCGGCTTTCTCGGCCGGTGTTGCCCACTGGACCGAGGGCGCCGGGACGCCAGTTGCCTTTCAAGCCGCATTTGCGGCTCAAAGCCAGGGAGGTGAAGCCCCCAGATGAATACCGCCAATCTTCAACTCGAAGGGCTGTACACCGCCCTGCAGTCCGTCTTGTGTGCCCTGCGGGAGAAGGACCTGCTGAGCCACGAGGAAATCGACCAGGCGCTCGCCGAGGCCGAACGGGTCGCGGGCGCCGACCCTCGCCGTCCGACGGAACTGTCCGGGTCGAACCGCGAGGCCGTGCTGTTTCCCATCCGCTATCTGCGGGCGGCCAACCGGCTCTGCGACGGTGGGGCGCTGCCGACCTTCAGCGAAGTCGCGACGAAGGTCGGGCGCGAGAACAAGCCGGGAACCTGACGATCGCGCGACACACCCCGGCTCCGTGGGGCACCTACTCGTCTTCCGTCGGGTACTCGCAGCGATTGTGGATATGGGTGGCCGCCAGCGCGGCCTGGCCCATGCCGACCACGATCTGGTCGAGCCCGACCACCACGTCCCCGATGGCGTATAGCCCCTTGACGCTGGTCTGGCAGTGCTCGTCCACCCAGAGCGCCTGCCGGTCGTCGTGCCGCGCTCCGAGCGCCAGGCCCAGTTCGGAGCGGTAGCGCAGGCCGAGCGCCGAGTAGAGGATGTCGAACCGCAGCTCCTGCCGCGTGGTCCGCAGCGCGCCGATGCTGTCACCGTCGCGCTCGAGCGCGACGACGGGCTCCTCCATGACGGTGACCCCCTGCTCGCGCAGTTCCGCTGCCTGCTCCGCTGCAAGATCCATGGGAACGCCCAGGGTCAGGAGAGTGACGTCGTCGCAATAGGTCCGGCGGATGAACATCGCCTCGCCGACGCCGCGGCTGCCCTTGGCGATGACCGCGACGCGCTTGCCGATCGCCTCGTAGCCGTCACAGATCGGACAATAGCGAACGAGCCCCCGGCGCACCGCGTCGGGCACGTCCGGCAGGTCCGGCTCGACATCGACGGCCCCGGTCGCCAGCACGACCCGCCGGGCCGACACCTGTCGCGTGCCACCGTCCGGCGCTTCGATCGTCGCCGCGAAGCCGCCGCCCTCCTTCCTGATCTCCGTCACCCGGGCCGGCTCCGCCAACACGCCGTATTGGGCGGCATGGCCGCGCTCGCGAGCGAGGATCTCCTTGCCGGAAATGCCGTGCGAGAAGAACGGGATGTTGTGGCTTTCCGGGATCCAGGCGGCGCGGCTCTCGCCGCCGTCGACGACGAGGATCGAGCGTTGGAAGCGCTTCAGATAGAGGGCGGCCGTCAGGCCGGAGGGCCCTCCCCCGACGATCAGACAGTCGACTGCGGCAGGATGATCGCTCAAGCGGCTTCTCCGGTGTAATGGCCGGTTGCTGCGGGCGGGGAACCGGCGCCACCGCCGGGATAACCGCCTGCCGAGGCAGTGTCGATCTGGCAAGGGAAGCTAAATGGATCGCCGCGACGCGGCATCCCTTCGCCGCCTTCTGCAGACATGCCGCGACCATCGCACCGCCGGTTTTCGCGGACACGATGGCCGCCGCTCTCTTGCTCGTGCCCGTTCCTTCTCCTTCCGGTGCCGCCGGTGCTTGTCCGCGGATCTGCAGCGTCAGAGCGCGACTAAGCCGGCGAGTCCGGCGGCGATCACCACGGCCCACGCCGGAACCCGCCACGACGCAAGAAGGACGAAGGCGACCGCCGCGATCGCCATGGTGCCGCGTGACGTGATGCCTTCGGTGAAGACCGGATCGTAGAGCGCGGCGGCGAGCAGTCCGACGACCGCGGCATTGACGCCCGCCAGCGCCCGCTGCGAGAGCGGCGCGCCCCGCAGCCGGTCCCAGAACGGCAGGGCTCCCACGATCAGCAGCGCCGAGGGCAGGAAGATCGCCACGAGCGCGATGGCGGCACCGACGATGCCGGCGGGCGGGACGGCCATGACGGTGCCGAGATAGGCGGCGAAGGAGAACAGCGGGCCGGGCACCGCCTGGGCCGCGCCGTAGCCCGCCAGGAACGCGTCGCGGGTCACGAGGCCGGTGTCGACCACTTCGGCCTGGAGCAGCGGCAGGACGACATGGCCGCCGCCGAAGACCAGCGCACCGGCGCGGTAGAAGCCGTCGAACAGCGTCACGGCGCCGTGCCCGGTCGTCGCCGCGAGGACCGGCAGGACGACAAGCAGGGCCAAGAAGGTCGCGAGGGCGCCGAGCGCGACCGAGCGCCTGACGGGGACCGCCAGACCACCCGGCTCCGCGTCCGCCGAGCCGGAATTGCGCAGCCATACGAGCCCGAGCACGGCGCCAAGACCGATCACCAGAACCTGCCCCACCGCCGTCGGGATCAGCAGCGCCAGCACCACTCCGGCGACGGCGATGGCGGCGCGCTCGCGATCCGGCGTCAGGCTTCGCGCCATGCCGAGGACGGCGTGCGCCACGACCGCGACGGCGGCCGCCTTCAGTCCCTCGATCCAGCCGGCGCCCGCATCCGCCCCGAGCGCCGACGCGCCATAGGCGAAGGCAACCAGCAGGATGGCCGATGGCAGCGTGAAGGCCGTCCAGGCCGCCAGGAGGCCGGGATAGCCGGCCCTCTGCAGCCCGATGGCCATTCCGACCTGGCTCGACGCGGGCCCCGGCAGGAACTGGCAAAGCGCCACGAGATCGGCATAAGCCCTGTCGCCGAGCCATTGCCGCCGGACCACGAACGCTTCCCGGAAATAGCCGATGTGAGCGACAGGCCCGCCGAAGGAGGTCAGCCCCAGCACCAGGAACACCTTGAACACCTCGAGCGGCGAGCCGTCGCGACTGCCGCTTATGGTGTCAGCGTCGTCGGAGGCCACGGAACGCAGCTCTGATCCGGTCTCGTTCATACCGCCCGACCCGATCCCACTGTCGTCATCACTGGCTCCCCCGCTTCGCCGGCACAAGAGCCGACCGCCCCACTTCGCGCAAGCGACGGCGCCGCTTGTAAGCACATTCAGGAGACGGCAGCATGACGCCGTCCGCCGCCTGTCCCGGAGCCGTTTGACGATGCACCACCCTCAGGCGGGCGACACGGGAAGCGTGTCGTGAGACATGCGTACCGCTCTCGGTCCGGCGCCCTCTTGACCGGCAACTCCCTCATCCGTCTCTGGAAAGGCTGACCCACATGCGCCTGTTCTTTTCGCCCGAGCAACTTGCTCATCGGCCGACCCAGTACGGGGTCCACGGGCGACTCATCCAGCCGCTGGAAAATCCCGAGCGCGGCGAGATCCTGATCGCGTCGCTGGAGCGGCTCGGGCTCGCGCCGGAGCTTCCAGGGGAAATCCAGCGCGACGACGTTCTCGCGGTTCACGCCGATCATTATGTCGCGTTTCTCGAAACGGCGTTCGAGCGATTTCAGGCGCTGCCCAATGCCGGACCGGAAGTCCTGCCGAACGTGCACCCCTATTATTCGGGCGCGACGCGACTGGGCGCGCGGCCGCAGCCCCGCACGACGGGAATACTCGGGCAGACCGGCTGGTACGTCGGCGACCTGTCCTGCGCCATGACTGTCGGCACGTTCGGCGCCGCGCTCGCCTCCGCGGCATCGGCGGCGTCGGCCGCACAGGCGGTACTGGACGGCGAGACGGCTGCCTACGCGCTCTGCCGCCCGCCGGGCCACCATGCCTATCGGGACCGCGCCAACGGCTTCTGCTTCCTGAACAATGCCGCGATCGCCGCGCAGCGTCTGCGTCAGCGCTACCGGCGCGTCGCCATCATCGACTTCGACACCCACCACGGCGACGGCACCCAGGCGATCTTCTACGACCGCGACGACGTCTTCGTCGGCTCCACCCATACCGACCCGTCCGCCTACTATCCGCATTTCTTCGGCTACGCGGAGGAGCGCGGCACGGGCGCCGGCGAGGGCTGCAACCTCAACATTCCGCTGGCATTCGGCACCGGCGACACCGCCTTCGTCGCGGCCGTGGAACAGCTGTTGGAGGCAGTTGGACGCTTCGGCGCAGAGGCGCTGGTGGTGTCGGCCGGCTGGGACGCCCATCGCGACGACCCGTTGTCGAAGCTCGACGTGTCGACAGCCGCCTACCCGCTCATCGGCCGCCTCATCGGCAGCGTGAAGCTCCCGACCGTCATCGTTCAGGAAGGCGGTTATTCGCTGGCCGCGGTCGCCGAGGCCGCGCCGGCATTCGTCGGGGCGTTCCAAGAGGCCTGACGGCCTCGGCCGGCGGCGGGCGCAGCGAGCGGGAGAGCGTGGGGGCCGCTCTCCCGCATCGTCAGTCGGAGGCCGTCAGCCGTGATCGGGCTCGAAGTTCATCGCGACGCCGTTGATGCAGTAGCGCAGGCCGGTCGGCGGCGGGCCGTCGGGAAAGACGTGGCCGAGATGGCTGCCGCAGCGGCTGCAATGGCACTCCGTGCGGACCATGCCGTGGCTGCGATCCTCGGTCGTCTCGACGGCACCTTCGACGGGCGTGTCGAAGCTCGGCCAGCCGGTTCCGCTCTCGAACTTGCGGCCGCCGACGAAGAGCGGCTGCCCGCAACCGGCGCAGATGAACATGCCCGGCCGCTTCTCGTGGAGCAGTGCGCAACTGCCCGGGCGCTCGGTCCCGTGGCCGCGCATCACGGCGTACTGCTCCGGTGTCAGCACGGCGCGCCACTCGGCGTCGGTGCGGGTGAAGGGAAAGGTCCTGACGTCCATGATCGGCTCCTGACTGCGCGGCCGCGGCCGCTTGCCATCCATATAGGCCGCCGCCTCGCGACCCGCGAGGCCACTGCCGCGGATCGACAGCGAACGGGCGGTCAGGCCGGCGACGCGCCGGCGAGCGAAGTCGAGTCGCATCTGGCGACTCCGGCATCCCGCATGTCGCGCCAGGCGCGATCGAGGGAACCCTCGAGGTCGATGGCCCGGCAGGCGTCATCGACGACCACGACGTCGAACCCGGCCTCGCGTCCGTCGAGCGCGGTCCAGAGGACGCAGAAATCGGTGGCCAGACCGGCGACGAAGAGCCGGTTCACGCCCCGCTCCCGCAGATAGCCGGCAAGGCCGGTGGCTGTCCGGCGGTCGGCTTCGCG
>DASYHY010000290.1:0-5087 GCA_036252795.1 Aurantimonas sp. | reverse complement strand
CCGGCGGTAGAGGTCCGCCAGCCGCTCAAGCTTCTCCGGCGCTTCGCCCCTCGGGTATTCCTTGTACATCTTGTCGAGCAGCGGCAGGTCGAGTTCCAGCGGATCGACCAGAACCGGCTCGTGGCCCCGCTCGCGCAGCTTCGCCATGATGAACCTGACGGCCTTGATACCCTGGCGCTCCGAGCGCACGGTTCCGAGGATGACGGGGACGAGCAGGGACATCGGCAGTCCTCGGATCAGGGCGTTCGATGGTCCGACGCTCAGGCGATGGCGTCAAGCGCCAGGATGTGATTGTCCCATTCGACGTCGGCCCGCGTCGGGCTGTCATCCTCCTCAAGCCGCAGCACGTCGCCCGCGCCGCTCGTCGCCAGGAAGCCGGTGCCGGCAGGCGCGAGGCCGCAGCCATCCGTCAGAGCGTGGCGACCAAGGACGTTGCCCGTCGCGGCGTCGAGGATCAGCATGTTGTTGCCGACGGGCGAAGAGACCGCCACGCGCGCGCCGTCGCGGCTGGCGGCGACCGACCCGACATAGTTGGACAGGAGGGTCAGGTCGCCGTCGGGCAGCCCGGTCAGGACAAGCTCTGTGCCCGGCTCGGCGACGCCGACGAGCGGCGGTGCGTCATGCGCCGGACCCTGGTACTGGCCGCCGAACCAGACGCGGCGCCGCGCGTCGACCGCGATGTGGTGCAGGGACAGCTTGTGCAGGTGCCCGGGCAGCAGCTGCTTGTCGATCAGGTCGCCGGTGTGCCGGTCGATGAAGGCGATCGAGGGGTCCATGGTCGCGATGTTGAGCATCTGCCGGCCGTAGTCCGGATGCGTCTCGATGCCGCCATTGGCGACGACGATCGTCTCGCCGTCCGGCATCAGCAGCGCCTCGTGCGTGTCCATGCCGTGCGATTCGAACTCGCCGATGCGCCGGTAGCCGCCCCCGACGTCGTAGACGCCGATGAGCCCCCGGGCGCCGTCATAGTCGTTTTCCGTGGCGTACATCAGCGCCCCGTCCGGGGAGAAGAAGCCGTGGCCGAAGAAGTGCCGTCCTTCGGGAGACGCCAGTGTCTGCACGGTCCGCCCACTCGCCGGATCGAAGACGACCGCGAAGGTTCGCGGCCGGCGGGCAAAGACGACGGCGTTGCCGCTGATCCTGTCGAAGGCGACGTCGTGGCCGCGCTCCGGCAGGGTCACGGTCGAGACGATCTCTCCGCGGTCGGAGAACACTGCACAGCCATAGCTGCCGTCCGGGCGCCTGCAGGAGGCACCAAACAGCGCATCGGCCCGGTCGAGAGCAGCAGCGGGGCGTGGCCCGAGTCCGGCGACGAAGGCAGCGCCCGCGCCGGCGAGGAAGCGCCGCCGGTCGACGAGCGCGCTCGGGCCGAGGGGGAGGGGACGAAACGCCATGCCGCGCGGCCTCAGTCGCCGTCGAGCGAGGAAAAGCCGCTCGACAGGCCGAGAACCGGCGAAAGCTGCGCCTCGAAGAGATCCTGCAGGCTGGCGGTGACGATAAGCAGGTAGGTAAGGGCCTGGCGCTGCGGCGAGGCGACAGCGTCGGTCAGCGGCTCCGACAAGCCGGCCAGCGTGCGCTCGGCGTTGGCGAACTCGAAGTCGATGGACGTTTCCATGTACGCCTGTGGCGCCGGCAGCAAATCCGCGAGCCTGGAGGCGTCGAACAGGTCGTGCAGCCCCTCGAAATTGCCCTGCAGCGAATCCAGCGTCGAGCCTGAGCGCCGGAACAGGAAGAGGTTGGGCCTCGCTTCCTCGGCGCTTTCTCCCAGCGCCGGAGCGAGCCGCAGGTCGCGCACCGCTTCCAGCCCATGGACGAAGATGCCGACGATCTCCTGCAGCGAGTCCGTGGCACCGCGATAGGCAGGATCTGTGGGGGCCGGTGCGGTCAGGCGCGCGGCGATGCCGTTTTCGTTGGCCCATGCCGCATCGATGGAGGCCGCCATAGCGGCAAGGTTCTGCGCGACGGCGAGGCCGTAGGCGCAGCGGAAGCTCCCTTCCCCTGCAGCCAGCGTCTCAGCACCCGTTCCGAAGAGCACGAATTCCAGCGCCCCCAGCCCCTGCACGGCGACGGATTTCTCCGCAAGACTCTCCGCGCTCGTCGCGGTCTCGTCCTCTGTGCCGAGGATGGCCTGGACCTGGCGCAGCGCGATCCCGCGCCGGTCCGGGAAGAACAGGATCCTCTCCAGCCGATTGTCCTCGACGACGGGGCCGAAGCGGACGAGCTCGATCCGCGACCAGGCGCGCACGAGATCGCCGAAGCGGTCCGCGGCGGCCTCCAGCGTCTCTGCGCCCGGCTCCTGGCAGAGCGCCGCCATGGCCGAAGCAGTGGCATCCGCCTCCTTGCGCAGGGTCGCGTAGCCGGGGCGGATGAAGCCGTCGATGGCGTCGCGGACGACGGCGAGAGCCCTGCCGGTCTCGGCTGTCGGAGCCTGTCCGACGGGAGCGACCTCCTGGGCCGGGGCGGGTGCTGCCGCGAGGCAGAGCGCGATGCCGAGGGCCGCGAGGCTGGGAAAGCTGGTTCTCACAAGGACTCCAGGAAAGCGTGCAGGGCGTCGCGGTCGGCCTTCTCCATGGCCGCGTAGGCGTCCCGGGCGGCCTGCGCCTCGCCGCCGTGCCAGAGGATCGCCTCGGCGAGGTTTCTGGCGCGGCCGTCATGAAGGAAGAAGGTGTGGCCGTTGACCGTCTCGGTCAGGCCGATGCCCCAGAGTGGCTGCGTGCGCCATTCGCGGCCATCGGCATCCCCCACCGGCCTGCCGTCGGCCAGGCCTTCGCCCATGTCATGCAGGAGAAAGTCCGAGTAGGGCCAGATCAGCTGGAAGCGCCTTGCGTCGTCCGGTGCCTTGCGGGAGGTGACGAATTTGGGCGTGTGGCATGCGATGCAGCCGGCACCGTAGAAAAGCTGCTTGCCCTTCAGGACGGCCGGGTCGTCGACGTCGCGGCGGGCAGGAACCGCCAGGTTCTGCGAGTAGAAGGTCACGAGGTCGAGGATCGGATCCGGCGCCTCCACGTCGCCCAGGCGCGGCTGGACCCCGGAAGGCGCATCGCGGCAGGCCTGCTGGGCGATCGAGCACTCGCCGAAGGCGTCCGTGACCAGCGGGGTGGAGATGCCGATGTCCCCGGCGAACGCCTCCGCCGTCTGCGACTTGATCGTCGGGACGGTCGCCTTCCATCCGAAGCGGCTCAGGACAACGGACCCGGTCTCGGGGTCGCGGGCCATGGAGGCCTTGCCGGAAATGCCGTCTATATCGACATCGTCGGGATCGGCGCGCGCGAGGATGTCGGCAGGGTCGATCTGCTCGATCAGGCCGAGCCCGATCATCGGCGGCGCTACCCGCGGCGACAGCATCGCGTCCGGGTCGAGAGGGCCGTAGCGAAGATTCTCGATCCGGTAATCCGGCCGACGCAGGCTCACGACAGTGCCATCGGCGAGCGTGACCGGCTTCTCGGTGTAGTCGATGACCATGCTGCCTTCGGGCTGCAGTCCCTGAACGGCGAAATGCTGCAGCTGGCCGCCATAGGTCGGCTCCGGGATCCGCGTCAGCTCGCGGTCGGCGAGCTTGCGACGTTCCTCCTCGGTGCGCGGCGGCACCGACAGGCGCAGGAACATCGACACGGCCTGCTCGCCTTCGGCCGGGGGCCGCCCGCGCCCGTCCTTCAGATGACAGCTCTGGCAGGCCCGTGCACTGAACAGCGGTCCGAGCCCGTCCGAGGCCTCGGTCGAGGAGGGGGAGGAGACCCAGAGCTTGCGGAACAGCGCGTTGCCGAGCTTGAAGCGGTCTTCGGCCTCGAATGTCTGATTGGCCAGGATGTGGCTGAAGGAATCGCGGTTGACGAGTTTCTGAGACGTCGCGCCGCCCGCCGGCATGGCCTCGAAGGCTTCCGGGCGCGCAAAGTCCGTGGTCGGCGCGGTGACCCTCGCCACCCGCGCCCGGTCATTCGGCGTCAGATCTTCGCGGACCGGCCGGTCGAGACCTGCGGCGGCCGCAAGACCCAGTCCTGCCGGCAGGGCGATCGCCGCCGTGATCAACGTCATCCGAGCGGCGAGCCGCATCGTATTCTCCGAGCGTCTTGCCGGTCCTGCCGGCACGGGAGGACGGCAGGCGCGCCTGCCGTCCAGGTTTCGGACTACTGGAAGACCGCGTCGACATTGTCGAGGCTGTCGGAGCCCTCGATCGTCACGCTGCCGAGATCGAGAGCGGCGACGGCGCGCTCGATGGTCCGGGTCTGCTTGACGAGGGCGTCGATCGCCGCCTGGACCCGTGCGTTGCCCTCGGCGTTGCCCTCGCCGATCTGCTGGTCGTAGGCCTCGCCGGCTTCCGCAGCCGCCGCTATCTGCCGCATGGCGTCGACAGTGGCGTCGAGATCGGCGCGCAGTTCCGCGTCGATCGCCTCCTCCTTGGCTGCCACGAGCTCGGAGACCGAGGGCCCCTCGACGACCGTGCCGTCCCTGCGCTCGTAGCGGCCGGTATAGACGTTGCGGATGCCGACGGCGTCGTAGAGATGCGAGTTGTGGGTGTTGTCGGAGAAGCAGTCGTGCTCCTCCTCCGGATCGTGCAGCAGCAGGCCGAGCTTCATCCGCTCGCCGGCCAGTTCGCCGTAGGAGAGCGAGCCCATGCCGGTGAGGATCGTCGAGATGCCCGCCTCAGGATCGTCGGCCAGCACCTTGCGTGCAGCGCCGTCCTCTTCCCAGTTGCCAACCATCTCCTGCAGGTCGGCGACGAGGAGGTCGGTCGCCGCGTCGAGATATTCGGCTCGCCGATCGCAGTTGCCGTTGGTGCAGTCCTCGCCAGCCGCGTAGTCGGTGAACGGGCGATCGCCGGCACCGGCCTCGGTGCCGTTCAGGTCCTGGCCCCACAGGAGGAATTCGATCGCGTGGTAGCCGGTGGCGACATTGGCCTCGACGCCGCCGGCTTCCTGCAGTTCGTCCTGGAGGAGGGCGGGCGTGATCGTCGCGGCATCGACGGTCTCGCCCGCGACCGAGATCTGCGGATTGGCGATGATGTTGGCCGTGTAGAGACTGTTCTGGTCGGACTCGCCGCCATAGCTCGCGTCGACATAGTCGATGAGTCCCTCGTCGAGCGGCCAGGC
>DASYHY010000289.1:0-7364 GCA_036252795.1 Aurantimonas sp. | reverse complement strand
GAAGCTGCGCGTCAGTCGCAGATGGTGATCGGGCCGATATTGACGCAGGCGCCGCGCCGGCCCCGGCTGCCGATCACCTGGCGGCAGAGGCCGCGATTGTCGCGCCGGAAGCGCGGGTCGCGCTGGCAGCTGCGGACGAGGTCGCGCCGGTTGTAGCGCCGGCGGCCTTCGCGGCGGCGGTGGCGCCGGTCGCGACGGTCCCAGCGGCGGTCGCGCCGGTCCCAGCGCCGGTCCCAGCGCCGGTCCCCGCGCCGGTCGCGGCGGTCGTCCCATCGCTGCGCGACCTCATAGCCCTCGTCCGTCGGATCATCCGCCGGTTCCGCGGCGGCGGCCGGCGTCGCCCGCAACAAGGCCGGCGCGACGACCGCCAGTCCGCCGATGGCGCCGAAGCCGGCGAGAAAGCGCCGGCGCGACATCCGTGCCGGCTCCGAGCGGGCCGCCCGGCGTGCTGCGAACAGCGTTCCCAGTTTCTTCCACATCGTTCGTTCTCCCATCCCGCCGCGCGGCGGGCCGACCGGCACGCATGCCGGTCCTCGGCGTCCCTTGGCCGGAACATAGATGCCGGTGCCCGACGGTCCAGCCGGACGAGGCGGATCGCCGGTTCGCGTGTCGGCCCTTTCTCTTTTTGCGAATGATTTGCAGTTGCATTGACGCAGCGGGCTGATCGGCCTATCTGCATTCGAGGAATTCCGGCAGGAGGTGAAGGCGAGCATGCGAATCGTTGGATGGACCATCGCCCTTCTTGCAGCGGCCGGCATCATGGCCGGGCCTACGGTCGCGCAGGAGAACGCCGAGGAGAAGCTGAAGGTCGTGACGACCTTCACGGTGATCGCCGACATCGCGCAGAACGTCGCCGGCGACGCCGCGGTGGTGGAGTCGATCACCCGGCCCGGCGCCGAGATCCACAACTACCAGCCGACGCCGCGCGACATCGTGAAGGCGCAGGACGCGCAGCTGATCCTGTGGAACGGGCTCAATCTCGAGCTCTGGTTCGAGCGGTTCTTCCAGAACCTATCCGACGTGCCGAGCATCGTCGTCTCGGACGGCGTCGTGCCGATGGGCATCGCCGCCGGACCCTACGAGGGCAAGCCCAACCCGCATGCGTGGATGTCGGGCGACGCGGCGAACATCTACGTCGACAACATCGCCGAGGCCTTCGGCGCGGCCGATCCCGCGAACGCGGCGACCTATGCGGCGAACGCCGAGGCCTACAAGCAGGAGATCGCGACCGCGCTGGAGCCGATCCGGGTGCAACTCGCTGCCATTCCGCAGGAGAAGCGCTGGCTGGTGACGAGCGAGGGCGCGTTCAGCTATCTCGCCCGCAACCACGGCCTGAGGGAGCTGTTTCTCTGGCCGATCAACGCGGACGCGCAGGGCACGCCCCAGCAGGTGCGCCAGGTGATCGACGCGATGCGGGCCAACGACATCGGCTGCATCTTCTCCGAAAGCACGGTCTCGCCGGATCCCGCCGAGCAGGTGGCGCGCGAGACCGGGGCGACCTATGGCGGCGTCCTCTACGTCGATTCGCTGAGCCCGGCGGACGGGCCGGTGCCGACCTATATCGACCTCCTGCGCACCACGTCGCAGACCATCGCGGAATGCCTCGCCCGATGAACGCGCCCGAGCCGGCTCTTTCCCGACAGCCGGAAGCGGATGCCGGCGCCGGCATTCGCGTCAGCGGCGCGACGGTCACCTACCGCAACGGGCAGACGGCGCTGCGGGACGCGAGCTTCGAGATCCCCACCGGCACGATCGCGGCGCTAGTCGGCGTCAATGGCAGCGGCAAGTCGACCCTGTTCAAGGCGATCATGGGCTTCGTGCGGGTCGCCAAGGGCGAGATCCGCGTACTCGACCTGCCGGTGGGCGACGCGCTGAAAAAGGGTCTCGTCGCCTACGTGCCGCAGGCCGAGGAAGTCGACTGGAGCTTTCCGGTGCTGGTCGAGGACGTGGTGATGATGGGCCGCTACGGCCACATGAACTTCCTGCGCATTGCCTCGGCGAAGGACAGGGCGGCCGTCGACACGGCGCTCGCCCGCGTCGGCATGGCCGATTTCCGCAAGCGCCAGATCGGCGAGCTTTCGGGCGGCCAGCGCAAGCGAGTGTTCCTGGCGCGGGCGCTGGCGCAGGACGGGCGCGTCATTCTCCTGGACGAGCCCTTCACCGGTGTCGACGTCAAGACCGAGGAGGCCATCATCGCGCTCCTGCGCGACCTGCGCGACGAAGGCCGGGTGATGCTCGTCTCGACGCACAATCTCGGCAGCGTGCCGGAATTCTGCGACCGCACGATCCTGCTCAAGGGCACGGTGCTGGCATACGGGCCGACGCCGGAGATCTTCACCCAGGCCAATCTTGAGCGGGCGTTCGGCGGGGTGCTGCGCCATTTCGCCTTCGAGGCGCCGGATGGCGGCGGTCGCGGCCCGGTCGGGGTGCTGTCCGACGACGAGCGCCCCTTCGTGCTCTACGGCGAAGGCGATGCCGCCCCGCCGGTTTCCGAGAAGGCCGCGCCGTGATCGCGACGCTGACGGAGCCCTTCGGCTACGGCTACATGGTCAACGCCATGTGGGTCTCGGCGCTCGTCGGCGCCGTCTGCGCATTCCTCTCGGCCTATCTGATGCTGAAGGGCTGGTCGCTGATCGGCGATGCGCTCAGCCACGCGATCGTGCCGGGCGTCGCCGGCGCCTACATGCTGGGCCTGCCCTTCGCGCTCGGCGCCTTCCTGTCCGGCGGGCTCGCGGCCGGGGCGATGCTGTTCCTCAACCAGCGCACGCGGCTGAAGGAGGACACGATCATCGGCCTGATCTTCACCTCATTCTTCGGTCTCGGCCTGTTCATGGTGTCGCTGTCGCCGGCCTCGGTGAACATCCAGACCATCGTGCTCGGCAACATCCTCGCCATCACGCCGTCGGACACGCTGCAGCTGGCGATCATCGGCTTCGTCTCGCTGGCGGTGCTCGGGCTGAAGTGGAAGGACCTGATGGTGACCTTCTTCGACGAGAATCACGCCCGCTCGATCGGGCTCAGCCCGGCGCTGCTGAAGATCGTCTTCTTCACCCTGCTCAGCGCCTCCACCGTGGCGGCGCTGCAGACGGTCGGCGCGTTCCTGGTGATCGCGATGGTCGTGACGCCAGGGGCTACGGCCTATCTCCTGACCGACCGCTTCCCGCGGCTGATCCTGATCAGCGTCGCCATCGGGACGGTGACCAGCTTCGTCGGCGCCTATGCCAGCTTCTTCCTCGACGGGGCGACGGGCGGCATCATCGTCGTCTTGATGACGGCGATCTTCCTCGTCACCTTCGTGCTGGCGCCCAAGCACGGCATGCTGGCCGCCAAGCGCCGACGGGCAGCGGCGCTGGAGCCGCAGCCATGAACTCCCTCGAGACGGCGCTCCTGCCGCTGCAGTTCCCGTTCATGCAGAACGCGCTGATCATTGCCGTGCTGGTCGCGGTGCCGGCGGCGCTGCTCTCCTGCTTCCTGGTGCTGAAGGGCTGGTCGCTGATGGGCGACGCGATCAGCCATGCGGTGCTGCCGGGGGTGGTGATCGCCTATATCGTCGGCATTCCGCTGGCCATCGGCGCCTTCGTCGCCGGCATGTTCTGCGCGCTCGCCACCGGCTTCCTGCAGGAGAACAGCCGGATCAAGCAGGACACGGTGATGGGCGTGGTATTCTCCGGCATGTTCGCCCTCGGGCTGGTGCTCTACACGCAGATCCAGACCGACGTGCATCTCGACCACATCCTGTTCGGGGACATTCTCGGCATCGGATGGGCCGACATCGCCGAGAGCGGCATCATCGCGCCCATGGTCGCCGGGGTCATCCTCGCCAAATGGCGCGACCTCCTGCTGCACGCCTTCGACCCGGCGCAGGCGAGGGCCGCCGGCCTGCCGGTGCGGGTGATGCATTATGGCCTGCTCTGCCTCCTGTCGCTGACCATCGTCGGGGCGCTGAAGGCGGTCGGCATCATCCTCGCCATCGCGCTGCTGATCGCGCCCGGCGCGATCGCCTTCCTCGTCACCCGTTCGTTCGGCATAATGCTGCTCGTGGCGACGCTGGTGGCCACCGGCGCGTCGCTCGCCGGCGTCTATGCCAGCTTCTTCATCGACAGTGCGCCGGCGCCGACGATCGTCCTCCTGATGACCATCGTCTTCATCGGCGCGTTCCTCGCCACGACGTTGCGGACCCGGGCGGCGGAGCGGCGCGCCGGCACCTGACAGCAGGAAGCAGGACCGACGGAATAGACCCGGCGATGGAGCGCCTTCGGACATGGCACGCGAGATCGAACGCAAATTCCTCGTCGCGAACGACGACTGGCGCGGCGCGGTGGTGGACGTCCAGCGGCTCGAGCAGTTCTATCTCTTCGCCCGCCCGGAGGCGTCGATGCGGGTGCGCATCAGGGACGAGGCGAGCGCCAAGCTCACCATCAAGACAGGCAGCGGCGCCGATCGCGGCGAGTTCGAATACGACATCCCGCTGGAAGACGCCGAGGCGCTGCGTGACAGCCGCATCGGCAACCTGATCGAGAAGACCCGGCACATCGTGCCGCTCGGCGCGTGGCGGGTGGAGGTCGACGTGTTCGAAGGGGCGCTGGCGGGGCTGGTCGTGGCGGAGATCGAACTCGAAGACGCCCGCGATGCGCCGCCGCTGCCGGCGTTTCTCGGGCGGGAGGTGACGGGCGACCCGCGTTACGTCAACTCGCGACTGGCGCTCGACGGCTTGCAGCCTGCAGAGTGACGCCCCGCACGAAGATCAGGACCTTGCCGGCGCCGAATTTCGACCGATACCTTCACGGCCAACAGGAGAACGATGGCCGATGGCCTACCGATTCGATCCCGCTGCCCCGCTCGACGCCGAATTCCGCCGCATCGCCGGCGAGCAGCTGAAAAAGGCGGAAGAGGAATTCGCCGACGAAGCCGGCGACCGGCACGAGGCGGTCCACGACGTGCGCAAGCGTCTGAAGAAGCTGCGCGGACTGCTGCGGCTGGTGCGCGATGCGCGACCGAAATTCTACGCCGAGGAAAATGCCCGCTTCCGCGACATCGCACGCGCGCTTTCGGGCGTGCGGGACCGTGCGGCGCTGGTCGAGGCTCTCGACGCGCTCGAAACGCATTACAAGGACGAGCTGACGACCGACGCGTTCGGCCCGATCCGGCAACGCCTGATCGAGCGGCGGGAGGAAGCCGCGGCCGTCGATCTCTCGCCGGCGATCACCGCGACGCTTCGCAGCCTCGGCGAGGCTCGCCACCGGCTGGACGGGTTCGCGGTCGGCAAGAAGAACAAGGCCGGCGACCCCGCCGCCATCGTCGCCAGCGGCTATGGCCGCATCGTCGGCCAGGCGCGGGACGAAATCCGGCTCGCCCGCAAGGACGGCGAGGCCGCCGCGTTCCACGATTTGCGCAAGCGGGCCAAGTATCACTGGATGCATCTGAGGCTGCTCGGCCCGCTGTGGCCGGAGGCGATGGCACCGCTTGCGGACGCCGCCAAGACGCTCGGCGACGATCTCGGCCTCGACCACGACTATGCGGTGCTGCGGTCGGAGATCGCGGAAGCGCCCGACGCCTTCGGCCCGCCCGACGGGCTGGCGGTGGTGCTGGCGCTGATGGAACGGCGGAAGACCGGCTTGCGCCGGACGAGTCTCGAGACGGCGGAGCGGCTGTTCGCGGAGGCGGCCCCGGCCGCCGAGAAGCGGATCGCCCGGCTCTGGCACACGGCCCGGGCGGCGGCCCGCGACGAGGGGGCCAAGGTCGCGAGCCAGGGCGCCGCGGGCCTCAGCGCCGCGCCGGGCTGACGCCGCAGGCCACCAGGGCCGCCGCCGTTCCGCTCCGGCGGCGAACGGCGGCGGGACAAGAAGCCAATCAAAACGGGAATACGCCCCATGGCCGAAGCCTTCATCTGCGACTTCATCCGCACGCCGATCGGCCGCTTCGGCGGGGCCTTGTCGGGCGTGCGCGCCGACGATCTCGGCGCCGTGCCGATCAAGGCGCTGATGGAGCGCAACGGCGGCGTGGACTGGGCCGAACTGGACGAGGTCTTCTTCGGCTGCGCCAACCAGGCCGGCGAGGACAACCGCAACGTCGCGCGCATGTCGCTGCTGCTGGCGGGCCTGCCGGCGAGCGTTCCGGGCGTCACGCTCAACCGGCTCTGCGGCTCCGGCATGGACGCGGTGGTCACCGCGGCACGGGCGATCCGGGCCGGCGAGATCGACATGGCGATCGCCGGCGGGGTGGAGTCGATGTCGCGGGCGCCCTTCGTCATGCCGAAGGCCGAGACGGCCTTTTCGCGCCACGCGGCGATCTACGACACGACGATCGGCTGGCGCTTCGTCAACCCGCTGATGAAGGCGCAATACGGCGTCGAATCGATGCCCGAGACCGGGGAGAACGTCGCCGCCGACCACGGCATCTCGCGGGCGGACCAGGACGCGTTCGCGGCGCGCTCGCAGCAGCGGGCGGCGGCGGCGCAGGAATCGGGCCGGCTGGCGCGCGAGATCGTTCCCGTCGCGATCGCCCAGAAGAAGGGCGAGCCGGTCGTCGTCGAAGCCGACGAGCACCCGCGCGGCGATACCACGGAAGAGAAGCTGGCGAAGCTGCCGACGCCGTTCCGCAAGGAGGGCGGCACGGTCACGGCGGGCAACGCGTCCGGCGTCAACGACGGGGCGGCGGCGCTGATCGTGGCGTCCGAGGCGACTGTGCTGCGCCATGGCCTAACGCCGATCGCGCGGGTGCTGGGCGGCGCAACGGCCGGCGTCGCGCCGCGGATCATGGGTATGGGGCCGGCCCCGGCGACGCAGAAGCTCTGCGCGCGGCTCGGCCTGCGGCCGCAGGATTTCGACGTGTTCGAGCTGAACGAGGCCTTCGCCAGCCAGGCCATCGCGGTGCTGCGCGAACTGGGGCTCGACCCGGCAGCCTCGCACATCAACGCCAATGGCGGAGCGATCGCGCTCGGACACCCGCTCGGCGCTTCGGGCGCGCGCATCACCGGGACGGCGGCGCTGGAGCTTGCCGAGAAAGACGGCAGGCTCGCGCTGGCGACGATGTGCATCGGCGTCGGCCAGGGCATTGCCATCGCGCTGGAAAGGGCCTGAGCCTCACCGGCGGGGCGCCGGCGCCACGCCCGCCTTCCCATGCTCGCCGGCTGCGGTGCGGCGAGCATGGGTTCACGGCAGGAGCGTCAGAGCATCGGCCGCCCGCCGGTGACCGGGATCATCGCGCCGGTGATGTAGCTGCCTTGGTCGGAAGCCAGCAGCACGTAGGCGCCGGCGAGTTCCGCCGGCTGGCCGGCGCGGCCGAGCGGGGTGTTCTTGCCGAAGCTCTCGACCTTCTCCTGCGGCATGGTCGAGGGGATCAGCGGTGTCCAGATCGGACCGGGC
>DASYHY010000288.1:0-7160 GCA_036252795.1 Aurantimonas sp. | reverse complement strand
GCAGCCGTGGCGAGGAGCGCCGTCGTGAAGCTGAGCGACGGCAGGCTGGGGAACAGGCGTTCGGACCAGAAGGCGAGGGCAGCGCTGGTCATCATGACATGTACGCCCTGGAGCCCGGCCGAGACGACCAGTCCGCTCCAGCTGCCGGGGGCGAGGGCGACCAGTGCGAGCGACAGCGCGCCGGCCAGCATGAGAAGACGCAGGAGGAGCGGCAGTCCGAGCCGGTCCCGCACGGGCGCCGTCAGGAGGCCGGCCAGCCCGACGAGACCGTAGCAGATATAGACGAGCGCGGGTGTCGCCGCGACCGGAAGACCCGGCACGCCGCCAGCCTCAACCATCTGGTCGGCGGCGAAGGAGATATAGATCGCAGAGGTCTTCCCGTAGACGAATCCGATGACGCACAGGGGGATCATCGAAGCGTTGGCGACATCGCGCCACCCGCTCCGCGGTCCGCCGCTGCGTTGCTTCTCGACATGGTGGAACGCCCGCCAGTTGCCGAGCAGCGCCACCGCGCTCGCTGCCGCGAAGAAGGCCCAGCAATAGCGCCACGAGAGGCCGCCAAAGACCATGACCAGCGCCGCGAGGCCGGCCAGCGCGATCCCGATGCCGGTGCCGGTGCTGACCATCGACAGCGCCGAGGCCCGATCCCGGTCGCTGACCTTCCGGTGGACGGCGTTGTTGAACGGCGTCCAGGAAAGACCGGCGCTCGACGTGGCGATGAAGACGCCGATGGCCAGTACGACGAGATTGGGTGCGGCGGCAACGGTCGCCATTCCGAGCATCGCCGCAGTGAGCCCCGCCAGCACCGGCACGCGCGGGCCGCGCCGGTCGAGCAGGAATTGCGCGATCAGCAGCCCGATGAAGAAGCCGACAAAACCGAGACTGGAGACGTAGCCGACAGAGGAGGTCGACATGGAGAATTCCGAACGGAACTCGGGCACGAACAGGCCGAAGCCCATCCGGCCCGGGCCGAAGCTGATGGCGGTTGCGGCGAAGCCGGCCGCGGACAGGCGCCAGAACTGCGTCATCAAGGTCCCTCCGATCCTGGCGGAAATGCCGCCGCCCGAAGCGCGGTTCCGGCGCCGGTGCTGCACCGCTGGGCGACGGACCGGTCAGCCGGTGGACTTTTTCGGTGCGGGCGGAAAGGCGGCGGCGAGGAACATCGGCGGCGCCAAGGGCTTTCTCCCGCAGACCATGAAGGAGATCACCATGTCCGACGCGAAGAAGAATCTCGACCAGGCCGACACCGGCGGCGGGATCGGCGACATTCCGGCGCAGCCTCGGGGCGACAGCGCCCGTTCTGTCCAGCGCAATGATCCGGTGACGGATGGCGAAGGTGACACCGGGCGCATTGCCGGCGCGGCCCTGAAGGTCGACGAAGACGCCGCGCCCGGCGGCGAGGATCCCGACGACACGGCGGACGAAACTCTGGGAGAAACCCCGTAAGGCTGCGGGCAGCCGCCGCCGTTGCCAGCGATGGCGGCGGCGCTCCTCACCCGCTCATTATCCGATCGCACGACCCCCGGCCGCCAACGTCAGCGGACGTTGCGGCCGGCGTTCAGTGACGGGGAAGACAGAGGGAAGTCGGGTCAGAACCGGTCGAAATGCGCCGGATCGATACCGAGGACGCGGAGCGAGCGCGGGTCGGGGCGACGGCCGGCTTCGAGCGCCGAGGCGCAGCGGCCGGAATGGACGACGATGCTGGCGAAGCCGCGGATGCGGCCGGCGAAGTTGCGGGCGTGGTGGGACATGGAACTCTCCTCGAATGCTGCCCTCTATATCGCGGTGCAACACGCAATCCGGAAGAGCCGGAAACGGGTACCCGCCATGCGGCCGCGGAATAGCTCGCGGCCGTCCTTGACCCCCGTACCCGGAAGCGCTTACCGCTAGTGCCGAGCCGCGTGGCGACGGCCGACCGAAGGAGAGGGGCGACGGCGCCCCGCGGCTCCGGACGCGGCAGCCGGCGCGCGACCGGCACCCGACCCCGGAGACCTTCATGAACGTGCAGCCGAATTCGATCGAGGGGCGCGACATCGCGTTCCACCTCCACTCCTATACGAATGCCCGCCAGCACGAGGCGGTCGGGCCGATCGTCATCGACAGGGGCGAGGGTGTGTTCGTCACCGACACCGACGGCAACCGCTACGTCGAGGCGATGGCCGGGCTATGGTCGGTGGCGGTGGGCTTCGGCGAAAAGCGCCTGGTCGAGGCGGCGAGCCGCCAGATGGCGCAGCTCAACTACTATCATACGTTCAGCCACAAATCGCACGGGCCGGCGATCGAACTCGCCGAGCGGCTGGTCGCCATGGCCCCCGTGCCGATGTCGAAGGCCTACTTCACCAATTCCGGCTCCGAAGCCAACGACACGATGATCAAGCTGGTGCGCTATCGCTCCAACGCGCTCGGCCAGCCGCAGAAGAAGAAGATCATCAGCCGCATCCGCGGCTATCACGGCGTCACGCTTGCTTCCGCGAGCCTCACCGGCCTGCCCAACAACCACCGCGCCTTCGACCTGCCGATGGAGGGCATCCTCCACACGACCTGTCCGCATTACTGGCGCGAGGGGCGGGACGGCGAGAGCGAGGAGGATTTCGCGACGCGCTGCGCCGAGGATCTCGAAGCGATGATCCAGGCGGAAGGGCCGGAGACGATCGCGGCTTTCATCGGCGAGCCGGTGATGGGCGCGGGCGGCGTCGTGGTGCCGCCGGCGACCTACTGGGAGAAGATCCAGGCGGTGCTGAAGCGGCACGACATCCTGCTCGTCGCCGACGAGGTGATCTGCGGGTTCGGCCGCACCGGCCAGATGTTCGGCTGCCAGACCTACGGCATCGAGCCGGACATCATGACGCTGTCGAAGGCGCTGTCCTCGTCCTACCTGCCGATCTCGGCGCTGCTGATCAACGACCGCGTCTACCAGCCGGTGGCCGACCAGTCCTCCGAGATCGGCACGTTCGGGCATGGCTACACGGCCTCGGGCCATCCCGTGGCGGCGGCCGTGGCGATGGAGAATCTCGACATCATCGAGGAGCGGGGGCTGGTCGGCAACGCGCAGGCGATGGGCGAGGTGATGCAGGCGGGTCTGCGGAGCCTCGAAGACCATCCGCTGGTCGGCGAGGTCCGCGGCGTCGGCCTGATCGCCGCCATCGAACTGGTTACCGACAAGCCGGGCAAGATCGCGATGGACCCGCCCGGCGCGCTGGCCGCCCGTGGCTTCTCCATCCTGCAGAAGAACGGTGTCATCTCCCGCGCGATCGGCGACTCGCTCGCCTTCTGCCCGCCGCTGATCATCGAGAAGGCGCATATCGACCTGATCGTCGAGACCACCCGCAAGAGCCTCGACGAGCTGCAGGCGACGCTCTGATCGAATTGCGCCGCCGGCGAGGCCCTAATCCTCGTCGGCGGCCATCTGGCTGAGCACCTGGCCGCGGCCGCGGGCGCGCATGACGAGCGGCAGCACCAGCGCGATGAGCGCCAGCGTCAGCAGGATGATGGTCAGCGGCGAGCCGACCAGCACGCTCGGGTCGCCCTGGCTGATCGCCAAAGCCCGCCGCAGCTGCTGCTCCGCGAGCGGCCCGAGGATCAGCCCCACCACCACCGGCGCGATCGGATAGCCGAAGCGGCGCAGCATGTAGCCGAGCAAGCCGAAGGCGAGCAGCATGCCGAGCTCGACCGGCGAGGGGTTGGCGCCGATCGTGCCGAGCGTCGCGAAGACCAGGATTCCGGCATAGAGCCACGGCCGCGGGATCGTCAGCAACCGCACCCACAGGCCGACCAGCGGCAGGTTCAGCACCAGCAGCATCAGATTGGCGACCAGCAGGCTGGCGATCAGGCCCCAGACCAGTTCCGGCCGCGTCGCGAACAGCAGCGGCCCGGGCTGCAGGCCGAATTGCTGGAAGCCGGCGAGCATGGTCGCCGCCGTCGCGGTGGTCGGCAGGCCGAGCGTCAGCAGCGGCACCAGCGTGCCGGCGGCGGAGGCGTTGTTGGCGGCCTCGGGTCCCGCGACGCCCTCGATGGCGCCGTGACCGAACTCCTCCGGGTGCTTGGCCAGCTGCTTCTCGGTCGCATAGGACAGGAACGTGCCGATCTCGGCGCCACCGGCCGGCATGGCGCCGATCGGAAAGCCGATGACCGTGCCGCGCAGCCAGGGCTTCCACGAGCGCTTCCAGTCTTCCATCGTCATCCAGACCGAGCCGCGGATCGCCTCGACCTTTTCCTGCAGCCGCTGCGAGGAGGCGGCCACCGTCAGCGTCTCGCCGATGGCGAACATCGCGACCGCGAGCGTCGTCACCTCGATGCCGTCATAGAGGTCGGGGATGCCGAAGGTCAGCCGGGCCTGTCCTGTCTGCAGGTCGATGCCGACGAGGCCGAGCGCCAGCCCGATGCCGAGCGCGGTCAGGCCGCGCAGCGTGGAATCGCCGAAGGCCGCCGATACGGTGACGAAGGCGAGCACCATCAGCGCGAAATACTCGGCCGGGCCGAAGGACAGCGCGAAGCGCACGATGACCGGCGCGATGAGCGCCAGCCCCATCGTCGCGATCAGCCCGGCGACGAAGGAGCCGATGGCCGCCGTCGCCAGCGCCGGGCCCCCCCGGCCGGCGCGGGCCATCTTGTTGCCCTCGAGCGCCGTGACGATCGAGGCGCTTTCGCCGGGCGTGTTGAGGAGGATCGAGGTGGTCGAGCCGCCATACATGCCGCCGTAGTAGATGCCGGCGAACATGATCAGCGAGCCGGCCGCGTCGAGCTGGTAGGTCACCGGCAGGAGCAGCGCGACGGTCAGCGCCGGTCCGATCCCGGGCAGGACGCCGACCGCCGTGCCGAGCGTCACGCCGATCAGCGCGTACATCAGGTTGGTGGGCTCGATGGCGGTGAAGATGCCCTGGCCGAGAAGCGCGAACGTGTCCATGGCGATACCTGCCGGCCCTCAGCCGAAGAGTCGCTCCAGCACGCCTGCC
Organism: Aurantimonas sp.; assembly: GCA_036252795.1. Taxonomy (GTDB): domain Bacteria; phylum Pseudomonadota; class Alphaproteobacteria; order Rhizobiales; family Rhizobiaceae; genus Aurantimonas. Next base: position 2,208 of record DASYHY010000288.1, on the reverse strand, counting down.
GGCAGCGAGAGCTTGAGAAGCTTGGTGAACAGCAGCCAGAGCGCGAGCGACAGGAGGATGCCGATCGGGATGGTCTTCCAGAGAGGCCCGCGCCCGAACGCCTTGGCAGTGGCGGCGAACAACAGGCCGGTGGCGATGGAAAAGCCGGCGACGTTCAGGAGCAGCAACTGGGCCGTCAGCCCGCCGACGATCCAGCCGATCGGCCCGACGGCGTCGTGCTCGCGCTCCGGGAAATCGCCCTTTGGCGCGCTGGCGATCGTCCAGACCGACAGGATGCCGAGAAAGGCCGCGATGGCGTAGGGAAACGCCTTCGGGCCGATCTGCGTGTAGGCGCCGCCGGTGACCAGCAACGTGTTCCAGAAGATCACCCCGGCGAGCGCCAGCAGCGCCACGCCGATGGCGACCGCCGCCCAGTCGGGGCGGCGGCTAGTCCCGGCGGACGGGACCTCCTCGGTCATTCCTGGACGAGGCCGATGGTCTTGAGGATGGCGCGCGTCGTCTCGACGTCGTCCGCCAGCTGCGCGGTGAAGGCGTCGCCGGAGAGATAGGTATCCTCCCAGCCGTTGCGCTCCAGCGCTTCCTGCCACTGCTCCGACTTCACCATCGCCTCGATGTCGGCGGTGATCTGCGCCTTCTCTTCCTCGGTGATGTCCGGCGCGGCCGCGACCATGCGCCAGTTCTGGATCACCACGTCGAGGCCCGAGCTCTTCAGCGTCGGCGCGTCGATGCCCTCGATCGGCTCTTCGCTGGTCATCGCCAGGAGGCGCAGCGTGCCTGCGGCGATCTGCGACTCGAACTCGCCATAGCCGGATATGCCGGCCGCGACCTGCTGGCCGAGAATGGCCGCCAGCGCCTCGCCGCCGCCGGAGAAGGCGATGTAGTTGACCTGCTTCGGGTCGACGCCGGCCGCTTCCGCCATCAGACCGGCGACGATGTGGTCGGTGCCGCCGGCCGAACCGCCGGCGATCGCGACGGCGCCGGGATCGGCCTTCATCGCGGCGACGAGATCGTCGATCGTCTGGAACGGCGAGGCCGCCGGCACGACGATCGCCTCGTACTCGCCGGTCAGCCGGGCGATCGGCGTCACGTCGTCAAGTGAATAGGGCGAGTTGTTGGTGAGGATCGCGCCGACCATCACATAGCCGCCGACGATCAGCTTCGTCGGATCGCCGCTGTTCTGCGAGATGAACTGAGCCAGGCCGATCGTGCCGCCGGCGCCGGGAACGTTGACGACCTGCACGTCGCCCGCGACGCCGGCTTCCTGCATCGCGGTCTGCATGGTGCGGGCGGTCTGGTCCCAGCCCCCGCCGGGCGAGGCCGGCGCGATGATCGTGTAGCTCTCGGTCTGGGCGAGGGCGCCCGTCGCGGTGATGCCGGCGATCAGCACGGCACCCAGCAAGCGTTTCAGCATGGTCTTTCCTCCCAAGTTGGTCCGCCCGGCTCGGCCTGTCGGGCGTCTCGCGGCGCCTCCCGACGCGTCCCACGAGGCTACCGGCTACAGGCGCCAGCGGATCCTGCACAAGATGCCTAGCGCCAGAAACAGGATACTTGCAAGCGTCTCGCCGGGCGGCGGACCGGCCACTGGCGATTGGGGCTGAAGCGCCGGCGAAGCAGCGAAGGCCTCCACCGTGCGGCGGGAGAATGTCGTCCTCTCCCGCGCGATCGGCGACTCGCTGGCCTTCTGCCCGCCGCCGATCATCGAGATCGGCGCATATCGACCTGATCGTCGAGACGACGTGCAAGAGCCGCGACGAGTTGTAGGCGACACTGTGAGATGAAGGCATGTGCGCCTGCCGGCTGCTCAGTGCCAACGGTGCCAGAGGCAGATTCGAAGGCCATCAGGGAATGCGGCAGCTTCAGTTCATCCGGCGCGTGGAGCCAGAAGGATGATGCCCGCTCCGACGAGGCAGATGGCGGCCCCCGAGACGTCCCATCGATCGGGTCGAATATTCTCGACCAGCCAAAGCCACATGATCGAGGACACGATGTAGACGCCGCCATAAGCGGCATAGGCACGTCCCGCCTGACCTGTATCGACGAGCGTGAGAAGATAGGCGAACAGGCAGAGGGAAGCGGTGGCAGGGATCAGCCACAGCGCCGATCTTCCGAGCCGGAGCCACGCCCAGAAGCCGAAGCACCCGGCGATTTCAGCGATGGCGGCCCCGATATAGGCGAATGCGGTCATCCCGGCGGTTTGCCATCAGGCGA
>DASYHY010000287.1:0-2059 GCA_036252795.1 Aurantimonas sp. | reverse complement strand
CAGCAGCGTCCGCAGCCGTCGCAGAGCGATTCCCACTCCGGCCCGGTCATCGCCTCCAGCGTCTTCTCGCGCCAGAACGGCTTGTTGCGCGATTCACCCATCGTGGAAATGTGTGCGTATCCCTCAGGACTTTTTCGGTTTCCCGACGTATATGGGAGAAACGGCACCACCTGAAGGGGCATCAGGCGGTCGCATGCGTCGGCGGGACAGTTCGTCGCAGAGTTCGGCCAAGAGTGACAGGTAGACGTTGCAGGATTCTTCGAAACCGACGCCGAGGCGCAGGGCGCCGTCACGACTGATCGAGATCGATGCGTGGATCGACTCGAGCCTGTGGCGATTCTTCCATTCCTTCGCCGCCTGGTGGGAAGGCGTCACCATCTTCTCGCGCAAGTTCCGCGCCCGCGGCCTGAACCGGTTCGCGGTCGAAATTGCCTGCGAAGGGCTGACGCTCGGCCTCGCCGGCTTCGTCCTCCTGCTCGCTCTGGCGCAGCCGGCGATGAAGGTGACCGCCGGCGGGCTGCCGCAGAATGTCGACTATGCCGTGCAGTTCCTCGATCGCCACGGCAACGAGATCGGCCGGCGCGGCGTGCTGCGCTCCGACGCGGTACCGATCGACGAACTCCCCGACCAGTTCATCAAGGCGCTGCTCGCCACCGAGGATCGCCGCTTCTTCGAGCATTTCGGCATCGACTTCTTCGGCCTCGTTCGCGCCATGACCGAAAACGCGCGGGCCGGCGGCGTCGTCCAGGGCGGCTCGACGCTGACCCAGCAGCTGGCCAAGAACGTCTTCCTGTCCAACGAGCGGACCATCGACCGCAAGATCAAGGAAGCCTTCCTGTCGCTCTGGCTGGAAGCCAACCTGACCAAGCGCGAGATCCTCGCGATGTATCTCGACCGCGCCTATATGGGCGGAGGCACGTTCGGCGCGGCGGCCGCGGCCGAGTTCTATTTCGACAAGGACATCAGGGACGTCTCGCTCGCCGAGTCGGCGATGCTCGCGGGCCTCTACAAGGCCCCGGCGCGCTACGCCCCGCACATCAACCTGCCGGCCGCCCGGGCGCGCGCCAACGTCGTCCTCACCAACATGGTGCAGGCGAATTTCATGACCGAGGGCCAGGTCGTGGCGGCCCGCCGCCAGCCGGCCGTCGCGGTCGATCGCTCGGCCACCCAGTCGCCGGACTATTTCCTCGACTTCGCCTTCGAGGAGGTGCTGCGCATCGCCCGCGAGGCGGGGCTGCCGGAGCGCACCTTCGTCGCCCGCACGACGCTCGACATGGGGCTGCAGCAACTCGCCGACGAAGCGGTCGAGTTCCATCTGCGCCAGTTCGGCAAGAACTACGCGGTCGACGAGGGCGCGATGGTGGTCATGGGCGAGGATGGCGGCGTCAGGGCGCTGGTCGGCGGCCGCGACTACGGCGATTCGCAGTTCAACCGCGCGACGCGCGCGCTGCGGCAACCGGGCTCCTCCTTCAAGGTCTATGTCTACGCGGCGGCCATGCAGCAGGGCATGAAGCCGTCCGACACGATCGTCGACAGCCCGATCACCATCGGCAACTGGTCGCCGCAGAATTACGGCCGCTCCTTCGCCGGCACGGTCAGCCTGTCCAATGCGCTGGCACGCTCGCTGAACATCCCGGCGGTGAAGCTCGGCCAGAAGGTCGGCCTCGAGAACGTCACCGCCCTCGCCCACGAGATGGGGATCGCCTCGCCGCTGCGCAGCGACAAGACGATGCCGCTCGGCACCAGCGAGGTCACCGTGCTCGATCAGGCGACCGCATACGGCGTCTTCGCCAATGGCGGCATGAACGCCAACCGCCACGCCATCATCCAGCTGACCGACGCCTCCGGCAAGGTGATCTGGGACGCAAGGCGCGACATGCCGCCACGCCACCGGGTCCTCACCGAGGACGCGGCGAAGTCGATGAACGAGATGCTCGTCAGGGTGACCGAAGGGGGAACCGCACGGCGGGCGCAGCTGTCCATGACCCGCGTCGGCGGCAAGACGGGCACCACCCAGAGCTACCGCGATGCCTGGTTCGTGGGCTTCACCGGCAACTAT
>DASYHY010000286.1:0-10958 GCA_036252795.1 Aurantimonas sp. | reverse complement strand
CCAGCACCAATGGCCCCACTGCAGCCGTCTCAATCCGGCCGCGGCCGCCAGAATGCCCGCCGCGAAGGCGTAGAGGCCGACATCCATGATGACGGCATATCTGCCGGCGGCAAGCGCGCTGATCGTATCCGACACCAGCCCATCTTCGGGGTGGACGATGACGCCGACGATGTTCGCGGCGACGACGATGATGCAGCCCAGAATGCCGACGATGCCGCAGTAATAGAAAAGCTGCGGATGGCTCGGTTCGGCCAGCGTCTTCTTGCCGTCTCCCGGGTCGATCTTCTTCATGCGGTTTCAACCTCTCGTCAGCGGGGCGGTCGCGCCAGGCGATCCGGGATCCGGCGGCGGGCGGATCCGGACGGCTGTGCGCCCCTCATGATATCCATCATGAGAGACGCTCTTGGCGCGGGCGTGACAGCCCCGGGGAACGCGGGAAGCGGCCGACAGGGCCGCTCCCGGATCCTTCTCCGCCTCGTGACCGCAGGGGGCCCAGAAGCCATCGCTCAGAAGGCTTCAGGGCCCCGACCGATGCCGCGGCACCCGCATGTCATCCGGGCGTCAGGGGGTCAGCACGACCTTGACGCAACCGTCCTTCTTGTCGCGGAAGGTCTTGTAGAGTTCGGGACCATCCTCGAGCGAGCCGCGATGCGTGATCATCGAGGTCGTGTCGAACTGGCCTTCCTGGATTCGCTGCAGGAGGTCGTTGGCCCATTTGTTCACGTGGGTCTGGCCCATCTTGAAGGTCAGCGACTTGTTCATCGCGGCACCGAACGGAATCTTGTCGAGAAGCCCGCCGTAGACGCCGGGGACGGAGATCGTGCCGGCCGGCCGGCAGACATAGATCATCTCGCGCAGGACGTGCGGCCGGCCCGTCTCCGCCATCACCGTCTGCTTCACGCGGTCGTAGAGGTGCTCGGCGGCGTAGCCGGAATGGGCCTCCATGCCGACGGAATCGATGCACTTCTCCGGCCCCTTGCCGCCGGTCAGCTCGTTCAGGCGCTCGACGACGCTCTCCTCCTGGAAGTTGATGGTGATCGCGCCCTTGGCGGCAGCCATGGCCAGGCGCTCGGGCACCTCGTCGATGACCACGACCTGCCTCGCGCCCATGATCATGGCGCTCTGCATGGCGAACTGGCCGACCGGACCGGCACCCCAGATGGCGACGGTGTCGGTGGGCTGGATGTCGCAATTGGCCGCCGCCTGCCAGCCGGTCGGCAGGATGTCGCCGAGGAACAGCACTTCCTCGTCGCTCATGCCGTCCGGAACCTTCACCGGTCCGACATCGGCATAGGGAACGCGCACGTACTCGGCCTGGCCGCCCGAATAGCCGCCCGTCAGATGGGTGTAGCCGAACAGCCCGGCCGGGGAATGGCCGAACATCTTGGCGGCCATGTCAGCGTTGCGGTTCGAGCGTTCGCAGACGGAGAAATTGCCGCGCTTGCACTGGTCGCATTCGCCGCAGACGATGGTGAAGGGCACGACGACCCGGTCGCCCACCTTCAGCTTCTTGTTCTCGCGGCCGACTTCCATGACTTCGCCCATGAACTCGTGGCCGACGATGTCGCCGGACTTCATGCCCGGCATGAAGCCGTCGTAGAAGTGCAAATCCGAGCCACAGATGGCGCAAGCCGATACCTTGATGATGGCGTCGCGACCCTCCTCCATGACGGGATCGGGAACGGTCTCGCAGCGCATGTCGTGCTTGCCGTGCCAGGTGATGGCTTTCATGGGGATTCTCCGGATGAGCAGGATTTCGGTTCCGAAACCCAACCTTCATCAAAATCCCATCGTTCCCTCACGACATGGGGAGACTCGACAGCCGGCTACGCGCCCGGATTCGAGACGGCGCCCGCTGCCGGAAATGCCTCAGTCCTTCTTGATGCGGTAGACGCCGTCCTCGCCCCGGACCAGCGTTCCCTGCGCGCCTGTCCGCATCTCCTCTTCGGAGCGGCGGCTGCGTTCGGCCAGCCGCTGCGCGTCGCGGCTCATCTGCTTGTAGCCGAACCAGGCGGCCGCACCGACCAGGCCGAGAAGGAGAAACTGCGGCATGTATTCGACCATCGCTCGAGTGACCCCTCAAATATGCGCGGCGGGACGCGGCTCGACAAGGTGTAGCGCGCGCCGCCGCAGCTGCGTCCTCAGAGCCCGTACCGCGCCCAGAGCGCCCGTTCCTCCGCCGTGCCGAGAAATTCCCTCGTGATGCCGGCGCCGATCTCGGCGGGGCCGCTGGAATATTCCGCCCGGACACCGGGGCTCTTGCGGCCGAAGAGACCGCGGCTGCCCTGGACGAGGAGCAGCTTCGTCGTCTTGCCGTAGCGCTCGCGCAGGACGCCCCGAATGTCGCCGAGCCTGTCGACGAGGCCCAGATCGACGCCCCGCTTGCCGGACCAGAACAGGCCGGAGAAGAGATCGTCGTCCTCGACAAGCCGCGCGCCGCGGCTCTCCTTGACCAGCTCGATGAAGGTGTCGTGGACCTCGCGCTGCAGCGTCTTCAGGTGCTCGATGTCCTCCGGCCGCTCCGGCTGGAAGGGGTCGAGCGTCGCCTTGTTGGTGCCCGCGGTGTGGACGCGCCGCTCGATGCCCAGCTTGCGCAGCGCCTCGACGAAGCCGAAGGAGCCTGAGACGACGCCGATCGAGCCGACGATGGAGGAAGGATCGGCGATGATCTCGTCGCCGGCGCAGGCGATCATGTAGCCCCCGGAGGCCGCCACGTCCTCGACGAAGACCAGAACCCGCTTGTCCTTCTCGAGCGCGAGGTCCCGGATGCGCTGGTAGATCAGCCGGGACTGGACCGGGGAGCCGCCGGGCGAGTTGACGAGAATCGCCACGGCCGGGGCGCGCTTGTGCGAGAACGCCTTCTCGAGCACCGGCGCGGCGGTGGCGAGCGACAGCGTGGGCCGCAGCATGCTGGTGCCGGTCATGATGGCGCCCGACAGGCGCACGACCGGAATGGCGATGGCGTCTGAACGGAATCGGCGGGGCAGGAGACGCGTCAGGGGATTGGCCACGGCTAGCCTTTGCTGGTGGATGATCAGGCCGCAGATGTAAGGTCGAAAGGCCGTGACGCAACGGATGCCGTCGCAGCGCGGCGCCGACGGCTCAGGCTTCGAGGCGCAATTCGGCGTTTCCCGCGGCGATCGCGACACCGAACCCGGTCGATCGGCCGTCCGGCTCATGCAGGAACCTTGCCGGCAGCAACGCGAGCGGCGCCCGCGATCCCTTGCGCCCCGCGACCAGCAGTCGCGCCGCCGGCGCTTCATGTCGCGGGTGGACCGGCAGGATGGTGACGGCGCCCAGCCGGCCTTCGCAGGCTGTCAAGACCGCAGGCAGCGACGCGGCCGGCAGGATTGCGACGAAACGCCCGCCGGACGCGAGCAGGGCCGCGCAGCCCTTGATCCAGGCCGGCAGGAACTGGCTGTCCGTCGCGGTGAGCGCCTCGGCGCGCAGCGGGTCGGGAGAGGCGCGATGGCCCTTCGGATAGAAGGGCGGATTGGTCAGCACCATCGCGTAGGCGCCGTCCCGGAGCCCGGCTGCCTCGCGACCCGGCCGGCTCGCCAGAATATCGGCCTCGACCACCCGCAGGCGCGGCACCAGTCGCGCATTGGCCGGCAGCGTCACGCTGTCGCGTGCCAGCGCCGCCATCAGCGGGTTCTTCTCGACAAGGGTGACGGCGACATGCTCGCTGCGGCAGGCGGCCGCGATCCCGACGGCGCCGGCGCCGGCGCCGACGTCCGCCAGCGCGCCTTCCGCGTCGTTGGGCACGGCCGCGGCCAGCAGCAACGCGTCTAGCCCCGACCGATATCCCCGGCCGACCGGCTGGCACAGCTCGAAGCGGCCGCCATAGAAGGCATCGCGCCGTGCCTTCAGGGCTCGCGGGTCGGCGTCAGGAAAGTTCATGGCCGAGCTCGGCATCGCGAAGCAGCCGACGCGCCTGATCGAGCCGGTCCTCGTCCACCAGGATGCGCCTCGGCAGGACGCCGATCGAGCCGTCGAGAATGCTCATGTGGACATCCGCGACGAAATGCGGGATCTGCGCGTCCTTGAGCAGCGCGTCGACGAAGGATAGGAGAACAGCGTCGTTGGAGCGTATCAGTTCCTGCATATGGAGCACCATCTGGAGGCGAGGACCGGGTAGCCGTCGAGAGACGGACCGGATAGTCCCATCAGGCTCCATAGGTGGAGGCACCGGGGGCCCGATGGCAAGTTGCGGCGGGCGGAAGCGCATCGCGGCGATCCGGCGAGGTCTTTCTATCGGGGAGGGATACGCCATCTTAGGCACGCGACGTCGGCATGAACGGCTGCGGCCGATCAGGGAAACCACCGGAGTGACATGGTGAGCTTGGCCATCCCCGCAGGACGGACCGAAAACCGCGCCTCGATCGAACCGCTTGTCGCGGTGAGCGGGCCGGACATGACGCGCGTCAACGAGTTGATCCTGGCGATGGCCGGATCGAACGTCGAGCTGATTCCGGAGATCGCCGAGCATCTCATTTCGTCCGGCGGCAAGCGGCTGCGCCCGATGCTGACCATCGCCTCCGCGCTGGCGCATGGCTACGCCGGCGACGCGCATGTGAAGCTCGCCGCCAGCGTCGAGTTCATGCACACCGCGACGCTCCTTCACGACGACGTGGTCGACGAGAGTGACCTGCGGCGCGGCAAGAAAACAGCGCGGACGATCTGGGGCAATCAGGCCAGCGTGCTGGTGGGCGACTTCCTGCTCGGCCAGGCGTTCAAGATGATGGTGGAGGTGGGCTCGCTTACCGCGCTCGACATCCTCTCCAGCGCCTCGGCGGTCATCGCCGAAGGCGAGGTCTGGCAGTTGTCGGCGGCCAAGCGGATGACCACGACGGAAGCCGACTACATGGCCGTCGTCGACGCCAAGACGGCTGCGCTCTTCGCCGCTGCCGCCGAAGTCGGCCCGGTCGTCGCCGGCGCTGGCGACGCAGAGCGCGCGGCGATGCGGGAGTTCGGCCGCAGCCTCGGTCTCGCCTTCCAGCTGGTCGACGACGTTCTCGACTACGGGGGTTCCTCCGCGGCGCTGGGCAAGAACACCGGCGACGACTTCCGGGAGGGCAAGATCACGCTTCCGGTGATTTTCGCCTACCAAAGCGGCAACGAGGAAGAGAAGGCATTCTGGCGCGAGGCGATGGAACACGGCCGCAACGACGACGCGGCGCTCGCCCGCGCGAAGTCGCTGCTTGATGGCCATGGGGCGCTCGACGCCACCATCGCCCGGGCCCGCAGCCACGGCGATGCCGCCTATGCCGCCGCCGCGACGCTGCCGGCCTCGCCCAGCCGCGAGGCGATGCTGAGCGTCGTCGAGTTCTGCATCGACCGGGTCACCTGATCGTGTAGCGCCAGGCGGCCGGTACCAGTCGCATTCCCGACAATCTCTCGGCGCACCAAGGCGCAGCCCTTGCATTATGGAGTGGCTTGACCTCACCTCGGCGAATCGTCCGGCCAGAAGCTGCGACACGACCGAGCGCCGGGTTCGCCGGTGGCCAAGCCCGCCCGGAAGAGGATCTCACGTGCAGAAAACGCGCCTTCTCTCGCTCTTGACGACTGTCCTCCTCGTGGCGGGCGCGCCAGTCGCTGCCTCGGCTGCCGGGTCCGCCGGCCAGACCACCGCATCGGCGGCAGCCGGCGTGCGGGCGCAGTCGCTCTCCGGTGCGTATCTGGCCGCGAAGGCGGCGCAGCTGGACGGCGATCTTTCGGCCGCCACGGATCTCTATGCGCAGGCCCTGGCGATCGACCCGGATCTGGATCTCCTGCAGCAGGATGCGATGTTCGCGTTCCTGGCCGATGGCCGGTTCGAGGAAGGCATCGACCTCGCCGCGAAGCTGCGGGACAGCGCCGACGCCGGCAAGGTGGCGCGGATCACGCTGGGTGTCGATGCGCTCCGCAAGGGCGACTACGACAAGGCGATCAGCGAACTCGACATCGTCAATCCGAGCGATCTCGACGCACTGCTGCTCGGCCATCTCACGGCCTGGGCGGAACTGGGCGCGGGGCGGGTCGACGCGGCGCTGTCGCGCATCGACGAGCTCGATTCCGCGCCCTGGTATGCGATCTTCAATGCCTACGAGAAGGGACTGCTGGCCGAGGTGGCGGGGCGGGTCGACGTCGCGCGGCGATCCTATCGCCAGGTCATCGACGATCCGGAACTCGCGCGCACGTCGCCCGACGCCTATCTCGCCGCGGCCGAGGCGCTCGCCCGGCTCGAGATGCGCGCCGACAACGGCGACATGGCTCTCGCGGCCGTCGACAAGGGCCTCGAACTGGTCGGCACCTACGACCCGCTGCTGCATCTGCGCCAGCGCATCGAGAAGGGCGAGATGATCGAGCCGGCGGTCGCCGACATCCAGGATGGCGCGGCCGAGACGCTGTACATTCTCGGCCAGGCGATCAACCGCGGCGACGGCCAGCAGGTGGCGCTGCTCTATTTCCAGCTGGCGCGGGCGATCGAGCCCCGCAGCCCGGCGCTGCTGACCGCGCTGGCCGGCATCGCCGAACGCTCGGAGCGGCTCGATCTCGCGATTTCCTACTATCGGGAGATTCCCGAGAGTTCCGCCTATCGGCGCACCGCGGAGCTGCAGATCGGGCTCGACCTCTGGTACGCCGAGCGCAAGGAAGAGGCCAAGGAGCACCTCCGGCGCGCGGTGCGCGACTATCCGGAGGACGTGCGGGCCTGGACGGCGCTCGCCGACGTTCTGGCCGCCGACAAGGACTATGCCGGCGCCGCCGAGTCGCTGGACGAGGCGGTCCGCCTGGCCGAAGCCGGCGACAATGCCGGCTGGAACCTCTATTACCAGCGCGGCATCGCCCACGAGAGGCTGAAGCAGTGGGACCAGGCGGAGCCGGATTTCCGCAAGGCCCTCGAGCTTTCGCCGAACCAGCCGCAGGTGCTGAACTATCTGGGCTATTCCTGGGTCGACATGAACCGGAACCTCGAAGAGGGTCTGGAGATGATCAAGCTGGCCGTCTCGCTGCGTCCGAACGACGGCTATATCATCGACTCCCTCGGCTGGGCCTACTACCGGCTCGGGCGGTACGAGGAGGCGGTCGAGGAACTGGAGCGCGCGGTGCTCATCACGCCGATGGACCCGACGATCAACGACCATCTGGGAGACGCCTACTGGCATGTCGGCCGCAAGCGCGAGGCCGAGTTCCAGTGGGAGCGGGCGCTGAACGGCGATCCGGAGCCGGAACCGGAGGTGGTCAAGGTCATCGAGGCGAAGCTCAAGAACGGGCTGCAGCCGGAGAACGACCAGGGCGGCACGGCGGACGGCGAGGAAGAGCCCGCCGACGACACGGCGGGGACCGACGGACCGCGCGCGACGGCAACACCCGAGGCGAGCCCGGCGGTCGACTGAAGCCGGCGCAGGTTTTGGAACCGACGAGCATCCCCTACGCGGCTGAAGAAGCCCCGGCCAAGGTCAATCTCGCGCTGCATGTCGTCGGCCAGCGGACGGATGGCTATCATCTGCTCGAAAGCCTCGTGAGCTTTTCGGCCGATGCCGGCGACAGGGTTTCCGTCTCGTCCGGGCGTGCATCGGACGAACTCGTCGTCGACGGTCCCTTCGCCGGCCAGGTGCCGTGCGGTCCGGACAACATCCTGCTGCGCGCCGCCCGGTTCGCGCGCGATCGGGTTGCGGCGGTCGGCCTTGCGCTGCCGCCTTTGGCGATCCGGCTCGAGAAGCGCCTGCCGGTGGCGGCGGGCATAGGCGGCGGCTCGGCGGATGCCGCGGCGCTGTTGCGGATCATCGGCACAGCGATACCGGCAGCCGGCGAAGCACTCGCCGCCGATTGCGTCGCGCTCGGTGCCGACGTGCCGATGTGCCTTTCCGGCCGCCCCGCCCTCGTGACGGGCGTCGGCGAGCATGTCGAGCCGGTGGCGAGGATGCCGGAGCTGCCGATCCTGCTGGTCAATCCCGGGATCGCGGTGGCGACGCCGGATGTCTTCCGGGCCCTGGTGGACCGGAACAACCCGAAGCTGCCGCCCCTTCCGCCGGGCGGCTTCTCCGATGTCGCGGCACTCGCCGCCTGGCTCGGGGCGACGCGCAACGATCTGGAAGCGCCGGCGGCCCTCATCGCGCCGAGCATCGACCAGGTGACGGCGGAACTGCGCGCGGCCGGCGCGGCATTCGCCCGGGTTTCCGGCTCCGGCGCCACCGTCTTCGGGCTGTTTGCCGGTCGCCCGTCGCTGCACCGGGCACGGTCCCTCCTGGAGGCCGCCTATCCCCGATGGTGGGTCTCGAACCCGCCGAGCACTGAGCTGACAGCCGCATGAGCGACGAACGCGCCTTCATTCCCCTGTCCATCGCCATCCTCACAGTCTCGGACACGCGCGGGCTGGATGACGACCGCTCAGGCGCGATGCTGGTCGAGCGGCTGACGAATGCCGGCCACCGCCTCGCCGACCGGCAGATTGCCACCGACGACGTCGGCGCGATCCGCGATATCGTGAAGGGCTGGTGCGCGCGGCCGGACGTCGACGTGGTGATCACCACCGGCGGCACCGGCTTCACCGGCCGCGACGTCACGCCCGAAGCGCTCGAGCCGCTGTTCGACAAGCGCATGGACGGCTTCTCGGCGGTGTTTCACCGGGTCTCCTACGAGAAGATCGGCGTCTCGACGATCCAGTCACGCGCGACGGGCGGCGTCATCGACGCGACTTTCGTGTTCGCCCTGCCGGGCTCGCCCGGCGCCTGTCGCGACGGCTGGGACCACATTCTCAGCCTGCAGCTCGACTACCGGCACAGGCCCTGCAATTTCGTCGAGATCATGCCGCGGCTGGACGAGCACCTGCGGCGCGGCGGCCGCTCCGCCTGACGCGAGCATGGCTCAAACCCGGACGCGGGATCGCGGCGCCGGGCGGATATCGGCCGGCAACGCCATGACGGCCAGCCCCTTGGCCAGCGCCTCGAGGCTGGACACGGTTCGCGCGCGACCGGCCGCCTGCTGCTTCGGCATGATGAAGCCTTCGCTCAAGGCCCTGCGGACCTGGCGCAGCCGACTGAAGAAGGCCGGCCTGTCCGCCCGCGACCGCAGGAACCGCGCAGCGGGGTTCCTCGCCAAGCCGCCGGCGACGGCGTCGGCATGCTCGACGACCGCCGCGATCCAGCCCGGTTGAAGCCGCGCCCCCGGCTCCAGCAGCAGCAACCACTCCCCCCGGGCGGCTTCGACAGCGGCACGCAGATCGTCGGCCGACACGACCCGGCACCCGGCATGATCGGCCACCTTGCGACTGGCGGATGTCATGCCGCGATCGATCAGCACGACATCACGGACGACGCCCTCCACCGCGCCGGGAACCAGCGTGGCCAGCGTCGCCGCCAACCCTTGGTCGTCCGCCCCGCATTCCATCAGCACAGTGAGCATGGCTCTGGATAGCGGAGCCGGGACCCGGTGGCCAGCCTCCGATTTTGTTCTTGTATTGTTCTCGTTTTGCCGTTAGGACTTTCTTCACACTGCCACTGAGGTTCGACCGGAGGGCAAGGTCATGCAGGACGTCAGCCAAGCCGACCGCGCGGCGTTCGCCTCGGCGAACGGCGTCGAGATCGCCAACCAGCTGATCGACGGATCCGGCCTCAGGGTCGACCGGATGCGGCGGCGCGGCCGCGGCGCCGGGATCAATCCCACGGGGCGCTACGAGCCTTTCGCGCGCACGTCGTTCGACGACGGCTGGAACAGCCTGGAGGAACTGCCGCCCTTCAAGACCGAGGTGCAGGTCGAGGCGCCGAAGACGATCATCACCCGCAACAGTTCGCCCGACATCTCGTTCGACCGCTCGATCAACCCCTATCGCGGCTGCGAGCACGGCTGCGTCTACTGCTTCGCCCGGCCGACGCACGCCTATATGGGCATGTCGCCGGGGCTGGATTTCGAGTCGAGGCTGTTTGCCAAGCCGAACGCCGCCGAGCTTCTGGAGCGCGAACTGTCGCGGCCCGGCTACGAGGTCCGCTCGATCGCCATCGGCACCAATACCGACCCCTATCAGCCGGTCGAGAAGACCTGGCGGATCATGCGCGAGGTTCTCGAGGTGCTGGAAGCTGCCAATCATCCGGTCGGCATCGTCACGAAGTCGGCGCTGGTGACGCGGGACATCGACATCCTGTCGCGCATGGCGGCGAAGGGTCTCGCCAAGGTGGCGCTTTCGGTGACGACACTCGACCGCAGTCTCGCGCGCACGATGGAGCCGCGGGCAGCCACGCCGGCCAAGCGGCTCGAAGCGGTGAAGGCGCTCACCGAAGCCGGAATCCCGGCGATGGTGATGGTCGCGCCGATCATCCCAGGCCTCACAGATTCGGAGGTTGAACGGATCCTCGATTCGGCCAGGACCGCCGGCGCGCGGGAGGTCGGGTACGTACTCCTGCGGCTGCCGCTGGAAGTGTCGCCGCTGTTCAAGGAATGGCTGCTTCGCCACTACCCCAACCGCTACCGGCATGTCCTGTCGCTGCTGCGTTCGATGCGCGACGGCAAGGATTACGATGCGGAGTGGGGCAAACGGATGCGCGGAACCGGTCCGTACGCATTCCAGATCAGGCGGCGCTTCGAGATGACCGCCCGGCGGCTGGGGCTCAACGAGGAGCGGACGAAGCTGCGCTGCGACCTGTTCACGCCGCCCCGCGGCGCCGGCGTCCAACTGGCGCTGCTGTAGCCCAAGCCTTTTAGGCACCTGCTCGGCCGGACCGCCACCCCCGGGCCGGCCCTGCTCGTCGATCCCACACCCCGTGGTCGGCGAGGCTTGTGGAGAATCGGAGAATGCGCGAGTCTTGCCGCATCATGGCTCGCCGTTCATCCGATTCTCCCGCTCCTTCGAAGCGTTCGACCGCACGGCCGGCCGGACCGGACTTCTCCCGCGAGGCCGCGCTGCTGGGCTCCGGTGCGCGCTGCGTCGCCGGCATCGACGAGGCGGGTCGCGGCCCCCTCGCCGGCCCGGTCGTGGCGGCAGC
>DASYHY010000285.1:0-6455 GCA_036252795.1 Aurantimonas sp. | reverse complement strand
CAGGGCCAGTGCCGTCGATCCCTGGCGCTGTTCCAGCGAGATCGCCAGCGTCTGCTCGTAATTGTTGGCGAGCACGAGTTCCGCGACCTCGTCGGTCATCGAGGCGAGCAGCGCGTCGCGCTCCGGCCGCGACAGGCGGCCATCGGTCATCGGCCCCTTGAGCGCGACCTTGATGTTGACCTCGACGTCCGAGGTGTTGACCCCGGCCGAATTGTCGACGGCGTCGGAATTGATCCGTCCGCCGGCGCGGGCGAACTCGATGCGGCCGCGCTGGGTGACGCCGAGATTGGCGCCCTCGCCGACGACCTTGGCGCGAAGATCCTGCCCGGTGACCCGAAGCGCGTCGTTGGCGCGGTCGCCCACGTCGGCATTGGTTTCGCCGGACGCGCGGACATAGGTGCCGATGCCGCCGAACCAGAGAAGGTCGACCGCCGCCTTGAGGATGGCGGCGATGACCTCGCTCGGCGTGCCTTCGCGCCTGTCCCAGCCGATCGCCGCCGCCGCCGCTTCCGACAGCCTGATCAGCTTGTCGCGCCGCGAGAAGACGCCGCCGCCTTCCGAGATCTTGGCGCGGTCGTAGTCGCTCCAGGCCGAGCGCGCCTGGTCGAACAGCCGCTGGCGCTCCGCGAAGGACGCGGCCGGGTCGGGATCGGGGTCGATGAAGATGTCGCGGTGGTCGAAGGCGGCGACGAGCTTCGTGCAGCGTGACAGCAGCATGCCGTTGCCGAAGACGTCGCCGGACATGTCGCCGCAGCCGGCGACGGTGAAGGGCTCGGCCTGGATGTCGCGGCCCATCTCGCGGAAATGCCGCTTCACCGCTTCCCAGGCACCGCGCGCGGTGATGCCCATCGCCTTGTGGTCGTAGCCTGCCGAACCGCCGGAGGCGAAGGCGTCGTCGAGCCAGAAATCGGTCGAACGGGCAATGGCGTTGGCCGTATCGGAGAAGGTCGCGGTGCCCTTGTCGGCGGCGACGACGAAATACGGGTCCTCCCCGTCGTGCCGCCGGATCCGCTCGGGCGTGACGACGTCGTCGCCGACGATGTTGTCCGTGACCGAGAGCAGCGAGGCGACGAATACGACATAGGCGGCCCGTCCTGCCGCGAACCAGGCGTCGCGGTCGCCCCCTTCGGGGAGCCGCTTGGGGTAGAAGCCTCCCTTGGCCCCGACCGGCACGATGACGGCGTTCTTGACCTGCTGGGCCTTCACTAGGCCGAGCACCTCGGTGCGGTAGTCCTGCGCCCGGTCGGACCAGCGCAGGCCGCCCCGCGCCAGCCTGCCGAAGCGCAGATGGACGCCTTCCACCCGCGCGTCGAAGACGAAGATCTCGCGGAACGGAACCGGAGCCGGCAGGCCCTCGACGGCGGCCGGGTCGAGCTTGAAGGCAAGCGCCGGGTCGACGCGGCCCGGCTCGGAGTCCGGCTCGGCGGAGATGCCGTCGACGGCATAGAAATTGGTCCGCAACGTCGCGAGGACGACGCCGAGGAAGCGCCGGACGATCCGGTCGTCGTCGATCGAGTCGACATCGTCCAGGGCCTCGATGATGGCGGCGTGGAGATCGCCCGCGCCCCGCGCCTCGGCGAGGCGGGCGCCCCGCCGCTCCGGCTCCGCCGGCGCCTCCGCGGCCGGCCCGGCCGCATCCGCCGTGGCGGTGTCCGCGCCGGCCGGGCGGTCCGGATCGAAGCTCGCCTCGAAGAGCTGCCAGAGCAGGCGGGCGATCGCCGGCTGGCGCAGCAGCGCCTCGGCGAGGTAGTCCGGCGAATAGGAAAGTCCCGCCTGCCGCAGATAGCGGCCGTAGGCCCTCAGCACGTTGGCCTGGCGGAAGGTGAGGCCCGCTTCCAGCACCAGCGCGTTGAAGGGGTCGTTCTCGATCCGGCCGGCGCTGACCGCGGCGAAGGTCGCCTCCAGCAGGCGACCGCCGGCGTCGAGTTCGATCGCGCCGCCGCGCCGGCGCACCAGGTCCATGTCGTGGAGATGGACGATCTCGCCGTCGGGCCGTGCGATCCGGAACGTCCGCTCGGAGACGACGCCGAAGCCCATGTTCTCGAGGATCGGCACGCGCGTCGACAGCGGAACGGCCCGGCCGAGATGATAGATCTTGAGGCGAAGCAACTCGGCCGGATCGTCGTCGCGGCGGAAGAAGTCCATCTGCAGGGCCTTGCCGGGCTGCAGGTTCTGGATGATCTCGGCATCCGCGACCGCTTCGGCGGGCGAGACGAGGTCGCGATAGCTGTCGGGCAGGCCGGGCACGACGCCCGCCAGCTCCGCCGGCTTGCCGGCGCGGGAGAGGGCGGCGCCGAAGGCGTCCTCCCAGTTCTTCGCCATTTCGACGATCCGGGCCTCGATCCGCGCGGGATCGACGTCGGGGGTGGTTCCGGCGGCGCGGCCGATGATGATGTGGACGCGGGCGAGCGGGCCTTCCGGAAAGGCCGGATAATAGGCCGAGACATGCCCGTCATAGGCTTCGGCGAGCAACATGCCGATCCGCTCGCGCAGCCGCGAATCGTAGCGGTCGCGCGGCACGAACACGATGACCGAGACGAAGCGGTCGAAGCGGTCGACGCGCGGCAAAATCCGCACGCGCGGGCGCTCGCCGAGCTCGACGATGGCGGCGGCGAACTCCTCCAGGCGGTCGACGTCGAGCTGGAAGATCTCGTCGCGCGGGTAGGATTCCAGCGCGTTGAGCAGCGCCTTGCCGGAATGGGAGCCGGGTCGGAAGCCGGAACGGGCGATCACCGTCTCGGCCTTGAGACGCAGATAGGGGATGGTCAGGATCGAATGCGTGTAGGCGCTGGAGGCGAACAGGCCGACGATCCGGACTTCGCCGGCGAAGCGACCAGCCTCGTCGTATTCCTTGATCCCCACGTAGTCGAGATAGGCCCGCCGGTGCACGCGCGAACGGGCATTGGCCTTGGTGACGATCAGCGGCGTCGGGGCCTCCAGGAAGGCACGGATTTCCGGCGTCGTGGTCAGCGGCCGCGCGGCACGGCCGAGGATGCGCACCTTGGGGTCGGCGAGGATCCCGAGACCCTCGGTCGAGCGCCGCGCCAGCGCTTCGCCGTCCGGATCGGCCACGTAGTCGTATTCGCGGCATCCGAGGAAGATGAAATTGTCGTCCCGCAGCCATTCCAGCAGCGCCGTCGATTCCATGATCAGCGTGCGCTCGGTCTCGTCCGTCAGGCTCTCCGCCCGGCGCCGCAGGTCCGCCACCGCCGTCGTGACGCGCTCGCGCATGGCGCCGAAATCGGCGTTGGCCTGGGTGACCTCCGTGAGGATGCCTTCGAGCGAGGCCCTCAGCGCCGGAACCGCCTCGCGTTCGCCGAGCGGATGGACGGCGAACTGGATGAGGCTGGTGCGATGCGCCGTGCCGGGGCCGGAATCGCCGACATGCGAGATCGAGAAGCTCGATAACTCGCCGTCGGCGCCCCGCAGCACGTCGAGCACCGGATGGGAGATGTAGTTGATGCCCGGCGACTTCTCGACGATCTCCGCGGTGATCGAGTCGAACAGGAACGCCATGTCGTCGCTGACGACGGTGACGAGGTCCTGCTCATCGTCGCCCCGGGCGAAGCCGGCCGGTCGTTCGATGCGCACGATCGGCCGGCCCGGGCGGTGCGCCTCGAGTGCGGCGAAGGCGGCGACGGCGGCCTTCGCGAGAGACTGCGGCGAGAAGCTGGCGAGGTCGTCGGCGGGCGGCCGGGCGAAGAGCAGCGGCGCGAGCGTCGCCGCTGGGCTTCCCTCGCCGATGGCGGCGACCACCGCAGCCAGAATCTCCGCCTTGCCCGTGTCGCGATGGTTCATCGTCTGCCCCCTGCCGGTCGCCCTCTTGGCCTGCGAGGGCTATGATAGGGGATTGCACGGGATGTTCGACGCCAGGATGACGGTCGACGCGCTTGGGAGGCAGAATGGACGATCAGGACAAGCGGCCGGTGACGGCCCTCGATCTTAAGCCGCAGGCGGCGCTGTCGGAGCGGACGGAAGCCTATTTCGCCAAATGCGCCGAGAAGCTCGGCCTCTTGCCGAACGTGCTCAGGGCCTATGCCTTCGACGAGGCGAAGCTCGAGGCTTTCTCGACCTTCTACAACGAGCTGATGCTGGCGCCGAGCGAGATCTCCAAGCTCGACCGCGAGATCATCGCGGTGGTCGTCTCGGCGATCAATCATTGCCATTACTGCCTGACCGCCCACGGCGCCGCGGTGCGCCAATTGTCGGGCGATGCCGGCTTCGGCGAGGAGATCGCGCAGAACTGGCGCGCCGCCGGCCTCGACGCAAAGCGCACGGCGATGCTCGACTTCGTCGTCAAGCTGACCGAGCGGCCGGACATGATCGTGGAGTCCGACCGGCAGGCCTTGCGGGATGCCGGCTACAGCGACCGGGCGATCTTCGACATCGCCTCGGTGGCGGCCTTCTTCGCGATGTCGAACCGCGTCGCCGCGGCCACGGACATGCGCCCGAACGGCGAATACCACGCGATGGCGCGATAGCCGCCGGCAGGCGTCAGATTTCCACCAGCCGGTCGGGGATCTCGTTCGGGTTGCGGTGGTCGCCGGGAAAGTGCTCGGTGAGGATGGCACCGGCGGCCGCGGCCGCCGCCACGTAGCCGTCGGCGAGCCGGTCGACCTTCGCGGCGTCGACGAGTTCGGCGACGATCGCATCCCACGCCTCCTGGGGCACTTTCTCGGCGATCCCGGCATCGGCGAGGATCTCCGCGTAGTGCTCGGCCTCCGACACGAAGATCAGGATGCCGGTGCGCTCCTCCGTGGCGTGCAGATTGTGGGCGAAGAACTGCGCCAGTGCTGTGCGGTGGGCGCGCTCCTCGGCGATGCCGCGCGGCACGAAGGCGAGGCGCAGGCGCGGCAGGGCGGCGAAGAGAACGAGCATGAGCGCCGTGGCGCCGAGCTGGCTGAGAACGAGCGCCAGGGCGGACAGGTCGTAGCCCACGAGCGGTGCCAGCAGCACAGCGACGACCGCCGCCAGCAGCGACAGGCCGAGCGCCACCGTCGCCGGGACGAAGACATAGGCGTCGCTGGCCCGCGCGAAAACCGCGTAGATCTCGCCGGTGGTCGCCGCTTCGGCGGCGCGGATCGCATCGGCGATTCGGGCGTGGTCGGCCGGGGTGAAGGTGATTTGCGCCATTACCAGCTCCCCGAGGACCCGCCGCCGCCGAACGAGCCGCCGCCGCCGGAGAACCCGCCCCCACCCGAAAAGCCGCCGCCGCCGAACGAGCCCCCGCCGATGCCGCGGCCCCCCATGCCCGAAGCGCCGCCGAGCGCCCACGTCATGCCCAGCCAGCGATAGCGGTTCTTGCCGATCTTGCGGCCGCGCAGCCGGGCAAGGCGCGTCATCAGGAACATGCCGATGACGAAAGCCCAGACGCCGAAGAAGAACAGCGAGAACAGCCCTTCGACGACCTCCTCGTCGCTCCAGTTCTGGTTGCGCTCGGCTCGAGCCTCCAGCTCGGCGGCGTTGCCGGACAGGACGGTTATGATGCCGTCGACGCCGCGGGTGATGCCCGCCGGATAGTCGCCGGCGCGGAAGGCCGGCAGGATGTCGTTCTGGATGATCAGGCTCGACAGCGCGTCGGTGAGCGTGCCCTCGAGCCCGTAGCCGACCTCGATCCGCACCTGCCGGTCGTCGCGGCTGACCAGCAGGACGACGCCGTTATCCTCGCCTGCCTGGCCGATCGCCCACTGGCGGGCGAGGCGGTTGGTATAGTCGGCGATCTCGAAGCCCTGCAGGTCGGGAACGGTCGCCACCACCAGCTGGTCGCTCGAGGTCGCCTCGAAGGCCGCGAGGCGCTCGGTCAGCGCGGCTTCAGCCGCGGGGTAGAGCAGGTCGGCGGTGTCGACGACCCGTCCGGTTAGGGCAGGAAATTCCTGCGCGGCAGCGGGCAGCGCCAGCAGCACCAGCGCGACGAGGGGCGCCAGCCATGCGATGAACGGCCGGCCGCTTGCCGCGGTGGGCGTCGTAACAGGCGCTGTCCGCGGCGCGATCAATTGCCGAAGCTGACCGCTGGCGGGGTCGCGGAACCCGCGGTGGCGGTAAAGGGCTGCATCGGCTCGGCCTCGGAATAGAAGATGGCGGCGATCCAGCGTCCGGGGATGGTCCGCAGCTCGGTGTTGTAGACCCGCACCGCCTCGATGTAGTCCCGGCGGGCGACGGAGATGCGGTTCTCGGTACCTTCCAGCTGGCTCTGCAGGGCCAGGAAATTCTGGTTGGACCGCAGCTCCGGATACGCCTCGACGGTGACGAGCAGGCGCGACAGCGCGCCGGAGAGCTGATCCTGCGCCGCCTGGAACTGCTGGACGGCGGCCGGGTCGGTGAGCTGGTCGGCATTGATCTGCGTCTGGGTGGCGCGGGCGCGCGCCTCGACCACGGCGGTCAGCACCTCGCGCTCCTGCTCGGCGAAGCCCTTCACCGTCTCGACGAGATTGGGGATCAGGTCGCTGCGGCGCTGG
>DASYHY010000284.1:0-4890 GCA_036252795.1 Aurantimonas sp. | reverse complement strand
GCCGTGCGGCCAGACCTTGGTGAGGTCGAACGCGCTCCAGCCAGTCTTCTGCTCGAACTCGTCCGCTTCCATCTCCGGCATGACCTGGATGAACATGTCCCACTTCGGGAAGCGGCCGTCCTCGATCATGCCGTAGAGCGCTTCTTGGTAGCTCTCGCGGGACTTCGCGATCACCTTTTCGGCTTCGTCATTGACGAAATGCGCATGGCCCTGCTGGGTCTTGAAGTGGAACTTCACCCAGAAGCGCTCGCCCTGGTCGTTCCACAGCGCGAAGGTGTGGCTGCCGTAGCCGTTCATGCGCGAGGGGTCGGTCGGAATGCCGCGGTCGGACATCAGGATGGTCACCTGATGGAGCGATTCCGGGCAGAGCGACCAGAAGTCCCACATGGCCGTCGCCGAACGCAGATTGGTGCGCGGATGGCGCTTCTGCGTGTGGATGAAGTCGGGGAACTTGTAGGGGTCGGCGACGAAGAACACCGGCGTGTTGTTGCCGACGAGGTCCCAGTTGCCCTCCTCGGTGTAGAACTTCAGCGAGAAGCCGCGCACGTCGCGCTCGGCGTCCGCCGCACCCTGCTCGCCGGCGACGGTCGAGAAGCGGGCGAACATCTCGGTCCTGGCGCCCGGCTGCATCACCTTGGCGCGGGTGTAACGGCTGACGTCCTCGGTCACCGTCAGGGTACCGTAGGCGCCCCATCCCTTGGCGTGGACGACGCGCTCGGGCACACGCTCGCGGTTCTGGTGGGCCAGCTTTTCGATCAGCTGGTAGTCCTCGAGCAGCACCGGGCCGTTGCGGCCGACCGTCTTGGCGTTCTGGTTGCTGGAGACCGGCGCACCGGCGGAAGTCGTGAGTCTCGGGCGATCAGCCATGGGGCCTCCCTTCGATTGGAATGAGTGTGGTTGGAATATACGCGGCCCGCGCGATAGTCTCCAATCGTATTTTCAACCGATCGCGATCAGTTTATCCTATGGTGATGATCACCCTTCGCCAGCTCCGCTATTTCGAGGCCCTCAGCGAGACGCTGCATTTCGGCCGTGCCGCCAGGCGCCTCAACATCAGCCAGCCGGCACTCTCCGCCCAGATCGCGCAGATGGAGAAATTCTTCGGCGCCCCGCTGTTCCAGCGTTCGTCCGGCGGCCTGACCGTGACGGGAGAGGGCCTGGCGATCGGTGCGCGCGTACGCGCCATCCTCACCGAAGTGCGCGAACTGGAGAGCATCGCGACGGCGGGGGATGCGCCCCTGTCGCGGCGGCTGCGGCTGGGCGTCATCGCCTCCGTCGCCCCCTATCTCCTGCCGTCCCTCCTCGCCGTGCTGGCCCGCGAGCACCCGCGCCTCGAATGCGAGGTGCGCGAAAGCGTCACCGACCGGCTGCTGCGGGAACTGTCAGCCGGAGAGATCGACTGCGCCATCGTGGCCCTGCCGGTCGACGAGCAGGGTCTCGAGACGATCATCCTTTCCGAGGACCGTTTCCATCTCGCCGTCCCGGCGGACCAGGCGGATCGTTACGTCCACCACATTCCGGTCGCGCAGATGAAGGACGTTCGCCTCATATTGCTCGAGGAAGGTCACTGCCTGCGCGATCAGGCTTTGGAGATATGCCAGATTTCCGATGCGAGCGAACGGGCGGGGCTCGGGGCGACCAGCCTGTCGACGATCCTGCGCATGGTAGCCGCCGGGCTCGGGGCGACGCTGATACCCGACATGGCCGTTCCCGACGAGACGCGTCGCGGCGGCATCGCGATCCTGCCCTTCGAGGAGCCGGCACCGGCCCGCACGATCGCCCTCGCCTTCCGGCCGTCCACCGCCCGCCGGCGCGATTTCGAGGTTCTGGCCGACATCATCCGCCGCGCCGACCAGGCCGGGCGTCAAGCGGCGGCTTGAAGAAACATCGCGGCGGCCGGATCAGTCCCGCACGTCCTTGCTGCCCCGTGTCTGCACCCGCCGCACCCGCAGGACATCGGCCACGAAGGTGCGGGCGAGGCTGTGATAGAGGGGCTCGCCCGATATCACCCGCGCCGTGCCGAAGCCGAGCAGCGAAGCGAGCATGAGCGGGATGACGTTCCCATGATGGCCGGTCATTTCCAGGATGATGACGAAGGCGGTCATCGGTGCCTGCACGACGCCCGCGAAATATCCGGCCATGGCCAGCGGAGCAGTCAGCCCCGACCCGGCGCCGAAGAGGACGCCGATGGTCGAGCCGAGCCCCGCCCCCACCGCCAGGGAGGGGGCGAATATGCCGCCGGGGATGCCGGAGACCATCGAGGCGAGGCTGGCGATCAACTTCTCGGCGAAGAAGAGGATCGGCAGCGGCTCGCCTTCGATCGCGCCCCGTGCCTGCTCGTAGCCCGTGCCGTAGGTCGCTCCGTCGGACAGGATCCCGACCAGGGCGACGATCAGTCCGCACCCGGCCGCCACGAGGACGGCGCGCTGCTTCGGGGCGCTGACGGACCATCGTCTGACCCGTCGCATCAGCCGCAAGGCGGTGGCGCTGAAGATGGCGCCGAGAGCGCCGCCGACGACGCCGCACGCGATCACCAGCCCCCACTCCCGCATTGTGTGCACCACCTCGTTGTTGCCGCCGAAATAGGTGTAGTTACCGGTCAGCCCCAGAGACGCGAGCCCCGCCAGGACGACGGCGGAGAGGACGAGGCCGTTGGTCCTTGCCTCGTAGGTGCGCCCCATCTCCTCGATCGCGAACACGATTCCCGCGAGCGGCGTGTTGAACGCCGCCGCGATGCCGGCCGCCGATCCCGCCAGGATCAGGCCGCGGGCATGGGCCATGCCGCCGAGGCGTCCGGCAGCCAGCATGATCGCTGCGCCGACCTGCACGGTCGGGCCTTCGCGGCCGATCGAGGCCCCCGACAGAAGGCCGAGCAAGGTCAGGAGAATCTTCCCGACGGCGATGCGGACGGACAGCAGGAGGCGGCGATCCCCCTCGTCTCCGAGATGGCGGGCTGCGATCGCCTGAGGAATGCCGCTGCCCTGCGAATTCGCGAAGAACGTCAGCGCCAGATAGGCGGAGAGGGCAAAGCCGGCCGGCGGCAGCAGGAACATCGCCGCGGGGCCCCAGCCCGTCGTCGCGCGGATGGAGGTGAAGATATGCTGCGCCGCGTCCGCCAGTTCCGCGAATGCGACGCTCACCAGCCCGATGGCCAGTGCCCCGGCCCAGAAGATCAGTCGCGGAACCCAGACCCGGCGCCCGCCCCACAGCACCATGGATCGTCGCAGCATCCGCGAACGGCGCACGCGTCGGCGCGCGGGCGCAGGGCCGGGTACGCTGCCGGCAGCGTCTGGTTCGGGCGGGGTCACCCCCCGCCCGGATAGTTCGGGCTTTCCCGCGTGATCGTCACGTCATGCGCGTGGCTCTCGCGAAGCCCGGCATTGGAAATCCGCACGAACTCCGCCTTCGACCGGAATTCGTCGAGATCTGCCGCCCCGACGTAACCCATCGCCGCCCGCAGGCCGCCCGCCAGCTGATGCAGCACGGCCGAGACCTGGCCCTTGTAGGCCACCTGACCCTCGATGCCTTCCGGCACCAGCTTCAGCGTGTCGCGCACCTCCGCCTGGAAGTAGCGGTCGGCCGAACCCCGAGCCATGGCACCCACCGAGCCCATGCCGCGATAGGCCTTGTAGGAGCGGCCCTGGTGCAGATAGATCTCCCCGGGGCTCTCGTCCGTACCGGCCAGCAGCGAGCCGACCATCGCCGCGCGGGCGCCCGCCGCGAGCGCCTTGGCGAGATCGCCCGAGAACTTGATGCCGCCGTCGGCGATCACCGGTATGCCGGCCTTCTCGGCCGCCTCCGCCGCGCCCATGATCGCGGACAGCTGCGGCATGCCCACGCCCGCGACGATCCGCGTCGTGCAGATCGAACCGGGGCCGATGCCGACCTTCACCCCGTCGGCGCCCGCGTCGATCAGCGCCTTGGTGCCGTCCGCGGTGGCGACGTTGCCGGCGATGATCTGCACCTCGTTCGACATGCGCTTCACCCGCGCCACCGCGTCGAGCACGCGCTGCGAATGGCCATGGGCCGTGTCGATGACGATGAGATCGGCACCGGCCTCGATCAGCCGTTCGGCCCGCTCGAAGCCGTCGTCGCCGACGCTGGTGGCCGCAGCCGCCAGGAGCCGCCCCTGCGGGTCCTTGGAAGCGTTCGGGTTGAGCTGCGACTTCTCCATGTCCTTGACGGTGATCAGGCCGATGCAGTGATCCTCGTCGTCGACCACCACGAGCTTCTCGATCCGGTGCTGGTGCAGGAGGCGCTTGGCCTCCTCCTGGCTCACCGACTCCCGTACGGTGATCAGCCGGTCCTTGGTCATCAGTTCGTGGATCGGCTGGCTGTCGTCGGAGGCGAAGCGCACGTCGCGATTGGTCAGGATGCCGACGAGGCGCCCGCGGGTCTGCCCTCCCTGCCCGCCGTTCAGCACCACCGGGATGCCGGAGATACGGTGCCGGGTCATCAGCAGCCGCGCGTCGCCCAGCGTCGCGTCCGGGCCGATGGTCACCGGATTGACCACCATGCCGCTCTCGAATTTCTTCACCTGGCGCACGGCCTCGGCCTGCTCGGCCGGCGACAGATTGCGGTGGATCACGCCGATGCCGCCTGCCTGCGCCATGGCGATCGCCAGCCGGCTCTCGGTCACGGTGTCCATGGCGGCCGAGAGGATCGGCAGGTTGAGGCGAAGGGTACGGGTGATCGACGTGCGCAGGTCGACCTCCCCCGGCATGACCTGCGAGTGCCCCGGCTGCAGCAGGACGTCGTCGAAGGTCAGGGCGGTCGCGCCGGTCGCGGTTTCGATGATACGGGCCATGCCAGTCCTCGGTGCTACGTCCACCGCGAAGTCGAGTCGGCGGGAAAAAGGATTGGCACGGGCTGCTATCACGGCCCCATCGC
>DASYHY010000283.1:0-2719 GCA_036252795.1 Aurantimonas sp. | reverse complement strand
TGAAGGGGACGATCTCGTCCCGGAAGCGGCCGGCCTTCTGGGCTTCCTCCGCCTTGTTCTGCGACTTCACCGCGAACTCGTCCTGCATGTCGCGGGTAATCTGCCACTGCCGCGAGACGTTCTCGGCGGTGTTGCCCATGTGATAGCCGTTGAAGGCGTCGATCAGCCCGTCCTTCAGCATCGTGTCGACCAGCTTGAGATCGCCCATCTTCTGGCCGCCACGCAGATGCGCCGCGTGCGGGGCCATGGACATCGACTCCTGCCCGCCGGCAACGATGATCTTTGCGTCGCCCATGGCGATCTGCTGCATGCCGATCGCCACCGTGCGCAGGCCGGATCCGCAGAGCTGGTTGAGCCCCCAGGCGGTGGTCTCCTGCGGGCAGCCCGCCGCCATCGCCGCCTGACGCGCCGGGTTCTGGCCCTCGCCGGCGGTGAGGATCTGGCCCATGATCACCTCGTCGACCTCTGCCGGCTCGATCCTCGCGCGCTGCAGCGCCTCCTTGATGGCCGTGGCTCCGAGTTCGTGTGCCGGAACACTGGCGAAGGCGCCGTTGAAGGCGCCTACGGGCGTACGGGCCGCCCCGACGATGACGACCGATTGTCCGTTGCTCATTGGGATTTTCCCTTCTTCGCGTCTGCGACGTTTCCCTGCCTGAACGATAAGGCCTCCGGCATCACGGGGGCAAGCTGCTGCTGATCGGATGCGCCGCTGCAGCATGCCGGTCCCGCTGCCCGGGCCCGTCATCGGATCATCACGTCAAGCGGAAGGCCGTAGCAGCAGCGCACAGGGAAAGGTTTGGATTGCGGCCGGTTTTGTGCCTATCATTTATGCGGCGCAGCGACGCAACTGCACACAAAGCAGCGTGCGGGCGTTCAGAAGCGGCTCAAGGGGTGATGAATGGCCAAGAATTCTGACGTGACGGTCATCAAGAAATACGCCAACCGCCGTCTCTACAACACGGGGACCAGCACCTACGTCACGCTGGAAAACCTCGCGAGCATGGTCAAGAGCAACGAGGAATTCGTCGTCCAGGATGCCAAGACCGGCGAGGATATCACGCATGCGGTGCTCACCCAGATCATCTTCGAGCAGGAGAACAAGGGCGGGCAGAACCTCATGCCGATCGCCTTTCTGCGGCAGCTGATCCGCTTCTACGGCGACCAGATGCAGATGGTGATTCCCGGCTATCTCGAGCAGACGATGAGCGCCTTCTCCCGCGAGCAGGAAGGCTTTCGCGAGAAAATGACCGGCGCGATGGCGCAGACGCCGATGAAGATGATGGAGGCGCAGGTCCACCGCAACACCGAGATGTTCCGCCAGGCCATGGCGATGTTCAACCCGTTCATCGCGGGCGCCATGAGCGAGGCCGGCGAGCCGAAGAACGGCGCCGGCGGCCAGGAGGACAGCGCAGGGGCGGGGCCCGAGGACATCAAGGCGATGCGCCAGCAGCTGGCGCAGATGCAGAAGCGCCTCGAGGCGCTGGACGCCAAGACGGCGGAAACCTCCGGCGACAAATAGCCGTCGGCGGAGCCCCGGCGCACCGGGGGGCGCTGCTCGGATTCGGGAAGCCGCCGGATCGGCTCGGCAGAACGCGCGCTACCGCCAGCCGATGCTGCGCCGCGACGCAAAAGGCCGGTCCGAGGGACCGGCCTTGCGACTATCATCAGCGCGGGTGGCGCTGCGGCGGCAGGAAAGGGCTTACGCCTTTTCCTTGACCGTCAGGATCTGGCGGCCGCGATACATGCCGGTCTTCAGATCGATGTGGTGCGGCCGGCGGAGCTCGCCCGAGTTCTTGTCCTCGATATAGGTCGGCGCCTTGAGCGCGTCCGCCGAGCGGCGCATGCCGCGCTTTGCCGGGCTGGTCTTTCGCTTGGGTACGGCCATGTCGTGCTCCGTTCGTTCTGTTGCCCGCTGCACGATGGCGCGCCGGCTGTGTCCTGTCTGTTTCGATCCCGCAGCGCCTCGCCGGCCCGGGGCCCGCTTTTCGCCATCTCACGCCGGACGTGCCGACGATCGACCCCTGATCGCCGCAAGGCTTCGCCGTGACGGGAATTCGAGGCAGCCCATAGCAAAGACGGGCGGCCTTGGGAAGAGCCGTGGCGAAATCCGTCAGCCTGATCCGGCCGGCCCGACGCAGCCGACATAATCGCCCGACGCTTTCGCGAGCCGCTCGACGCGACTTGCAAGGCGGTCGAGGCCCGGCCCCGGACTGGCCGGGTTGCGCACCCCGGGCGCCGGCAGCGTCACGGCGAGCAGCGCTGCCTGGCGGGCCGACAGATCGCTTGCCGCCCGTCCGAAATAATGCTGGCTGGCGGCGCCGATGCCGTAGACGCCGGTGTCCCACTCGGCGACGTTCAGATAGATCTCCATGATGCGCCGCTTCGAGACGAGCAGGTCGAAATAGAGCGCCAGAGGCGCCTCCAGCGCCTTGCGCAGATACGACCGGTCGTTCCACAGGAACAGGTTCTTCACCGTCTGCATCGGAATGGTGGAGGCGCCGCGGGTCTCCTCGCCCGCCAGGGCCGCGTCGACGACGGCGCGCATCTCGCCCCAGTCGATCCCGTCATGGCGGCAGAACTGCCCGTCCTCCGACATCAGCACCGAGTGGACCATCACCGGCGCGATCTCCTCGAGCGGGACCCAGTCGCGCAGCACCGGGCGGAAGGTGAAGTGATCGGCGAGCATCAGCGTCGACACCGGATGGATCGACCGGATCGC
>DASYHY010000282.1:0-15924 GCA_036252795.1 Aurantimonas sp. | reverse complement strand
CCAGCGCCGCAGCGACCTGATCCCCAATCTCGTCGAGACGGTGAAGGGCTTCGCCGAGCAGGAGCGCGAGGTGCTGACCGCCGTGGTCGAGGCGCGCGCCCGCGCCACCCAGACGCAGATCAATGCCGACCAGCTCACCGATCCCGCCGCCGTCCAGCAGTTCCAGGCGGCGCAGGACCAGCTCTCCGGCGCGCTGTCGCGCCTGCTCGTCACCGTCGAGGCCTATCCGGAGCTGCGCTCCAACCAGAATTTCCTGGCCCTCCAGAGCCAGCTGGAAGGCACCGAGAACCGCATCTCCGTCGCCCGACGCGACTACATCGAGGCGGTGCGGGTCTACAACACCGAGCTGCGGACCATCCCCGGACGCTGGATCGCCGCCATCTTCTATTCCGAGGCCGAGCCGATGCAGCCCTTTACCGCCACCGCGGGCTCCGCGACCCCGCCGGCGGTCAGCTTCGGCAATTGATGGCGCCGCGGACCGATCCCGGGATGACTGCGACGCCGTCCGCGACGAGCGGCCGGACGATCGTGGCATGGCTGGCCCCCCTCTTCGCCCTGGTGCTGCTGGCGCTGCCCGCTGCCGCCCAGGAGTTCCCTGCGCTGACCGGCCGGGTCGTCGACACCGCCAACCTGCTCGATCCCGCGGCTGAAGCCGCGCTGACCGAGCGCCTCGCCGCCTTCGAGGCGACGTCGAGCGACCAGGTGGTGGTGGCGACCGTTCCCGACCTGCAGGGCTTCGAGATCGCCGACTACGCCAACCGCCTCGCCCGCCAATGGGCGATCGGGCAGGCGGGCGAGGACAACGGCGTCGTGCTCCTGGTCAGCCGCGACGATCGCCAGGTGCGGATCGAGGTCGGCTACGGGCTGGAGGGCACGCTTACCGACGCGCTGTCGAGCCTGATCATCCAGAACGACATCCTGCCGGCCTTCCGCGCCGGCGACTATCCGGCGGGCATCACCCGCGGCGTTGACGGCATCGTCACGGTCCTGTCCGGCAACGCCGCCGAGCTGGAGGCGCGAGCCGAGCGCAACCAGAACTGGAGCGACGAGGCCGTCGTCGAGGGGCTGTTCTCGCTGTTCTTCTTCGGCGTCTGGGCCTTCGTCATCGGCATGTTCCTGATGACGCGCCTTGCCCGGCTGCGCGGCCGCAAGATCGGCAAGAACCGCTATCGCTGGCTGGGCATGACCTGGGCGCTCGGCGGCGCATCGGGCATGGGGGGACGCGGCATGGGCGGCGGCTCGTTCGGCGGCGGCGGCTTTTCCGGCGGGGGCGGATTCTCCGGCGGCGGCGGCTCGTTCGGCGGCGGCGGGTCCTCGGGGAGCTGGTAATGGCGCAAATCACCTTCACCCCGGCCGACCACGCCCGCATCGCCGATGCGATCCGTGCCGCCGAAGCGGCGACCACCGGCGAGATCTACGCGGTCTTCGCGCGGGCCAGCGACGCCTATGTCTTCGTCCCGGCGACGGTGGCGCTCGCCCTGTCACTGCTGGCGGCGGTCGTCGCCGTGCTGCTGGCGCCGCTCGTCGGATACGATCTGTCCGCCCTGGCGCTCGTCCTCAGCCAGCTCGGCGCCACGGCGCTCATGCTCGTTCTCTTTGCTGCCCTGCCGCGACTGCGCCTTGCCTTCGTGCCGCGCAGCATCGCCGAGGAGCGCGCCCACCGCGCGGCACTGGCGCAGTTCTTCGCCCACAATCTGCACGCGACGGAGGAACGCACCGGCATCCTGATCTTCGTGTCGGAAGCCGAGCACTACGCCGAAATCCTCGCCGATGCGGGAATCGCCGAAAAGGTGCCGCAGGAGGCGTGGGACGCGATCGTCGCGCAACTCGTCGACGCCGCGAAGGCCGACCGCCTCGCCGACGGCTACGTGGCGGCGGCCGCGGCCGCCGGCGCCATCCTCACCGAGCATTTTCCCGGCGACCACCGCAACCCGAACGAGATTCCGGACCGGCTGGTGGAGATCTGAACGCCTGCCGGCGCGCCGGCGGCTATCGCGCCATCGCGTGGTATTCCTGGTTCGGGCGCATGTCCGTCGCCGCGGCGACGCGGTTCGACATCGCGAAGAAGCCGGCCACCGAGGCGATGTCGAAGATCGCCCGGTCACTGTAGCCGGCATCCCGCAATGCCTGGCGGTCCGACTCGACGATCTTTTCCGGCCGCTCGGTCAGCTTCACGACGAAGTCGAGCATCGCCGTGCGCTTGCCGTCGAGGCCGGCGGCGCGCCAGTTCTGCGCGATCTCCTCGCCGAAGCCGGCATCGCCCGACAATTGACGCACCGCGGCGCCGTGGGCGGTCAGGCAGTAATGGCAATGATTGATCGCCGAGACGACCACCGCGATGATCTCGCGGTCGAGCTTGGAGAGCTCGCTCGGCGCCAACATCAGCTCGTTGTAGAAGGTCGAGAACGCCTCGAGCTTCGCCTCGTCGAAGGCGTAGGCCCTGAGCACGTTCGGCACGAGGCCGAGCTTCTCGACGCATTTGGCGAAATAGGCTTGCGTCCGCTCCGACAGCGCCGCCTGCGGCTTAAGATCGAGGGCCGTCACCGGCCGCTTGTCCTGATCGTCCATCCTGCCTCCCCAAGCGCGTCGCCCGTCATCCTGACGTCGAACATCTCGTGCATTCCCCTATCATAACCCTCGCGGGGCAAGAGGGCGACCGGCAGGGGGCAGACGATGAACCATCGCGACACGGGCAAGGCGGACATTCTGGCTGCGGTGGTCGCCGCCACCGGCGAGGCGAGCCCGGCGGCGACGCTCGCGCCGCTGCTGTTCTCCCGGCCACCCGCCGAAGATCTCGCCAGCTTCTCGCCGCAGTCGCTCGCCAAGGCCGCCATCGCCGCCTTCGCCGCCCTCGAGGCGCACCGCCCGGGCCGGCCGATCGTACGCATCGAACGACCCGCCGGCTTCGCCCGGGGCGACGACGCGCAGGACCTCGTCACCGTCGTCAGCGACGACATGGCGTTCCTCTTCGACTCGATCACGGCAGAGATCGTCGAGAAGTCGCCGGGCATCAACTACATCTCCCATCCGGTGCTCGACGTGCTGCGCGGCGCCGACGGCGAGTTGTCGAGCTTCTCGATCTCGCATGTCGGCGATTCCGGCCCCGGCACGGCGTATCGCACCAGCCTCATCCAGTTCGCCGTCGATCCGCTCGGCGAACGCGAGGCGGTTCCGGCGCTGCGGGCCTCGCTCGAAGGCATCCTGACCGAGGTGACCCAGGCCAACGCTGATTTCGGCGCCATGCGCGAGCGCGTCACGACGGCGGTGGCAGCGCTCCGGCGCCGGGCGGAGGGCCTGACGGACGAGACCGAGCGGACGCTGATCATGGAATCGACGGCGCTGCTGGAATGGCTGCGGGATGACAATTTCATCTTCCTCGGCTGCCGCGAATACGACTATCTGGCCGATCCCGACGGCGAGGCGCTGGCGCGGCGCTCGACCGAGGGGCTCGGGATTCTCGCCGACCCGAAGGTGCGGATCCTCGGCCGCGCCGAGCGGCCGCTCACCACGACCCCGGAAATCCGCGCCTTCCTGGAGGCCCCGACACCGCTGATCGTCACCAAGGCCAATGCCCGCTCGCGCGTGCATCGGCGCGCCTATCTCGATTACGTCGGGATCAAGGAATACGACGAGGCCGGTCGCTTCGCCGGCGAGGTCCGTATTGTCGGCCTGTTCGCCTCCAGCGCCTATACGCAGTCGATCCTGACCATCCCCTATCTGCGTCTCAAGGCCGAGACGGTCATCGCCCGTTCCGGCTTCCGGCCCGGCTCCCATTCCGGCAAGGCGCTGCTCAACGCGCTGGAATCCTACCCGCGCGACGAGATCTTCCAGCTCGACGTCGACCTCCTGGAGGAGTTCGCCGCCGCCATCGTCGAGCTCGGCGAGCGCCCGCGCGTGCGGATCCTGCCGCGGGTCGATCGCTTCGACCGCTTCGTCTCGGTCATCGTGTTCGTGCCGCGCGACCGCTACGATTCGCGGTTGCGCGAGCGGATCGGCATGCTGCTCGCCGAAGCCTATGACGGGCATGTCTCGGCTTATTACCCGGCCTTTCCGGAAAGCCCGCTCGCCCGCGTCCACATCATCATCGGCCGCGTCGGCGGAACCACCCCCGACGTCGATCCCGCGCGGATCGAGGCGCGCATCGTCGAGATGGCGAAGAACTGGGAGGACGCCTTCGGCGCCGCCCTCTCCCGCGCCGGCAAGCCGGCGGAGCTGGCAGGCGTCGCGCCCGGCCTGCCGGACAGCTATCGCGACCTCGTCTCGCCCGCCGAAGCGGTCTCGGATGCCGAGATCATCCAGAACCTGCAGCCCGGCAAGGCCCTGCAGATGGACTTCTTCCGCCGCGACGACGATCCGGCCGAACTGCTGCGCCTCAAGATCTATCATCTCGGCCGTGCCGTTCCCCTGTCGACGCGCGTGCCGATCCTCGAGAACATGGGCTTCGGCGTCGTCTCCGAGCGCACCTTCCGGATCGCGCGGCCGGACGGCGAGATCGTCCATCTCCACGACATGGACCTGGTGCGCCGGCGCGGCGGCGCGATCGAGCTGGACGCAGGCGGTCGCCTGCTGGAGGCGACCTTCGCCGCGGTCAGCGCCGGCCGGATCGAGAACGACCCCTTCAACGCGCTGGTGCTGGAGGCGGGCCTGACCTTCCGCCAGGCCAACGTGCTGAGGGCCTATGGCCGCTATCTGCGGCAGGCGGGGCTTTCCTATTCGCCGGACTACCTCGCCGAGGCGCTGCTGCGCCAGCCGGCGATCGCCCGCCTGCTCTGGCAACTCTTCGAGGCGAGCTTCGACCCGGACCGCCGGGCCGGCGCGGACACCGCCGCGGCGGATGCGGCCGGTCCGGCGGGCGAGGCACCGGCGGAGCCGGAGCGGCGGGGCGCCCGCCTGGCCGAGGCGCGCGGCGCGGGCGATCTCCACGCCGCCATCATCGAGGCGCTGGACGATGTCGACTCGATCGACGACGACCGGATCGTCCGGCGCTTCCTCGGCGTCGTCCTGGCAACGCTGCGCACCAATTTCTATGCCGTCGACGGCATCTCCGCCGAAACGGACTCCGAGCCGGGTCACGTCGACCCCGCCCTTGCCTTCAAGCTCGACCCGGCCGCCGTCGAGGGCCTGCCGGCCCCGGTCCCGTTCCGCGAGATCTTCGTCTTCGACGCGCGGGTGGAGGGCGTCCACCTGCGCTTCGGCAGGCTGGCGCGGGGCGGCCTGCGCTGGTCCGACCGGGCGCAGGACTACCGCACCGAGGTGCTCGGCCTGGTGAAGGCCCAGCAGGTCAAGAACGCCGTCATCGTGCCGGTCGGCGCCAAGGGCGGCTTCTATCCCAAGCGGCTCCCCGACGGCGGCGACCGCGACGCCTGGTTCGCGGCAGGACGCGCCGCCTATGTCGTGTTCGTCGCTTCGCTGCTCTCGGTCACGGACAACATCGTCGGCGACGACGTCGTGACGCCCGAACGGATCCGGCGGCATGACGGAGAGGACCCGTATTTCGTCGTCGCCGCCGACAAGGGCACCGCCACCTTCTCCGATACCGCCAACGCCATCGCCCGTTCGACCGACTTCTGGCTCGACGACGCCTTCGCCTCGGGCGGTTCGGCAGGCTACGACCACAAGGCGATGGGCATCACCGCGCGCGGCGCCTGGGAAGCGGTGAAGCGGCATTTCCGGGAGATGGGCCGCGACATCCAGGCCGAGCCCTTCACCGTCGCCGGCTGCGGCGACATGTCCGGCGACGTCTTCGGCAACGGCATGCTGCTGTCGCGCGAGACGAAGCTCGTCGCCGCCTTCGACCATCGCGACATCTTCATCGACCCCGATCCCGACCCGGCCGCGTCCTTCGCGGAGCGCCAACGGCTGTTCGACCAGTCCCGCTCGGCCTGGAGCGACTACGACCGCGCCAGGATCTCGGAAGGCGGCGGCGTCTTCTCCCGGCGCGACAAGCTGATCAGGCTGTCCGAAGCGGCGGCGGCGGCGATCGGCTGGGATCGGCGGGAAGGCACGCCGAGCGAGGTCATCGCCGCCATCCTCAAGGCGCCGGTCGACCTTCTCTGGTTCGGCGGCATCGGGACCTATGTCCGCGCGTCCGGCGAGACCAATGCCGACGTGGGCGATCGCGCCAACGATGCGCTTCGGGTCACCGGGCAGGATCTGCGCGCCCAGGTGGTCGGCGAAGGCGCCAATCTCGGCGTCACGCAGAAGGGCCGGATCGAGATCGCCCGCGCCGGCGGGCGCATCAACTCCGACGCCGTCGACAATTCCGCCGGCGTCAACACTTCCGACGTCGAGGTCAACATCAAGGTCGCGCTCAAGGCGCCGATGACGGACGGCCGCCTGTCGCGGCCGGAGCGCGACGAATTGCTCGCCTCGATGACCGACGAAGTGGCCGGCCTCGTCCTTTCCAACAATTACGAGCAGACGCTGGCGATCTCGCTGGAACAGCGGCAGGGGCCGCGGGCGCTGGCGCTGCAGGCGCGCTTCATGGCCATCCTCGAGGCGGCGGGCGCGCTCGACCGGGCGGTCGAGACGCTGCCGGGCGAGGCGGCGCTTGCGGATCTGCGCGGGGCCGGGCTCGGCCTCACCCGTCCGGAGATCGGGGTGCTTCTCGCCTATGCCAAGATCACCCTGTTCGACCAGCTCGTCGCCGGCACGCTGCCGGACGATCCCTATCTCGAGGATCGGCTGATCGATTATTTCCCGGTCCCGATGCGCCGCGACTTCGCCCGCGACATCAAGGGCCACCGGCTCGCCCGCGAGATCATCGCGACCGTGCTCGCCAACGAGATGGTCAACCGCACCGGCCCGACCTTCGGGACGATGCTGCGGGAGGCCACCGGCGCATCGCCCTCCGAGACGGTCCGGGCCTTCGTCGCGGCCAAGGACGGGCTCGACGCGCGTTCGCTCTACGAGCGGGTCGACGCGCTCGACGGACAGCTGCACGGCGGCATCCAGAACGCGCTCTACGCGGAGATCGGCCGCTTCCTCATCCGCACCACCCGCTGGTTCGTGCGCAACGAGACCTTCGAGGGAGGGCTCACGACGGCCATCGTGGACACGCGCGACGCCCTCTCCAAGCTCGCGCCGAGGCTGCTGGAGCTCGCCACCGACGCCGCGCGCGACGAGGCGCGCCAGCGTGCGGCGAAATGGGCGGAGGCGGGCGTGCCCGAGGGGCTCGCCGACGACATCGCGGCGCTGCCGCTCGTCGCACTGGTTCCGGACATCGCCTCTGTCTCACGTGAAACAGGCGCGCCGCTCGAGCGGACCATCGAGTGCTACTTCGCCGTCACGGCCCGATACGCCATCGGGCGGCTGGAGGCGGCGCTGTTCTCTGTCGAGCCCGCCGACTACTACGAGACGCTGGCGCTCGAGCGGGCCGGCAGCGAGATCGCCAGCGCCCGGCGCCGCCTGGCAGCCGCCGCGCTGGGCTCCCACGGCACGAGCGAGGACCCGGCGGCGGCATGGGCGGAAAGCCGTCAGGACGCGGCCGAGCGGATCGGCAGCCAGATCGCCGCTCTTGCCGGCTCGGGCGAGACGTCCGTCGCCCGCCTCACCGTCGCGGCAGGGCTCTTGGCCGATCTCGCCGGATAGAAACGCGACGGGGCGGCGCCTGAAGCCAGGTGCCGCCCCGATACGCTCAGACCGGCACTGCCGGCTACTTCTTCTTCTCGTCGCTCTTCGCCGCGAACTTGCCCGGAACGGTCGCCGTGACGGGCGCCTTCTTCTTGTCCGCCTTCGGCTTGCGGACTTCCTTGTTGCTGCGCATCTGACCCTTGGCCATGGCCGTCTCCTCCGGATCCTGATCGATCCAGTGCTCTCGATAGCACGCGGGCCCGCGCTCGTGCAGCCTCTCGATCATGTCCCGCGGCAACGTCGTGCTTGCTCCCGAGCGCCGCCGCACGTAGAGCCGGGAGTGGGCACCACGAGTCCACCGAAGACGTCACCCAGGTCTTTCGGCGGCAGGAGCAAGACAGCATGGCTGACGCGACGAGCAGCTGCGACGAGCCGCCCTACCGAATGCCCCTGCGGCGCCCGGGCGTCTGGGCCTGGATGACCTTCGACTTCGCAGCGCAGCCGCTCTTCACTGTCATCATCACCTTCGTCTTCGGCCCGTATTTCGTCTCGCAGCTGGCGCCCGACCCCGCGACCGGCCAGTTCTGGTGGAGCGCCGCCGCGACGGTCGCCGGCCTGGCCATCGCCCTGCTCTGCCCGCTGCTCGGGGCGGTCGCCGACCGGGCCGGGCCGCGCAAGCCATGGATCGCCGGCTTCGGGGTCGTCCAGGTCCTGGCGCTGGCGCTTCTGTGGTTCGCCGCGCCCGGCTCGTCTTTGGTGCTGGTGGCGCTGCTGATCGTTCTCGCCCAGATCTCGGCCGAGTTCTCCGTCGTCTTCAACGACGCGATGATCCCCCGCCTGATCCATGTCCGCTCGATCGGCCGGGTCTCGAACATCGCCTGGGGGCTCGGCTATGCCGGCGGCATCGTCTTCCTGATGTTCACGCTCGCCTTCCTCGCCGGGTCGGCAGAGACGGGAACAACACTGCTTGGCCTCGAGCCGCTGTTCGGGCTCGACCCCGCCGAGGGCGAGGGTGCCCGCGCCACCGGACCGCTGTCGGCGCTGTGGTATCTGGTTTTCGTCCTGCCGATGTTCTTCCTGACGTCGGATCGCAAGCCGGAGATGCCGGTCGCCACCGCCGCCCGCGCCGGCATGAAGGACCTCAAGGCGACGTTCCGCGAGATCCGGGGCCGGCCGGCGCTGTTCCGGTTCCTCCTCGCCCGGATGATCTACCAGGACGGCGTCAACGGGCTGCTGATCCTCGGTGGTGCGTTCGCCGCCGGCATGTTCGGCTGGTCGCTCACCGAAAGCGGCCTGTTCGGCATCATCATCAACGTCGCGGCCATTGCCGGCTGTCTCGGCGCCAGCGTGCTCGACGCCCGGCTCGGCTCGAAATCGGTGGTGGTCATGTCGATCGTGTGCCTGATCGTCTCGACGGTCTGCATCGCCTCGACGGCCCCCGGCTCGACGCTGTTCGGGCTACTGCAATTCGGCACCGTCGCACAAGGCGGCCTCTTCGCCAGCGGCGCGGAAAAGAGCTTCGTCGTCTACGGCATGCTGATCGGCCTCGCCTACGGTCCGGTGCAGGCCTCGTCACGGTCGTGGCTGGCGCAGTCGGTGACGGCCGAGGAGGCCGGCCGCTATTTCGGCTTCTATGCGCTGATCGGCCGGGCTACCTCGTTCCTCGCGCCCGCCTCCGTCGCGGGGCTGACCGCCGCCGCGGCCGCCTACAGCGACCCGATCACCGCCTCGCGCATCGGCATGTCGGCGATCATCGTCTTCTTTGCGGTGGGGCTGGCGGTGCTGTGGAATACGCAGGGGCCGCTGCGCCAGGAGCGCGATCGGACGGTCGCTGGCGGACTTCCTCTTTCGGGGGCCTAGCCGGCAGGCCGCGCCTCAGGCATGGGCGCTACCGGTATCGCTTCCCGTGCGAACCCCCGCGAGGGTGTTCGACGGCGAGGCCGCCAGTCCATCCGTGGTCGGCCCCACCGGAACAGGTTCTTGTCGCACCGCCGGCTTGCGCGGGGCTTGCGTCCGGCTCAGTGGCGGAAGTGGCGCATCCCTGTCGTCACCATGGCGATGCCGTTCTCGTCGGCGGCGCGGATCACCTCGTCGTCGCGCATCGAGCCGCCCGGCTGGATCACCGCCGTCGCGCCGGCCGCCACGGCCGAGAGCAGCCCGTCGGCAAAGGGAAAGAAGGCGTCGGACGCAACCACCGAGCCGCGCGTCAGCGGCTCGGCAAGCCCCGCTGCCTCGGCTGCATCCTCCGCCTTGCGGGCGGCGATGCGCGCCGAGTCGACGCGGCTCATCTGGCCCGCGCCGATCCCGACGGTCGCGCCCTCCCGTGCATAGACGATGGCATTCGACTTCACGTGCTTGGCGACACGGAAGGCGAACAGGAGATCCGCCAGCTCGTTCTCGCTGGGGGTTCGCTTCGTCACCACCTTGATGTCAAGGTCGTCGATGGTGCCGTTGTCGCGCGTCTGGACGAGCAAGCCGCCCGCGACCGATTTCACCGTCAGGCCGGGGGCGCGGGGATCCGGCAGGCCGCCGGTGACGAGCAGGCGGAGGTTCTTCTTCGCCGCAACGATCGCGATCGCGTCCTCGTCGGCCTCGGGGGCGATGATCACCTCGGTGAACACCGCCACGATCGCCTCCGCCGCCTGCCGGTCGAGCCGGCGGTTCAGCGCCACGATGCCGCCGAAGGCCGACACCGGATCGCAGGCGAGCGCGCGGCGATAGGCCTCGGTCAGGCTGGTGCCTTCGGCGACGCCGCAGGGATTGGCGTGCTTGATGATCGCGACGGCCGCGCTTCGTGCCGGATCGAACTCCGACACCAGCTCGAAGGCGGCGTCGGTGTCGTTGATGTTGTTGTAGGAGAGCGCCTTGCCCTGCAGCTGCCGGGCCACCCCGATCCCGCGCCTGCCGTCGCCGGTCCGGTAGAAGCCGGCCGACTGGTGCGGGTTCTCGCCGTAGCGCAGCGTCTGCGACAGCGTGCCGGTAAAGCTGCGGACGGCGGGTTTGTCGCCGACATCCGCCGCGAACCAGGTGGCGACCGCCGCATCGTAGACCGCCGTGGCGCCGAAGGCCCGCATCGCAAGGCGCTGGCGCAACGCCAGTGTCGTGTGCCCGGCGTCCTGCCGCAGTTCCTCCAGGACCGCCTGGTAGTCGCCCGGATCGACCAGCACCGTGACATAGCCGTGGTTCTTGGCGCCGGCGCGGATCATCGCCGGCCCGCCGATGTCGATGTTCTCGACGATCGTCGCCCGGTCGGCGCCGCCGGCCAGCGTCTGCGCGAACGGGTAGAGATTGACCGCCAGGAGGTCGATGCCGAGGATGCCGTGCGTCTCCATCGCCGCCGCATGATCGGCATCGTCGCGGATGCCGAGCAGCCCCCCGTGCACCGCCGGATGCAGCGTCTTGACCCGGCCGTCCATGATTTCCGGGAAGGCCGTTAATTCGGTCACGTCGCGGACCGGCAGGCCCGCCTCGCTCAGCGCGCGGAACGTGCCGCCGGTCGAGACCAGTTCGACGCCGAACTCGACCAGCCCGGCGGCGAAGGGGACGAGGCCCTCCTTGTCGAAGACCGAGAGCAGTGCCCGGCGGACCGGCACGCGGTCGGGCAGGGGCGTGGCATTGGCTTTGACGGACATGCAGCTTCCCGTGGCGATGGATCAAGGGCGTCTGATAGTCCGGGTCCGCCCGACCGGCAATGGCTGGGCTTTGCGGCCGGCGCCGCAGCTACGGCTGGCGGCCGGCCGGCGCCGTGTCGTCGCCGCGCCACGCCTCCGACTGCTCCGCGAGATCGTCGAGCGTGTTGGGCAGCACCCCGACCGCGCGGTTCATGCCGCAGCCGGCGAGAAGAAGGGCGAGAACGACGAGGGGGAGCGCGCGGACCATGCCGACAAGCTGGAGCGGGGCGGCGCCGGGTAAAGCCCGCATCCGGCCGTGTCGGGGCCGGAAACGAGCGGGAGGATGGACCGGCGGGGAGGCAGGTCCTGCCTGGTCATCTGCGGTGTCTCAGTGCTGCCGGTCGAAACGCCAGGCGATGCCCTCCGCCGACAGCGCGTCGAACGCCACGACGATCTGCAGCGTGCGGCGGGCACCCCCTATGTCGGCGAAGAAGATCGAATCCTCGATCTCGCAGCGCGCGTCGCACCGGAAGAGCCAGGTCTGGTCGCGCACGCTGAGCCGGATCGTCTCCCCCACCGGCTCCACCACCACCGCCGGATGCAGGTGGAAGCGCGCCGTCGCGTCGCGGGCGATCGTCTGCGGGCGATGCGTCCCGGCGCGAAGGAAGCGGTCGACGCCGAGCACCGTATGGCCGTCCCGGGCGAGCTCGATGCGCCGGCTGTGCAGCAGGCCGAAGCCGCGCTCGTAGCCGTTGTGGATCGCCTCGAAGCCGAGGCCGCTGTCGCCGGTCTCGGTGCAGCGGACCTCTGTCGGCCCCGGAACCAGGGGCGTCCCGAGGAAGCGGTCGAGGCTTTCCGAACGGGCGAAGCGCGACGACGACTGGTCGGCGATGGTCACCGTCGAATGCGCGGCCGTCGAGCGGGAGAGGCGGCGCCAGTCGCCGTCCTCGCCGACGGGGCGCCCGCAATTGACGACGATGCGGCTCGCCTCGCTGGACAGTTCGAACGCGAGCGTGCCGGCATGGGCATCACCGGAGACCACCGGCGGGGGCGGGCAGCCGGTATCGGCAAGCACCACCGTATGGCCTGCGGCAAGCCGGTGGTAGCCGGACTGCCGGGCGTTGAACATCGGCTCGCCGAGCGTCTCGTCGAAGCGCAGCAGGACCGCGAGGAGGTGGCTGTCGCCGGCACCCGCCCCGTTGAACAGGGCCAGCGACCCGTCCGAGTGGCGGAAGAAGCGCAGCGCCGGAAGCATCCGGTCGATGGCGGTGTAGATGCCCTTCGGCACCGGCTGTCCCTGCCCGACGAAGGTCTGCCGCAGCGGGATCAGGTCGGCGAGGATCCGCGCGACCGCGGCGGGATCGCGCGAGACGTGGCCGCCGTCGGGAAACACCTGCTGGTCGAACTCGTCCGCAAGATGCAGGGCCGCGAGCCGGATCCGCGCGTTGGGCGTCGGCAGGCAGAGCGCCGCGAACGCCAGCGCGATGCGCACCGACAGCCGGGGCATCCCGTCCGGCGCCTCCTGGGCGATGGAGCGCAGATATCGCGCCTGACCCGACAGGCTCTTCATGAAGCGGCGATAGAAGCCGAGCTCGGCATCGGTCAGCAGCAAATCGGCATGGGTGAGCCAGGCGATGACCCGCCGCGCCGTCACCGCCGGCTCGAAGGCGGGTCCGCCGATCGTGCGCCCCTTCAGGCGGATCCAGTCGTCGACGAGGGTGCGGGCATTGGCGACCGCCAGCGCGTCGCCGGCTTCCGCGTGATGGCGCAGCCACTCGAAGCCGTTGAGCTCTGCCGCATAGGTCGGGCTCGGCAGCGCCAGTTCGAAGATCGAGGAGCGGCCCGGCTCCAGCAGTTGGCCGGCGAAATGGAAGCGGCCGCCATAGATCGCCTCGGCGACGGCCGGATCGCCGTGCCGCAGGTTCGGCGGCACCACCAGAAGCCGGTCCGGTGTACCGCCCGCGAAACGCCAGCGATGGAGGGGTCCGGTGCGCAGCCGCCGTCGTGCCCGCCGCCACGCTTCCCGCAGCGTCAGGACCGCCAGCAGCGGCCTATCCACGAGGCTCGTCGACACGTCCTCTTCCCAGCTCCGGACTTCGTCCGGTCCCGTCGCCTCAATCGAGCGTCACCGGGTTCCCGCCCTGCGGCGGGATGCCGGGACGCCGGCTCTCTGGCGCCAAGTTTCTGCCGATATGGTAAAGGTTTTCCTAAGCCTCTGGCGAGTCCCTTCCGGCCCCGGCGTCAGATCCGCCGAAGCCGCGCCGCATAGAAGCCGTCGAGACCGCCCCCCGGCGCCTCTCCCCCGCCCATCATGTCGGGCGTGGTGCGAAGATCCCCGGCCGCCGTCACCGCGAATTCCATCCCCGGCAATTCGTCCGGACGCACCGCGTCGCGCACGAAGTCCGGCCGGGCCGCCAGGAAGTCCTCGATCAGAGCCTCGCCTTCCTGCGGATCGAGCGAGCAGTTCGAGAAGACGAGCCGGCCGCCTACGGCGAGCATGTCGGCGGCAACCCCGAGAAGCCGCGCCTGCACGCCGGCGAGCTTGTCGATCTCGGCTGCATCCTTGGTGTAGGCGACGTCGGGGTGGCGGCGGATCGTGCCGGTGGACGAGCAGGGCGCGTCGAGCAGGATCGCGTCGAACGGCGCGTCGGGGACATGAGCGGCGACGTCGCCGACCACCGTCTCGGCCACAAGACCCAGCCGGTCCAGATTGGCCTTCAGCCGCTTCATGCGGTTGACGTTGATGTCGAAGGCGGTCACCGCGCCGCCGGCGAGGATCAGCTGCGCGGTCTTGCCGCCCGGCGCGGCGCAGAGATCGGCGACGCGCTTGCCCGCGAGGTCCCCGAAGAGCTGCGCCGGGAGCGCGGCAGCCGCGTCCTGCACCCACCATTCGCCTTCCGCGAAGCCGGCCAGCCCGGTCACCGATCCGTCGAATTCGCCGAGCCGGACCGTCGATCCGCCCACGGCCCTGCCGCCGAGACGCTCGGCCCAGCCTGCCGGGTCTTGCTTGACCGTGAGGTCGAGGGGAGCCGGCGTCATGTGGGCCCTGGCGATCGCACCCGCGCGCTCGGCGCCGTAGGCTGCGACGAGCCGGCGCATCAGCCATTCGGGCACATTGTCGGAAGGCTCGCCGACGCCGCCCAGCGTCTCCTTCTCGCGGGACAGGCGGCGCAGCACGGCGTTGATCATGCCGGAAAAGCGCTGGCTCCGGGAATCCACGCTCGAGGTCGCGACGGCGAGGTCGACCGCCGCCGAATCCGGGACGTTGAGGTAGAGGATCTGCGCCGCGCCGACATGCAGGATGTGCTTCAGTGACGCCGCATTGGGCGGCAGCGGCCGGTCGAGACAGGCATCCAGCGCCCGCTCGATCGTGCCGCGAAAGCGCAGGGCCGTGAGGATGATCGCCCTGACCAGGCCCTGGTCGCGCGGCTCCAGCGCGCGCAGGCCTGGATGACCGCCGGTGGGATCGAGGAGACCGTCGGCCGACGTGCGCGCGTCGACGATCGCCGACAGGAGCTTGGCGGCGACGAGCCTGGCGCCGAGGCCGGGCCGGTCGCCGGCCGAATAGCCGTCCGGCACGAAGCTTTCCGGCCCGGCGGAAACGCGCGGATGGCCGCCGCCACCCGCTACCTTCCTGGGCAGCGGCCGCTTGCGGGGAGCCGAGCGCGATGCGTCGAAATTCCCGCCGCGGCGGCGGTTCCTGCCTTCGGGTCCGGCGGTCAACCCCAGGGTCCTCGGCGCGTTCCGCCCGCGGCAGGCCGCGGCGACGCGACACGCGGCTGCGCATCACGCCCGATGCCGCCGACGCCCATTTCCTCGGCCATCGCCTGCAGCGCCGCGATCCGGTTGGCGGGATCGGGATGGGTGGAGAACAGCCCGTCCATCCGCTGTCCCGACAGCGGGTTGATGATGAACATGTGCGCGGTCGCCGGATTGCGCTCCGCGTCCTGGTTGACGATCCGGCCGGCGCTGCGGGCAATCTTGTCCAAAGCCGTGGCGAGCCACAACGGATTGCCGCAAATCTCCGCGCCGCGGCGGTCGGCGGAATATTCCCGGGTCCGGCTGATCGCCATCTGGACCAGCATCGCCGCAAACGGCGCCACGATGATGCCGAGCAAGAGGCCGATGCCGCCGAGCGGATTGTTGCCGCCGCGGTTGCCGCCGAAGAAGAAGGCGAAATTGCCGAGCATCGAGATGGCGCCGGCGAGCGTCGCGGTGATCGTCATGATTAGCGTGTCGCGGTTCTGCACATGCGCCAGTTCGTGCGCCATCACCGCGGCGACTTCTTCCTGGCTC
The DNA here is from genome assembly GCA_036252795.1 of Aurantimonas sp. Lineage (GTDB taxonomy): Bacteria > Pseudomonadota > Alphaproteobacteria > Rhizobiales > Rhizobiaceae > Aurantimonas. The sequence goes on along the minus strand of DASYHY010000282.1, from coordinate 445 downwards.
AGTTGCTGGAGCAGGCCGGTCGTCGCCGCGACCGCCGCATTCTCCGGATTGCGGCCGGTGGCGAAAGCGTTCGGCTGCGGGTTCTGAATGACGTAGACCTTCGGCATCGGCAGGCCCGCATTACCCGAAAGCCCCTCGACGATATGGTACAGTTCCGGCGCGGTCCGGGCGTCGACCTCGCGCGCGTTGTGCATCCGCAGGACCATCTTGTCCGAATTCCAGTAGGAGAAGAGGTTCATGCCGGCGGCGATCACGAAGGCGATCATCATGCCGCCCCGCCCGCCGATCAGAAAGCCCAGCCCCATGAAGAGGGCGGTCATGAAGGCGATCAGCATCGCCGTCTTGATCATGTTCATGCCGGGCTGAACCTCCGTTTCGCGCCGCGCCGACCGCGCCGCATCGCCCGGAAATCTGGGGATCGCGGGCTTGCGCTTCAATGCCGGAT
>DASYHY010000281.1:0-34461 GCA_036252795.1 Aurantimonas sp. | reverse complement strand
CGGCGCGGCGATGGACGAGGCCGACTGGGACGACGGCGGCCGGCGGTTCCTCGGCATGTCCGTCTATGCGCCCCGACGTGCGGCGGACGACGAAAGCGAGCGGGCGGTCGTCTATCTGAACGCGGCGCACGAGCCGGCGGCGGTGACCCTGCCGGCGCCGCGGCCCGGCCACCGCTTCTGCCTGCATGTGCGCTCCGATGCGCCGCACGAGATGCCCTGCACGCTCGATCCCGCAGAAACGCTGACCGTGGAGGGCCGCTCGGTGTACGTGATGCTGGAGGAGCGCGCCTGAGGCAGGGCGTCGTCCACAGGCGTCTGCGGCTCGGGTTTGCCCGGATCGCCCGGCCGCGATAGACACCGGATGCCAGCGAGCCCGCTCGCGCCCCGACACGTTCCGGCAGCCCCATGGCGATCGCCCAGCTCCCCAATGCCCTGATCGACCAGATTGCCGCCGGCGAAGTGGTCGAGCGGCCGGCGAGCGTCGTGAAGGAACTGATCGAGAACGCGCTCGACGCCGGCGCGCGGCGCATCGAGATCGCGACGGCGGCCGGCGGCAAGAGTCTCCTGCGGGTCACGGACGACGGCTGCGGCATTCCCGCCGACGAACTGCCGCTGGCGGTGCGCCGCCACTGTACCTCCAAGCTCGGCGGGGGCCTCGACGCAATCGCGACGCTGGGCTTTCGCGGCGAGGCGCTGCCCTCGATTGGGTCCGTGGCGCGGCTGACGGTGAGATCGCGCGTCGCCGGCGGGGCGGAAGCCTTCGAGATAGCGGTCGATGGCGGACGCTGCAGCGGGCCCCGACCGGCGGCGCTGTCGCGGGGCACGGTCGTGGAGGTCCGCGACCTCTTCCACGCCGTGCCGGCGCGACTGAAATTCCTCAAGAGCGACCGGGCCGAGAGCGCGGCGATCACCGAGATCGTGCGACGCATCGCCATCGCCTTTCCCGCCGTGCGCTTCGAGCTCGCCGGGCCCGATCGAAGCACGACGGTGTTCGAGGCGATCGATGCCGGTGACGCGCTTCGCCGGATCGAGGCGGTCGTCGGCAGAGAGTTCGGCGACAACGCCATCGCCATCGCGGCGGACCGCGAAGGCGTATGCCTCGACGGCTTCGCCGGCCTGCCGACCTTCAACCGCGGCAACGCGCTGGCGCAATATGTCTACGTCAACGGTCGGCCGGTGCGCGACCGGTCGATCCTGTCGGCGCTGCGCGGCGCCTATGCCGACGTGATGGCCCGGGACCGGCACCCGGTGGCCGTCCTGTTTCTGTCGCTCGACCCGGCGCTCGTCGACGTGAACGTCCATCCGGCAAAGGCCGATGTGCGGTTCCGCGATCCGGGCCTGGTGCGCGGCCTGATCATCGGCGCGATCCGCCAGGCCTTCACGGCTGCCGGCCTTCGCGCCTCGACCACCGGCGCCTCCGGGCTTATGGAGCGCTTCCGCCCCGAGCCCGTGCCGCAGGCGGCACCACGTCATTTCGATGGCTTCGCCCCCGGCGGGTTCGCGTCGCCCGGCCAGGCGAGCTACAGCGCCGCCGCATCGCCCTACCGTCCGCTCGATGACGGGGCGGCCGGTGTCGCCGCTCCGCCCCGCGACGAACCGCCCGCGGCTGCGGCCGGCACGGCGGAAGCCGCGGATGGCGCGGAGCGCGGATACCCGCTCGGCGCGGCGCGGGCACAGCTGCACGGCAACTTCATCGTGGCGGAAACCGAGGACGGGATGGTCATCGTCGACCAGCACGCGGCGCACGAGCGGCTGGTCTACGAGGCGCTGAAGACGGCGCTGCATGGCAAGACGCTGGCCTCGCAGCTGCTGCTGATCCCCGAAATCATCGACCTGCCCGAAGAAGACGCCGAGCGGCTGGCGGAACATGCCGGTCCGCTGGCTCAGCTGGGCCTTTCGCTCGAGCGCTTCGGTCCGGGCGCGGTCGCCGTCCGGGAGACGCCGGCGATCCTCGGCCAGCTCGATTGCCGGCGCCTCGTCCTCGACATCGCCGACGAACTCGCCGATCTCGGCACTGCGGGCACGCTGAAGAGCCGCATCGACCACGTGGCGGCGACCATCGCCTGCCACGGTTCGGTGCGCGCCGGGCGGACGCTGCGGCCGGAAGAGATGAACGCGCTGCTCCGCGACATGGAGGCCACGCCGGGCTCCGGCCAGTGCAACCATGGGCGCCCGACCTTCATCGCGCTGAAGCTAGCCGATATCGAGAAGATGTTCGGCCGGCGCTGACTGCGCCGGGCGAACCGCCCGAGGGTGATTGACGCCCCGGTCCGGCGCCCCTACGACAGGCGCGCAATGCCGCGCACGCTCGGGCGAGCGTGCCGGCCGACGAGCGGAGACTATCGATGAACCGCATGGACAGCGGCGGCGAGGCGATCCTCAAATACGCCACGCCCGAATTCCAGGTGGTCCGCGCCGGCTCCTATGTCCGCTGCGCCGTGACCGGGGAGGCGATCGCGCTCGACCTGCTGCGCTACTGGAGCGTCGCGCGGCAGGAGGCCTATGTCGATGCCGAGGCGTCGTTCCGCCGGGAGCGCGAGGCGTCCACCGGCGACTGAGCGCCGCCTTCGACCGGTTCAGCCGAACTTGCGGCGCCTGAAGGCACGCTGCGTGTCGCGGACGATGCGCGCGCCGAGGTTCGGCGGCTGGAACTCGAGCACCACGTCCAGCACCTCGCACTCCTTGAGGAACAGCCGCGTCGCCTCGCCGCCGGTGGACAGCCGGACCGCGTCCTTGCGCGTGGTGACGAGTTGCAGGCCGGAGCGCCAGGCGGCGGCGGAGAGTTCGTCCATGTCGGTCTTGGAGAAGACGTGGTGGTCGGGGAAATCGTGGGTCTCGGCGATGTCGGCGCCCAGGGCGGCGAGGCTGTCGTAGAACTTCCCCGGATCGGCGATGCCGGCAAAGGCAGCGACCCGCATGCCGCGGAAGCGCTCGCCGCCGGGCGCCGCCACTGCGGCCTGGAAGACCGGCTTGTTGGCCCGCGCAGTGCGGCGGATCAGCGGGTCCGCCGCTTCGCCAGGGCCAATCACCAGCAGCGCGTCGGCGCAGCGTATCTGGTCGAGGAGCGGTGCCCGCAGCGGGCCGGCCGGGATCACCGCGCCGTTGCCGAGGCCCCGACGCGCATCCACCGCGATCAGCGCATAGTCGATGTGGAGGTGCGCGCTCTGGAACCCGTCATCCATGATGATGAAGTCGACGTTCCGCTGCGCGCGGAGCATCGACGCGGCGCCCTTCCGATCGGCAGAGACAGCCGTCGGCGCGACGGTGGCGAGCAGCAATGGCTCGTCCCCCACCTCCGCGGCCGAATGATGGGCCGGATCGACCAGAACGGCGCCGCGGGCATTGCGCCCATAGCCGCGCGAGACGAAGCCGGGCGTGAAACCTGCCGCGCGCGCCGCCTTGCCCAGCGCCATCGCGGTCGGCGTCTTGCCGCCCCCGCCGACGGTGAAGTTGCCGACGCACAGGACGGGGACGCCCACGTCGGCGCGACGGCCGCGCTCCAGGTTGCGGCGCGCGGCGCGGCCATAGACGAAGGCCGCCGGGGCGAGCAGCCGTCCTGCAATCGAGTTTTCGCGCCACCAGAACGGCGGCGTCTCGCGATGCATCATCGCCGCCAGGCCGCCTGGCCACGCTGTTCGAGCCCGATCGAGAGTTTCAGCGGGTGCAGGAAGGGCTGCAGCGCCTGCATGGTGCGAGGCAGAGCGCCCTGCATCTCCTCCACCGTCTCTCCGGCGGCGAGGGCCATGCGGCGGCGCGCCTTCGGCTCGTCCAGCAGTTGCTCGACGTGGGCGGCAAGCGCGTCGCCGTCGCGAACGATGCGCGCCCCGCCATTCTTGAGGAGACGCTGATAGGAATCACGAAAGTTCTGGACGTAGCGGCCCGACAGGACCGCCGTGTCCAGCATCGCCGCCTCGAGCGGGTTCTGCCCGCCCTCTCCGGCCAGCGACTTGCCGAGAAACGCAATGTCGGTGAGCCGCAAATAGAGCCCCATCTCGCCGGTCGTGTCGCCGAGAAAGACGTCGGTGTTCTGGTCGGGCACCTCGCCGCGACTGCGGCGCGCCACCACGAGCCCGGCTTCGACGAGCAGCTTCTCGACGGCATCGCCCCGTTCGGCATGCCGCGGCACCAGGATCGTCAGCAGGCCCTCGTGGCGCCGGGCGATGCGCTGATGCGCGGCGGCAACCACGGCTTCCTCGCCGGCATGGGTGGACAGGGCCGCCCATCGAGGCCGGCTGCCCAAGGCCTGCTCCAGGCCGGCCAGTTCCTCCGGCACAAAGGGCGGCGGTGCCGAATCGGCCTTGAGATTGCCCGCGATCGTCACGGCATGGGCGCCGAGCAGGCGGAAGCGCTCGCCGTCCACCTCCGACTGCGCGACGACATGCGCCAGCTTCTCCAGCAGGGCCTCGGCCAGCCACGGGGCCGACTTCCAGCGCCGGAAGGAGCGGTCCGACAGCCGCGCGTTGACAAGGACCTGCGGGATGCGCCGCCGACCGAGCTCCAGCAGCGTCATCGGCCAGATCTCGCTCTCGGCGACGATGGCGAGGTCCGGCCGCCAGTGGTCCAGAAAGCGGCCGACCGAAGGCTTCAGGTCGAGCGGAACGTATTGATGAACGGCGCAGTCGCCCAGGCGCTCGTCGACTATCCGCGCGGAGGTCATCGTCCCGGTGGTGACGACGACATTGATCCCGTCCTCGGCGATCGCGCGAACCAGCGGTGCCACGGCGACGCTCTCGCCGACGCTAGCGGCATGGACCCACACCATGGGGTTCGATTCCGGCCGCTCGACGCTGGCGTAGCCATAGCGTTCGCGGCGCCGGCCGGCATCTTCCTTGCCGCGCGACACGCGGTAGCCGACATAGGGGCCGAGCAGCGGATAGGCCAGCGCTCCGGCGAAGCGGTACGCCGCTAGAGCCGCACGGGCGAGCGGCTCGCTCACGACACGCCCCGTGCCAGGCGCTCCGCGACGACGTTTGCCGCTTCGATGGCGCGCGTGATCTCCTGCCGCTTCGCCTCCATGACCGCCGCGTCCGCATCGTGCGGCACGTAGATCGGGTCGCCGATCACGACGGCGATCCGGCCGAAGGGAAGCGGCAGGCTGGTACGATCCCAGGAGCTTTCTACGACGTAGCGGCGGCTCGTCACCGCTGCGCTCGGCATGACCGGCCGCCCGGAAATCCGCGCGAGCATGACGATGCCGTTGCCGGCCTCGCGAGGTGTGCCCTTCGGCACGTCGGCGATCATGCAGACGCCGACCTTCCTGGCGAGGTAGCGCCGCAGCGCGATCAGCGCGCGGGCACCGCCCTTCTGGGACCCGTCGGCACCGGCGCGGCCGCCGGAGCCCCTTACGGTGGCGATCCCGAAGCGCTCGACGACGTTGGCGTTGAGTTCGGCGTCGCGACTACGCGACAGCAGCGCGACATAAGGCAGTTCCAGCGGCCGGAAGAACGGTGCCAGAAGATGCTGTCCGTGCCAGAGGGCGACGATGGCCGGATGCGTCTCGGTCAGCGTGCGCCGCCAGTCGCTGGAGCCGGGTGCCGTGCGCTGCGCCGCGTGGATCAGGCGCAGGCTGGCATAGATGATGGCACCCATCGCGGAGATGGCGAAGCGCTTGCGAACGGCCCGGCGGAAAACCCGGCGCAGCGACTTGCGCCAGCGCCTGCCGCGCGCGGCTCCTTCGGACGTAGCAGTCTGCATTGCGGTTCTGTCGTCAGCCACGATCTCACCCGTCATGGCGGTAGGCGCTCGCGGCAAAAGGATCGGTCACTCCTGGCCTGGGCTCAGCAACCGGTGCATGTGCACGATGAAATAGCGCATCGAGGCATTGTCCACAGTCTGTTGAGCCTTGCCGCGCCAGGCTGAAAGGGCAGAGGCGTAGTCAGGGAAAATTCCGACGATATCAAGGCTGTTCAGATCCTTGAACTCCACCGCCTTGAGGTCCTTCAGTTCGCCGCCGAAGACGAGGTGAAGCAGCTGTTTCGGCGCTTGTTCTTCCATGGCGACAATCCTCGCTCGTCTCTCAGCTTCTTTCCGGTATCGCATCGGCGAGCCGCCGCACACGATCATGGGCACCCAGCGACGAAGCGATCAACAGCCCATGCCTTCTGCCATGGCTTCTGTAAAGCTTCGCGTCGCCATCGCGGCCGGAGAGAAGGCCGCCGGCGCGCTCGATCAGGAGGTCGGCAGCCGCGATATCCCAGTCGTTCGCGCGGGGGCGAACGAGCGTCCCGTCGATCCGCCCCGAGGCGACGAGGGCCAGCCGATAGGCGAGCGACGGGATCACTTTTTCAAGGAGAACCACGTCGTCCTCCGCCGCGTGCAGACGGTTGCGCATGCTGTCGGGCACCGCGAGCCGCAGCGCCTCGTCCGGGGCCGGCGAGGAGACCGTGCAGACCGCGCCGTTCATCCGCGTCGGCGTGTCCGCCGTCACCTCGAAGAATTCGCCAAGAGCGGTCGCGGCGATCACGCCGGCGACCGGCCGGCCATTCTCCACCACCGCCACCGACACGCACCAGGTGTCCTCGCCGCGGAGGAAGGAGCGGGTGCCGTCGATCGGATCCACGACGAAGAAGCGGGCGCTCCCCACATCCTGGAGATCGGCCGACTGCATCTCCTCGGAAAGCCAGCCATAGTCGGGCCGGGCGTCGATGAGGAGCTGCTTCAGCAGCTCGTCCACCGCGTAGTCGGCCTCGCTCACCGGCGAGTTGCCCTCCTTCCACCAGACCTTGGGATCCTTCCGGAAGTAGCGCATGGCGAGTTCGCCCGCTGCCTTCGCCGCGTCGCCGATCAGCGCCAGGTCTTCGTCGAGCCCGCTCACTCAGCGCCCCGCGACTGTCATGGACCCGATCCGCAGCGTCGGGGCGACGATCGAGAACCGTTCGTCGCGATCGTTGGCGGCGGTCAGCGAAAGCAGCATGTCCTTCAGATTGCCCGCGATCGTCAGTTCCGAGACGGGCGAGGTTATCTCCCCGTTCTCGATCAGGTAGCCGGACGCGCCCCGGCTATAGTCGCCGGTGACGAGGTCGGCGCCCTGGCCGATGAGCTCGTCGATATAGAGACCCGAGAACGTGTCGCGGACGAGCTCGGCGGGTGTCATCGCTCCGCCGGAGACGATCACGTTGGTCGAAGCGGGAGAAACCCCGCCCCCCCCTCGCGCGGCACGGCCGTTGGTCGCGAGCCCCAGCTCACGCGCCGTCGCCGAATCGAGGATCCAGTTTTCCAGGATGCCGTCCCGCACGAGGCAGATCGCTTCGCCGCGCACGCCTTCGCCGTCGAAGGGACGCGAACCCGGCCGACGCCGCAGCAGCGGCTCGTCCGTCACCGTGAAGGTCGCGGGGAGCACCAGCGATCCCATCCGGTCCTTGAGGAAACTGGTGCCACGGGCGATCGCGGCGCCGTTGATCGCCGAGACGAGGCTGCCGATCAGGCCCCTGGCGATGCGCGGATCGAAGACGACCGGATACCGGCCGGTGGGCACCTTGCCGGGAGCGAGGCGGCGGACGGTCCGCTCGCCCGCCCGCCGGCCGATCGCCTCGGGCGCGTCGAGATCGGCCGCGTGGATGCGCGAATCGAAATCGTAGTCGCGCTGCATCCCGACGCCCTCGCCGGCGATGACGCTGATCGAGCGCGAGAAACCCGATCGCATCCTCTGCCCGGCAAACCCCGTGGAGGTCGCCAGGACCAGGCCGGAGGCGCCGGCGGAAACCGAGGCGCCGCCGGAATTGGTGACGCCCCGGACGGCGCGCGCCGCATCTTCCATCGCCAGCGCCTGATCGAGCATGTCGCTGGCCGCCATCTCCGTCGGATCGTAGAGGTCGAGATCGAGGTCGTCGCTCGCCAGAAGAGCCGGATCGGCAAGATCCGCGAAAGCGTCCTCGGGCGAGACCTTCGCCATCGCCACGGCCCGCTGGGCGAGGCGGCCGAGGTCGGCCTTCACGTCAGCCGAGACCGTGGCGACCCGGCGCCCGACGAAGACCCTGAGGGCGACATCCTCGCTCTCGGCGCTTTCGGTGTCCTCGACCTTGCCGAGGCGCACCGATGCCGAGCGTCCGAAGGAGCGGATCACCGCCACGTCGCTCGCGTCCGCGCCCGCCTTCCTTGCGCTCTCGATGAGCCGCTCGGCGACCGTCAGGAGCCGCGCCGTGTCGTTGTCCATCATCATTCCTGCTGGTTTTCCTGGAGACCATCTATTGTGCGAAACGACACCCATCAAGGTGGCGTGTCGCGGCTGCCGGACCGGCGGACTGGCTGGCATCGCCATGCCGCAGTCGCAGCGCGCGGATCACGGACATCTCGCCGCAGCAGCCGCCACAAAGCATAGATCTGCGGCTCCTTTCGCGCACGGCCACCGAATCCGCCTGGTGCGACAGGAACTTCGCCGATGAAGGCCGCGTTCAGGCCCGACCATCCCGGTTCCGGTGCAGCCAATCCATGAATCCCAAACTTGCCCAGCACGCCGAGCGCTTCGGCCTGACCATGGTCGACCCCGAAGACTTCCCGGTCGAGCGGCGCCGCAGCGGCAAGGGCTTTCGGATCTGCTTCTGCGACGGCGAAAAGGTTTCCGACAAGCGGCTCAAGGAGCGGGTGAAGGCACTGGTGATCCCGCCGGCCTGGACGGACGTGCGGATCTGCGTGCAGGAGAATGGCCACATCCAGGCGATCGGCCGGGACGAGAAGGGCCGGCTGCAATATCGCTACCACGACGACTGGGTGAACGTGCGCAACGCGGTGAAGACGGAGCGGCTGCTGCGCTTCGGACGCGCTTTGCCTAAACTGCGGCGGCGGATCGACAAGGATCTGCGGCGCCGGAGCGTGGATCGCCTCAGCGCGTCGGCGGTCGCGACCCGGCTCATCGACGTGGCGGCGATGCGGCCGGGCCACGAGAAATATGCCGAGGACGGCGGCCGCGGCGTCGCATCGCTGCGCAAGCAGAACCTGCGCTTCGTCAAGAAGGTCGCGGTGCTGAAATTCGTCGGCAAGTCCTCCAAGGAGCATCGGATCGAGATCGCCGACAAGAGCCTCGTGCGTTCGCTCAAGCGGGTCCGCGAGGGCAAGGGGCAGCGGCTTTTCCGCTTTCCCGACACGAAGAAGAAGCAGCGCCAGCTCACCGCCAACCTCCTCAACGATTATCTGCGGGAGGCGGCGCAGGCGCGCATCTCGGCGAAGGATTTCCGGACCTTCCACGGATCGGCCGAGGCGCTGCGTTTCCTGATCGAGGAAGTGGGCACGACGGCCGATACCGAGTCCAAGCGCAAGCGCGCCGTGGCCAAGGCGATGCGCTCGGTATCGGACCTTCTGCGCAACACCCCGGCGGTGGCGCGCTCGTCCTATGTCCATCCGGAGATCGTCGAGGCCTTCGAGACCGAGCGCCTGCCGGTGGACCTCCTGAAGGGCCGCCAGCGCGACGGCCTCACGCGGGTAGAGACGGGCCTGATGCGCTTTCTCGAGGAAGTGGCCCGGCAGGCGCACTGAGATCGGCGCGACCGGAGCTGCCACCGGTACCTTCCTGAGGCGCCGCGGGGGCGAGCAGGCGGTCGATCGCACGCTTGGCCTCCTCCTTGAGCGGCGCCGTCTGCTCGAGGATCTGCCGGGTGAGCAGAAAGTCGAGCACGCGGAACCGACCCACCGGCGGGCGCAGCAGGACATCGGGAGCGCGGATCTTGAGCTTCGTCTCCAGGATCGCGTGCATCATCAGCTGCGTTGCGCCGAACGTCGCCTCCAACGGCGTCGGAAGGCTCGTGCCGTCTCCCTCCGGGCCGCCGTTCACATCGACCGCCAGGACGAAATCGGCCCTGTCGCAAAGCCGGTCGAATGGCAGCGGATTGAAGATACCGCCATCGATGAGCACCTGGCCCTTGCGGCGGACCGGGCGGAAGATTGCCGGCAGCGCGCAGGAGGCGGCGACGGCGCTGAGCAGATCGCCGGAGTCGATCTCGCATTCCAGGCGCGCGTAGAAATCGGTCGCCATCACGCCGAGCGGTATCCGCAGATCCTCGAAGCGCTTCGGAAGGGCGGAGGGCAGAAAGACGCCCAGCACCCGCTCGGCATTGAGCTGGCCGATCCGGAGACCGCCGTCCGCGACGAAATCATGGAAGCTCGCCGGCCGGGTCCGCCAGAGCCTGGCGAGGACCTCCCGCCTGCTGGCGAACGTCTCGAGCACGAAGCCCCGGATCTCCGCCCCCGACATGCCGGCGGCGTAGCCGACGCCGATGATCGCGCCGATCGACGACCCGACGATACGGGTCGGCACGACCCCGAGTTCGTCCAGCGCTTCGAGAACGTGGATGTGAGCGATACCGCGGGCACCCCCGCCGCCAAGCGCCAGCGCGACATCGTTCATGTCGTCAGGCCCCGGCGGGCCCGACCGTGATGACCGTCGGCTCGACAGAGAGGAGTTGCTGCGCCATCGCCTTCACCGCGTCCATGGTGACGGCATCGATGAGGTCCTGTCGCTCGTCGATATAGTCGATGCCGAGATCGTCCAGCTGGATCCCGACGAGCGTCGAGGCGATCGCCAGCGAGGAATCGAGGTTCTGGATGGCGTAGGCACCCTTCACGTAGGTCTTGGCCTTGGCGAGTTCCTCCTCGCTGGGGCCTTCCTGCGCCAGGCGTTCCAGCTCCGCGCGGATGATCCGGATGCTCTCCTCGGCGGCATCGGCCCGGGTCGCGGTGTTGATGCCGAGGAGCGCTGCATGGTCGTAGCTCGCCAGCCATGATCCGGCGCCGTAGGCGAGGCCGCGCATCTCGCGGATCTCCTCGTAGAGGCGCGACGTGAAGCTGCCGCCACCGAGGACGTGGTTCACCAGATAGGCCGCGAAGAACGCGTCGTCGTCGCGCATCACGCCGGGCAGCGCCATCTGGATGGTCGTCTGCGGCACCGCGAGATCGACGGCGACGGTCTCGCCGATCACCGGCTCCGTGTCCGGCACGTCCTTCAGCTCCGCCGTCTCCGGCAGGTCCCCGAACACCTGGTCGAGCTTGGCACCCAGCTCTTCCGCGCCGATGGCGCCGACGACGCCGACGACGAGATTGTCACGGGCGAAAGTGCGTTCGCGGAAATCGCGAAGATCCTCCGACGTGACCGTCGCCAGGCTCTCGATCGTCCCCTCGCTGGGGCGCGAATAAGGATGCCCGGGAAAGACGGTCTCGCGGAAGGCCTTGGCAGCCAACTCACCAGGGTCGTTACGATCGGCGAGAATCCCGGCGGAGATCTGCCCTCGGATCCGCGCCACCGGCTCCTCGTCGAAGCGCGGCTCGTTCACCGACAGGCGAAGCAGTTCGAAGGCATCGTCCTCGAACTCGGTGATCGTGCGAAAATTGCCGGTGAAGTCGTCGAGGCTGGCGTCGTAGCTCAGCGAAACCCCGAGTTCGTCGAGCCGGGCCTGGAAGTCCTGGCTCTCGATGTCGCCCGCCCCCTCGTCGAGCAGGCCCGACATCAGATTGGCGGTGCCTTCCTTGCCCTCGGCATCCTGGGTCGAGCCGCCCTCCTTGAAGGCGAATTTCATCGCGATCAGCGGGTTGGTGTAGTCCTCGACCAGAAGCGCCCTGATCCCGCCCGGGCTGACGACTTCCTCGATTTCGACGGCCGCGACGGGAGACGCGGCGATGAAGGCGGTGGTCAGCGTCAGGCCGAGCACGGCGATGGTGTTGGCGAAATGCTTCAACGAACTCTTCCTTCGGGCGATGCTGAAAATCAGGAGCGGGTTTCGTCGGAGGCTTCCGGCAGCAGATAGCCGGTCACCGAACGCCGCGGCTGCAGGTACTTGCGGGAGACCGCGTGCACCTCCTCGACGGTCACCGCGTCGATGCGCTCCGGCCATGCCTCGACGTCTGCGATCGTGCGGCCGGTGGACAACGCCGCGGCGTAGCGCCGCGCCATCGAGGTCTGGCTGTCGCGCAGATAGATGAGATTCTTGCGGACACGGTTCTTCGCCCGCTCCAGCTCGTCCTCGGTGATGCCGTTCTCGACGATGTCCTCGATCTCGGCGGCGATCGCCGTCTCGACCGAGTCGAGGCTCGCCTCGCCGCGGGGCGTGCCGTAGACGGCGAACTGGCCCTCCTCGAGCGCCGTGCCGGCGTAGTAGGCGCCGGTACCGGCGGCGATGCCCTTGTCGACGATCAGCGAGCGGTAAAGCCGGCTGGTGGTGCCGCCGCCGAGGATGTCGGCGAGAAGGTCGAGGGCCTCGGCCTCACCCCCTTCGGCCGTGGTGTCGGACGGCACGAGATACAGTCTCTGCATCATCGGCTGGGTGACGCGCGGGTCGGTGAGGGTCACCGTCCGCGCCGCCAGCGGCTCGGGCTCGACGGGGCGGACCCGTTCGCCCGGTTCGGCGCGGCGCTCCACCTTGCCGTAGGTCTTCTCGGCTAGATCGCGAACCTGCTCCTCGGTCACGTCGCCGGCGACGAGGAGGATGGCGTTGTTCGGCGTGTAGTACTTGTCGTAGAACGCGATGGCGTCGTCGCGGCTGAGCTGCTCGATTTCCGAGCGCCAGCCGATGATCGGCGTGCCATAGGGACTGTTCTGGAACATCGTCGCCTGAACGCTCTCGGAAAGCTGCGAGGACGGGTCGTTGTCGACCCGCATCCGCCGCTCCTCGAGGATGACGTCGCGCTCGGGCAGCACGGCTTCGTCCGAGAGGACGAGGTTGGCCATGCGGTCGGCCTCGAACTCCATCACCATTTCCAGCGCCTCGGCCGGCACCTGCTGGTAGTAGCCGGTGTAGTCGGACGAGGTGAAGGCGTTTTCCTGCCCGCCGAGATCGGCGACCGCGCCGGAGAACTCTCCCGCCGGATGATCGGTCGTGCCCTTGAACATCAGGTGCTCGAGGAAATGTGCGATGCCGCTCTCGCCCGGTGCCTCGTCGGCCGCGCCGACGCGGTAGTAGACCATCTGCGTGACCACCGGGGCGCGGTGGTCGGGCAGGACGACGACCTGCAGGCCGTTGTCCAGGGTGAAAGTCGAGACCCGCGCCGCGTCCTGCTTGGCTTCCGTGCTCTGGCTGGCCTCGGTGGTCTGTTCTGCCGGGGCCGTTCGGGACTCGCTCGTCGGCGTCGTCTGGGCCCACGCCGCGCTCGAGAACGGAAGGAAAAGCGCCAGGGCGAGCGCGCTCGCCGAGAGGCCAAGGTTTCGCGCAGGATCGGTCATCTTCGGAGATTGCCTCGCTGTTGCGTCTCAACCGCATCTGCCGGGCGCTGTCGCCCGGTCGGGAACCGTATATTGGGGGAATGGAGAGATCGGTGCCAATTAAGGTTTAGTTAGGTCCCGGTCCGGCCGCGCCCTCCGCCGCGACGAGAAAGCGCAGCACCGTGTCGCCCATCGTCCGCGCTTCCTCGAGCCGCAGGCCGGCAGGCGCGTCGAAGGGCGCGGCGACGGCCTCCTCGAGCACGATGACGGCGCCCGGCTTCAGCCAGCCCCCGGCGAGTGCCGATGCAAGCGCCCCCTCCCCCAGCCGCCGCCCATAGGGCGGATCGGCGAGGACGCAGTCGAAGGGCTCGATCGTGCCGGCGGCGCCGAGCCGGGTCGCGTCACGGCGGAATATCTTCGTGCGGCCCTGCAGGCCGAAGGTCTCGACGTTCTGCCGGATCAGGCCGCGCCCCTCGACGCTCTCCTCGACGAAGAGACAGAAGCGGGCGCCGCGCGACAGCGCCTCGATCCCCAGCGCGCCGGTCCCGGAGAAGAGATCGAGCACCCGCGCCCCGTCCAGGACGAAGCCCGGCCGGTGGGCGAGCATGTTGAACAGCGTCTCGCGATGGCGATCGGACGTGGGGCGGATCGCGTCGCCGGCCGGTGTCGCCAGACGGCGTCCGCGGAGTTCGCCGCCGACGATGCGCATGCCGCGTCAGTCCTTGCGGGGCCGCCGCGGCGGCGTCGCCCCGCCGGGCTTCGGCCGGCCGCCCGGCTTGCCGGCGCGCTTGCCGGGATCGGTCGGCGCCGAACGTCCGCGGGACGGGCGCTCGCTCCGGGGCCGCTCGTCGGCCGGGCGTTCGCCGGCGGCGCGATCCTGCGCTGCCTGCGCCTTGCGCGCGCCCTGCGGCCGGGCGCCGGGCGCCATCCACACATTGGCCGAACGCTTCGGCTCGCCTGCCGGCTTGCGGGCCGGCCGGTCCCCGTCACCCGCAGCTGCGCCGCGATCGCCGAAGGATTTCTTCGGGCCGTCGAAGCGACTGCCTGTGCGCCGGTCGCCCTCGTCCCGCGCTCCCCGCTCCGGACGGCCGGGCCGTTCGCCCCGCTCAGGCCGGCCAGCCGCAGGCTTGCGGGCGGGGTGATCGTCGCGCTCTCCGCGCGGCGAGCGCGTGTCGAGGCGGCCAAGCGCATCGTCGCGCCGGGCTTCGCGTACCTTCTTCTTGTTCGGCGCCGTCTCGCTGGCCGAGACCCAGTCGCCCCGGCGCTTCGGACGCAGGTCCGGGCCCGGCTCCTCGGCCTGGACCGGCTTGTTGGAGAACACGTTGGTGACCGGCGCATCGAAGTCGGCGCCGGCCTCCTCGATCAACCGCTCGCCCAGCTGCTCGCGCAGCATCCGGCCCTTGATCTCCTGGACGGCGCCTTCCTTCAGGTCACCCAGCTGGAACGGCCCGAATGACAGGCGGATCAGCCGGTTGACGTCGAGGCCGAGATGGCCGAGCACCCGCTTTACCTCGCGGTTCTTGCCCTCGCGAAGACCAAGGGTCAGCCAGACATTGGCGCCCTGCTCGCGGTCGAGCGTCGCCTCGATAGCGCCGTAGAAGACGCCGTCGATGGCAATGCCCTGCCGCAGCTCGTCGAGCTTCGCCTGGTCGATCGCGCCGTGGGCCCGCACCCGGTAGCGCCGGAGCCAGCCGGTGGACGGCAGTTCGAGAACCCGGGCCAGGCCGCCATCGTTGGTCAGCAGCAGGAGCCCCTCGGTGTTGATGTCCAGCCGGCCGATCGACAGCACCCGCGGCATGTCGCCCGGCAGCCGGTCGAACACGGTGGCGCGCCCTTCCGGATCGCGATTGGTGGTGACGGTGCCGGCCGGCTTGTGGAACAGCCAGAGGCGCGTGCGCTCGATCGCCGGCAACGGCGTCCCGTCGACCTGGATGACGTCCTGGCCGGTGACGTCGAGCGCCGGGGATTCGAGGACCTTGCCGTTCACCTTGACCCGGCCGTCGGCGATCATGCCCTCGGCATCACGCCGCGACGCGATGCCGGCGCGGGCGAGCCGGCGGGCGATCCGCATCGAGCCCGTGGCGGCGGCGGCTGGCGGTGCCTCGCGCGGTGGGCGCCCCGAGCCGCCGGAACGGGCTTCGCCGCCGGTCGCGCGCGGCTTGCGCTCGTCGTTCATCGGTCTTGGCCGGCGCTCGTCCTTCGGTCCGTCATGCTGCAGGCGGCCATAGCTGCGCGGGCGCTCCGCTCGTCCCTCCCCGGAAGCGCCGCCGCCATGGGAGAGCATGCCGCGGCTGCGCGGCTTGAACGGCGGCTTGCCGCCGCCTTCGGCGCGTTCCGGGCGCTCGGCGCGCGGCCGGTCATTGTCACGGGACGGACGGGCGCCGCCCTTGGGCGCTCCGGCCTTAGGCGCTCCCCGCGGAGGCCGCTCCCCTTCCTTGCCGCCGGCGGGCCTGCCGCCGGACGGCCGACGCGGACCGTCGCCCGGCCTGCCGCCCCGGCCGCCCTTGCCGTCGGCGCCGCGGCCTTTCCTGTCATCGCCGTTCGTCGTATCGCTCATGGAATTCGCCCTTGCTGTGGCGGCCTGCCGGCCGTCAGAGCCCTTCGGGAACATAAAAGTTTCGGATCGGCCGGCCTTGCCGGGAGGGTTGGCGGCGACCCAGCGTTCCGGTGGTGCTCTAACAGGTCGCCGGCAAACGAGCGAGAGGAACCGGAGCGTGGCAGGCGCGAAATTCATGGATCTCGCGCTGGCGCAAGCGCGCCTGGCCGCCGAAAGGGACGAAACGCCGGTGGGCGCGGTCGTCGTCCGCGACGGACTCGTGCTCGCGGAAGCCGGCAACGAAACGCGGGAACGCAATGATCCGACCGCGCATGCGGAGATGCTGACGATCCGCGCGGCCTGCGCCGCGCTCGGATCGGAGCGGCTCAACGGCTGCGACCTATACGTCACGCTGGAGCCCTGCGCGATGTGCGCGGCCGCGGTCTCCTTCGCCCGGATCCGCCGCCTGTATTTCGGCGCGACCGACCCGAAGGGCGGGGCGGTGGATTCAGGCCCGCGCTTCTTCGGCCAG
The DNA here is from genome assembly GCA_036252795.1 of Aurantimonas sp. Classification (GTDB taxonomy): domain Bacteria; phylum Pseudomonadota; class Alphaproteobacteria; order Rhizobiales; family Rhizobiaceae; genus Aurantimonas. The sequence goes on along the minus strand of DASYHY010000281.1, from coordinate 18,273 downwards.
CCGACCTGCCACCACGTTCCGGACGTCTATTCCGGCATTGCCGAGACGGCGAGCGCCGATCTGCTCAGGGATTTCTTCCGTCGGCGCCGTTGAAGGCAGGCGTATTGCCGATCAGAACGGCAGCCATTCCCGAATCTTGGAGCCGAATCCCTCGCCGGACGCACCGCGCAGACGGCGCTCCTTGACGCTCTCGTCGAGGCCGGGCTCGCCCACCGGCGCCGTGGCGGCGGGCTGGCGATACTCCAGCGGCGGCTCGCTCAGATAGCGCCGCTGCGTCGGGCTTCCCTGCTTCGACGCCTGCTGGCGCTCGCGCAGCAGCTCGCCGCGCCCCCGAAGCTCGCTGGGCGAAAGCACCTGCGCGTCGTCGTCGTCGCGGAACGTGTAGCCGCTGCCCCGGGTGCGATCGAGATAGTCCTGCGTCACGCCTTCCTTGCGGGAGGAGGCGATATCGGCGGGCACCGGCCCCTCGCCCTGGTAGGCGGCGGCCTGACGGCGGGCCGAGCGCTGCTCCGGCGATTCCGGCCAGTTCGGGTCGCTGGTCGTGTTGCGGACGGGCTGCGGCGCCGGCAGCACCGACGTGTTCTCCGGCCGCACCAGCTCCGGCCGCGGGCTGTAGGCGATCTCGGCCGTCCGCTCGCCACCGCCGATGGAGACGACGTTGTTGAGGTCGTCGAACAGCGTCTCGCCCTGGGACTTCCCGGTGCCGTAGGTCGGGCCGAGACAACCCGTCAGCGCGGGGGCGGCAGCGAGCAGCGTCGCGGCGCAGAGAGCTCTCCGCATGGTGGTCGGCATCATCGCGTACGGCCCCCTAAGCCGATCAGTGTCCGCTCGGGCCCATTCCCCTCGACCCGGACGATCGAAACCCGCCCATGACAGGCAAATCTGGCGAAATTCCGAGCCCCGTCTTTAGGACGGCCACCCGACCTTGGCAAGCAACCCGAACCTCGCCGGGGCCGGGCGCAGCGGCTCAGGCCGCCGACAACCAGCCCAGCGCCTTCAGTTCGCGGAGCGCCTCGGCATCGCGGGCGGTGACGTCCGGATAGTCCGGATCGGAACCGACGTCGTCGGCGATCTTCCAGGAGCGCGCACATTTGCGGCCCTCGGCCTTGTGGAAGACGACCGCGATTCCCGGCGTGTCGGCGAGCGTGAAGGCGCCGGCCGGCGCGGGTCCGGCTGAAATGGTCAGGCCGCTGGTGATGGCGATCTCCGCGAAGTCGACGGAGGACGCCAGCGCCCGCAGCTCCGCATCCGCGACGTGGACCACCGGCGCTGCCTCCAGCGAGGAGCCGATGATCTTGTCCCGGCGCTTCTCCTCCAGCGCGCCCATGACCACGCGCCGCACGCGGCGCAGCTTCTGCCAGCGCGCCGCCAGCGCGTCGTCGCGCCAGCCGGCATCGGCCGGCCGGAACTGCTCCAGATGCACCGACTGCGCCTCCGGGTAACGCGACAACCAGGCCTCTTCCATGGTGAAGGGCAGCATCGGCGCGAGCCACGTCACCAGCCGGTCGAAGATGATCCGCACGACCTGCAGCGACGCCTTGCGGCGGGTGGACGAGGGCGGATCGCAATAGAGAGAGTCCTTGCGGATGTCGAAGTAGAACGCCGAGAGCTCGACCACGATGAAGTCGAGCAGCGTCCGGCTGATCCGCTTGAAGTCGAAGGAATCGTAGCCCTTGCGCACCATGTCGTCGAGTTCGGCAATCCGGTGCAGCATCAGCCGCTCCAGTTCCGGCATGTCGGCGAGGGCAACCTCATCGCCGCGATCGTGGGCGAGCGTACCGAGCATCCAGCGGATCGTGTTCCGCAGCTTGCGATAGGAATCGATGTTGGTCTGCAGGATCGCCTTGCCGAGGCGCAGATCCTCCGAATAGTCGGAGGAGACAACCCAGAGGCGGAGGATGTCGGCACCCGACTGCTTGATCACGTCCTGGGGCGTGACGACGTTGCCGAGCGACTTCGACATCTTGCGCCCCTCCTCGTCCATGACGAAGCCATGGGTCAGGACCGCGTCGTAGGGCGCCCGGCCTCTGGTGCCGCAGCTTTCGAGCAGCGAGGAGTGGAACCAGCCGCGATGCTGGTCGGAACCTTCGAGATAGAGGTCGGCGGGCCATTTCAGGTCCGGCCGCTTCTCCAGGCAGAAGGCGTGGGTCGAGCCGGAATCGAACCAGACGTCGAGGATGTCGCGGACCATCGTCCACTTCGTCCCGTCATGCTCGTTGCCGAGGAAGCGCTCCTTGGCACCCTCGGCGAACCAGGCGTCGGCGCCTTCCTGTGCGAAAGCCTCGAGGATGCGCGCGTTCACCGCGTCGTCCTTCAGGACGTTGCCTTCGGCGTCGGCGAAGACGCAGATCGGCACGCCCCAGGCGCGCTGGCGGGAAAGCACCCAGTCCGGCCGATCGGCGATCATGCCGCGCAGCCGGTTCTGGCCGGAGACGGGCACGAAGCGGGTTTCCTCGATGGCGCGCAGCGCGCGGCCGCGCAACGTGTCGTCGCCGCCCGAAGCCTGGCCCTCCAGCCCATAGCCGCCGAGGTCCCTGTCCATATGGACGAACCATTGCGGCGTGTTGCGGAAGATCACCGGCTTCTTGGAGCGCCAGGAGTGCGGATAGGAGTGCTTCAGCCGGCCGCGGGCGAGGAGGTTGCCGGCGGCGATCAGCGCGTCGATCACGCGCTTGTTGGCGTCGCCCTTCTTGCCCTTGTCGTCGATGACCCGGGCCGGGCCTTCCGGCGCGTCCGGGCCGAAGCCCGGCGCATCCTTCGTATAGAAGCCGTCGTCGTCGACGGTGAAGGGGATCGCGGTGTCGATGCCGCGGGCTTCGAGGTCGCGGCGCGCGGCCATCCAGGCGTCGAAATCCTCGCGGCCGTGGCTCGGTGCGGTGTGGACGAAACCGGTGCCGGCCTCGTCGGTGACGTGATCGCCTTCGAGCAGGGGCACCGGGAAGTCGTAGCCGAGGCCCGCGAGCGGATGGTCGACGACGACGGTTGCAAGCTCGTCCGCCTTCACATCCCGCATCCGCATGAACCCGCCTTCCGGCATGCGCGCCTTGGCGAAGACGTCGGCCGCCAGTGCGTCAGCAAGCACGAGTTTTTCGCCGCACGTTGCCCATCGCGGGTTCTCGGCATCGTCCGGTGCCGTCACCTCGTAGAGCCCATAAGCGACGCGCGGCGAGAAGGCGACGGCGCGGTTCCCAGGGATCGTCCACGGTGTCGTCGTCCAGATGACGACCGCGGCGCCGATCAAGTTCTCCGGGTACTGCCCCTCATGCGCGGAGCCGCCCGCCTCCACAACCGGAAACTTCGCCCAGATCGTATCGCTCTCGTGGTCGTGATACTCGACCTCGGCCTCGGCCAGCGCGGTCTTCTCCACCACCGACCACATCACCGGCTTGGAGCCGCGATAGAGCTGGCCGGACATGGCGAACTTCAGAAGCTCGCCGGCGATCACCGACTCCGCCCCGTAGGCCATGGTCAGATACGGGTCCTTGAAGTCGCCCTCGACGCCGAGACGGCGGAACTCGGCCGACTGCACGCCGACCCAGTGGGCGGCGAACTCGCGGCATTCCTGGCGGAACTCGTTGACCGGGACCTCGTCCTTGTTGCGGCCCTTGGCGCGGTAGGCCTCCTCGATCTTCCATTCGATCGGCAGGCCGTGGCAGTCCCAGCCCGGCACGTAGTTGGCGTCGTAGCCGCGCATCTGGAACGAGCGGGTGATGACGTCCTTGAGGATCTTGTTCAGCGCGTGGCCGATGTGAAGGTTGCCGTTGGCGTAGGGCGGGCCGTCGTGCAGCACGTATTTCGGGCGTCCGCCGGACGCCTTCCGCAGCGTGCCGTAAAGATCCATCGCATCCCAGCGCTCGATCCATGCCGGTTCCGCCTGCGGCAGCCCGGCGCGCATCGGAAACTCCGTCTGCGGCAGGAACAGCGTCCTGGAATAGTCGACGGTGCCGGCTTCGGCAGGCTCGGAGCCGGGCTTGGTATCGGTGTCGGACATGATGCGGTCAACCGTGTCGTTCGCCGCGCGAAGGAAGCGGCGCGAGAAAGGAGTGTCAGGCGCAGGCAGGCGAAGCGTCCCGGTCCTTCCCCGGCTCGGTCGAGCCGATCAGAAGGCCGGGCGGCTAATTCGTCTTGTGACGGGCGAAAGGCGCGGACCTGACATGGGCTGGCTTTAGCAACTCCGCGCCGGGAAGGAAAGAATGCGGGCGGCGACGCAGGTGGCTAAGGGAAACGGCGATTGCCGCACGGCCTGCGCGATATAGATCAACAGGTGAACGGGCGCCGATGCGCTCCTTTCGCCCGGTGATCGCCATGCCGGAACTGCTACGCTTCCTGTTGCGCAACGCGCTGATCGGCTTCGCCGCGGCGGCGGGCCTTGTCGGGATCCTGGCGCTGGCAGATATCGGCCGTCTCGGCACCGTCCTGCGCGCGTCCGACGTCGGGCTGCTCGCTTTCGCGCTTCTGGTCTACTTTCTTGGCCTGACATTCGCGGGCGTGCAGGTGGGCTTCGCGCTCATGCTCGGCCACGCCACGCCCGACGACGACGGACGGCTCAACCGCCCGGGAAGGCGATCGCCCGATCGAGATCGCTGAGCGGCGCGGCGGCGGCCAGCATCGCCCGCGCCTGGCGGGAATCCTCGTCCATCTGCTCGACCAGCGCGGCGGCGCTGTCGAAGCGCTGCTCGCCGCGCAGGAACCCGAAGATCGAGACGTCGACGGTCTCGCCGTAGAGATCGCCGGAGAAGTCGAACAGGAAGGTCTCGAACAGCGCGGGACCATCGTCGAAGGTCGGCCGGCGGCCGAAGCTCGCGACGCCATCGTGCAGGCTGCCGTCGGCCCGGCGCAGGCGCACCGCGTAGATGCCGTGCGCGAGCAGCGTCTCGGGCTCCAGCGTCATGTTGGCTGTGGGATAGCCGAGGGTGCGGCCGATCTGCGCGCCCTTGCCGATGGTCCCGCGGATCGTCCAGCGGTAGCCGAACAGAGCGGCGGCCGCATCGGCCTCGCCGTGCGCCAGCAGGGCGCGGATGCGGCTGGAGGAGACGGTCTCTCCCGCTTCGTCGGCCAGCGCCGGTACCAGGGTCGTGCCGAAGCCGATCCGTTCTCCCGACGCCGCCAGTGTCTGCGGCGTGCCGCCGCGCCGGGCGCCGTAATGAAAGTCGAAGCCGGCGACGACGTGGCTCGCCCGCAGGCTCTCCACCAGCACCTTGGCGACGAAATCGTCCGGATCGCGTGCTGCGAAGGCACGGTCGAAGGGCTGCTCGACCACCGCGTCGAAGCCGAGCGCCTCCAGCAGCCGGGCCTTCATCGGGGCGGGCGTCAGGCGGGCCACCGGCTGGTCGGGGCTGAAGACGGTGCGCGGATGCGGCTCGAAGGTCAGGCACACGAGCGGTCGCCTGTCGGCCGCCGCAATCTGCCTTGCCGCGGCGAAGACCGCCTGGTGGCCCCGATGCACGCCGTCGAAATTGCCGACCGCGACGACGCCGCCGGCCAGTTCCGCCGGCAGGTCCTCGACCGAGCCGAGCCGGGCCAGCGCGCCTCGGCTCACTGCAGATCCGCCATCAGATAGGTTGCCGCAAGGCCCTTCTCCGCCAGCATCTCCGCCACGGTCTCGGACGCGGCATCCGGCCCGCCGAGCTCGGCGCCGTGAATGCCTTCGGTAATCAGCAAGACGTCGACCCCGAACCCGTTGGCACCGGCAATGTCGGTCATCAGCCCGTCGCCGATGGCGAGAATGCGCGAGCTATCGATACCGCCGACGACGCGGGACGCCAGATCGTAGATCGGCCGATGCGGCTTGCCGGCAAGCCTGACCTCGCCGCCCAGCGCCACGTAGTCGCGGGCCAGCGCGCCGGCACAATAGACCAGCCGGTCGCCGCGATTCACCACGATGTCGGGATTGGCGCAGACCATCGGCAGGTTTCGGGCAGCCAACCGCGACAGCATGTCGGCGTAATCGGCGGGCGTCTCGGTGTCGTCGTGGAAGAGTCCCGTGTTCACGACCGCGCGGGCCGCCTCCTCGCTCACCTTCTCAAGCTCGAGCCCTTCGAACAGGTCGAAATCGCGCGCCGGCCCGATGTGGAAGACCGGGCCCCCAAGTTCGCCGAGAAGCGCGGCCGTCGCGTCACCCGAGGTAACGATGGCGTCGTACGCATCACGCGAAAATTCCAGAGCGTCGAGCTGTCCGGTCACGGCGGCAGCAGGCCGCGGCGCGTTGGTGAGCAGCACCACCTTGCAGCCCGCCCGCCGCGCGGCTGTGAGCGCCGCCTCCGCCGCCGGCTTCTTCGTCAGGCCGTCATGCACGACGCCCCATACGTCGCAGAAGATCGCGTCGTAGGCACCCGCGACTTCCCGGAGGGCGTCGATCCGGCGCGCCGGGCTTTTCATCGTCATGTCCATGCGGTCCGGCTTTCGTGGGAACAGGCCGTGGCGATAGAGACGGGCCGGCTGATGGTCAAGCCGACGGCCGCGGTCGCGGCACCCGCGGAATTCACCGGCAGGCGCTTCACGATCCCTTGACAGGGACGATGGGCTGCCACTATCTGCCGGCTGTTAGCACTCTCCCTCGGGGAGTGCCAAATGCTTCGAGCCGGACGCCTCAGGGGTCCGGCCGCATCGTCCAAGAAGGGTTCAAACGAACATGGCAGCTGTGAACTTCCGTCCCCTGCACGACCGCGTCGTGGTACGCCGGGTGGAGTCCGAAGCCAAGACCGCCGGTGGCATCATCATCCCGGACACGGCCAAGGAGAAGCCCCAGGAAGGTGAGATCGTCGCCGTCGGAACCGGTGCCCGCGACGAGGCCGGCAAGGTCGTGCCGCTCGACGTCAAGGCCGGCGATCGCGTGCTGTTCGGCAAGTGGTCCGGCACCGAGGTCAAGCTCAACGGCGAAGACCTCCTGATCATGAAGGAATCCGACATCATGGGCGTCGTCGGCTAAGGCCAGCGACCTCCGGATCCTTTTCACGAAATTCACACGGCGCGGCCTTCGATGGCGCGCCCGGGAGAACCAAGACAATGGCAGCCAAAGAAGTAAAGTTCGGCCGCGACGCGCGTGAGCGCATGCTGCGCGGCGTCGACATCCTCGCCGATGCGGTGAAGGTGACCCTCGGCCCGAAGGGCCGCAACGTCGTCATCGACAAGTCCTTCGGCGCGCCGCGCATCACCAAGGACGGCGTCACCGTCGCCAAGGAGATCGAGCTCGAGGACAAGTTCGAGAACATGGGCGCCCAGATGGTGCGCGAAGTGGCCTCGAAGACCAACGACAAGGCTGGCGACGGCACCACGACCGCCACGGTTCTGGCCCAGGCGATCGTTCGCGAAGGCGGCAAGGCCGTCGCAGCCGGCATGAACCCGATGGACGTCAAGCGCGGCATCGACATGGCGGTCCTCAAGGTCGTCGAGGCCCTCGCCTCCGCGTCCCGCAAGATCGAGACCTCCGACGAGGTCGCGCAGGTCGGCACCATCTCCGCGAACGGCGAGCGCGAGATCGGCGAGATGATCGCTTCGGCGATGCAGAAGGTCGGCAACGAGGGTGTCATCACCGTCGAGGAAGCCAAGACCGCCGAGACCGAACTCGAGGTCGTCGAGGGCATGCAGTTCGACCGCGGCTACCTGTCGCCGTACTTCGTGACCAACGCCGAGAAGATGGTCGCCGAGCTCGAGGATGCCTACATCCTCCTGCACGAGAAGAAGCTCTCGAACCTGCAGGCGCTGCTGCCGGTGCTCGAGCAGGTCGTGCAGTCGAGTAAGCCGCTCATCATCATCGCCGAGGACGTCGAGGGCGAGGCCCTGGCCACGCTCGTCGTCAACAAGCTGCGCGGCGGCCTGAAGATCGCTGCCGTCAAGGCGCCGGGCTTCGGCGATCGTCGCAAGGCGATGCTCGAGGACATTGCCGTCCTCACCGGCGGCCAGGTCATCTCCGAGGATCTCGGCATCAAGCTCGAGAACGTCACGCTCGACATGCTCGGCCGCGCCAAGAAGGTCTCGATCACCAAGGAAAACACCACCATCGTCGACGGTGCGGGTGAATCCGAGCAGATCAAGGCCCGTGTCGGCCAGATCAAGGCGCAGATCGAGGAGACCACCTCGGACTACGACCGCGAAAAGCTCCAGGAGCGCCTGGCCAAGCTGGCTGGCGGCGTCGCGGTCATCCGCGTCGGCGGTGCGACCGAGGTCGAGGTCAAGGAGAAGAAGGATCGCGTCGACGACGCCCTGAACGCGACCCGTGCGGCCGTCGAAGAGGGTATCGTTGCCGGCGGCGGCGTCGCCCTGCTGCGTGCCTCCAACGCGCTGACCATCACGGGCGGCAACCAGGACCAGGAAGCCGGCATCACCATCGTGCGCCGCGCGCTCCAGGCTCCTCTGCGCCAGATCGTCACCAACGCGGGTGAAGAAGGCTCGATCATCGTCGGCAAGATCCTCGACGAGACCTCGGTCACCTTCGGCTACAACGCCGCGACCGGCGAGTACGGCGACATGATCCAGATGGGCATCGTCGATCCGGTCAAGGTCGTTCGCTCGGCCCTCGAGGACGCGGCATCGGTCGCCGGCCTCCTCGTCACCACCGAGGCGATGATCTCGGAGGCTCCGAAGAAGGAGTCGGCCGGCGGCGGCATGCCTGGCGGCATGGGCGGCGGCATGGGCGGCATGGGCGGCATGGACTTCTAAGTCCGGCCGGCCGGACAACCATCCGGACACTATCGAGGGGCTCGGCATCGCCGGGCCCCTTTCTCGTTGCGGGAAGCACTCTCGCCGGACGAGGGGTGCGGCCATGCCAAGCCGGCCCGGAACAGCGCACAGCACGTGCTGCGCGAGCGATCCCGGCAGGACGTTCGTTTCTGTCCCGCACAGGGGAATGGGCTACCCTGATCCGGTCATCAACTGCCGGATCCTCGCTACATGAGCGACTTCCTCCTGTTCTTCGTCGTCGGCGCGCTCGCCCAGCTCGTCGATGGCGCCCTCGGCATGGCCTACGGCGTCGTCTCCTCCACCGTGCTCTTGTCCTTCGGCGTCGCTCCGGCCGCGGCGTCCGCCGCCGTCCATACCGCCGAACTCTTCACCACCGCAGCGTCCGGGACCGCGCATCTCGTCAACCGCAATATCGACTGGACCCTGTTCTGGCGGCTGGTGCCGCTCGGCGTTCTCGGCGGCGTGATCGGGACCTACGTGCTGACCGGGCTCTCCGGCGACGTCGTGCGCCCCTACGTCGCTGCCTATCTGGCGGTGATCGGGCTGTATCTTCTCTCCCGCTCGTTCCGGAAGATTCCGAGCAAGCCCGTCTCGCGGCGGACGGCCGCGCCGCTGGCCGCCTGCGGCGGCTTCCTGGATGCGATCGGCGGCGGCGGCTGGGGCCCCATCGTCACCTCGGGACTGCTCGGCGCAGGCGGCCAGCCGCGCTACGTCCTCGGATCCGTCAACGCCGCCGAGTTCGTCGTCACCCTTTCCGTATCGCTCGCCTTCCTGTTCGCCTTGCTGACGGGACACTGGGAGGAGGCAGGCGACCTTTCGGTCCATGGCCTGGCCGTTCTCGGGCTCATCATCGGCGGCGTCATGGCAGCCCCCTTCGCCGGCTTCATCGTCCGCCGCATCTCGGAGACGGTCCTTCTGCGGGCCGTCGGCCTCCTGGTCTGCGGCCTCGCCGCCACCCAGATCGTTGGCCTGCTCCGCTGAGGCGACCAGCCCCACGGAAGGAACCATGATCGGCACAAACGATTGTTCTCCTTGAAGCCTGGCAGGCACCTGCCGGCAACCAAACGAGGAGAAATCCGATGGCCGACGAGAATCAGTTCAAGGGCGGCGCCAAGGAAACCGGCGGCAAGCTGAAGGAAGCTGCCGGCCGCGCGGTCGGCAACGACCGGCTCGAAGCCGAGGGCGATGCCGACCAGGTCGAGGGCAAGACCCAGAAGAACTACGGGAAGGTGAAGGATGCGGTGAAAGATCAGTTCAGCTGATCTCTCGCCCCCGCCTCTATCGAAGGCCGTCTCCCTCGCGAGGCGGCCTTTTTCATGCCCGGAAGGATCTTGGCCGGAAGCCATCGGCGTGGAACACCCGTATCGGCCGGCAGAAAGGTCAAGCTGCCAGGGCGCACTGCTGCCATGACTTCGTGAGCCATTGCCGTTTTCCGGGCATGGGCTAGACTGGAACGAATCCAGACACAGCGAACGCGCCCGGGATGGGCGTTTCCTGCAGCCGACCGAAAGGGGGCTTCCGTGGTCACATTCACGCTCAATGGCGAAGAGAAGACGTTCGACGGTGATCCCGACACGCCCCTGTTGTGGGTGATACGCGATGCCGAGCGCCTGACCGGCACCAAATACGGGTGCGGCATCGCCCAGTGCGGCGCCTGCACCGTGCATCTGGACGGGATGACGCGGCGCTCCTGCGTCACACCGATCTCCACCGTGGACGGCTCCAGCGTGACCACGATCGAGGGTCTGGAAGGGCCGGAAGCGCAGGCCGTGCAGGCCGCCTGGAAGGCGATCGACGTGCCGCAATGCGGCTACTGCCAGTCAGGTCAGATCATGTCGGCCGTGTCGCTGCTGCAGTTCAACCCGAAGCCGACGGACGCCGACATCGACGGCGCGATGACCGGCAACATCTGCCGCTGCGCGACCTATGTGCGCATCCGCCAAGCGATCCACGACGCCGCCGACACGCTGGAGGGCTGAGCCATGGGCATCCAGGACATCAAGCTCTCGCGCCGCGGCTTCCTCGCCGGCACCGGCCTCGTCATCGGCATGACCCTGACGGCGAAATCGTTCGCCGCGAGCTCCCTGCTGCAGGGCACGCCCGCGGGCGCCGCCGGGCCGGTCCAGAACTTCAACGCCTTCGTGCGTATCGCGCCGGACGGCACGGTCACGGTCCTGTCGAAGCACATCGAGTTCGGCCAGGGCCCCTACACCGGGCTGGCGACCATCGTGGCGGAAGAGCTCGACGCCGACTGGAGCCAGATGCGGGCTGCCGCCGCGCCCGCCGACGAGGAGCTCTACAAGAACCTCGCCTTCGGCCTGCAGGGCACCGGCGGGTCCACGGCGATCGCCAATTCCTGGGAGCAGATGCGGGTTGCCGGCGCCACGGCGCGGGCGATGCTCGTCGCGGCCGCCGCCGAGGAATGGGGCGTACCGGCCGAGGAAATCACGATCTCGAAGGGCCGCGTCAGCCATGCCGGCAGCGGCCGGGAGACCGGCTTCGGCGAACTCGCCGACAAGGCTGCCACGATGGAGGCGCCCGCCGAGCCGGTACTGAAGGATCCCAAGAACTTCGTCCTGATCGGGACCGACAGGCCGAAGCTCGACACCCCCGCCAAGACCGACGGCACGGCGATCTTCACGCTCGACGTCCTCGCCGACGACATGCTGATCGCCATGGTCGCGCACCCGGAACATTTCGGCGCCACCGTGAAGGGCTACGACGACAGCGCCGCCCGGGCGGTTGCCGGCGTGGTCGACGTGAAGCAGGTGCCGCAGGGAATCGCCATCTACGCCGAGAACACCTTCGCGGCGCTGAAGGGCCGCGACGCGCTCACCGTCGAATGGGATCTCGCCGCGGCCGAAACTCGCTCCAGCGCGGAGATCTACGAGGACTATCGCCGCCTGATCGAGGGCAAACTGCTCGAGGCGACCGACAATGGCGACGTCGAGACGGCGCTTTCGGGCGACGGCATCACGCGGCTGGAATCGGAGCTGGTCTTCCCCTTCCTCGCCCACGCGCCGATGGAGCCGCTGGACGCGGTGCTGATCCGCGCCGATGACGGGTCGATCGACTGCTATACCGGCTCGCAGTTTCCCGGCCAGGACAAGGCGGCGATCGCCGAGACCTGCGGCGTCGATGCGGCGATGGTGCGCATCCATACCCAGCTTGCGGGAGGCAGTTTCGGCCGGCGGGCGCAGTTCGGCTCGCCCTACATGCGGGAAGCCGCGGCGGTGTTCAAAGCCTCCGGCATGGACCGCCCGGTCAAGCACATGTGGACGCGCGAGGACGACATTCGCGGCGGCTACTACCGGCCGATCTACGTCCACTCGCTGAAGGGCGCGGTCGACGCGGACGGCAATATCGTGGCGTGGGACCAGGTCATTGCCGGTCAGTCGATCATGAAGAAGACCGAACTCGACGATACCACGGTCGAAGGCGCCTCGGATCTTCCCTACGCGATCCGCAACCTGCGGGTGCGCGCCCGCCAGACCGAACTGCCGGTGCCGGCGCTGTGGTGGCGCTCGGTGGGCCACACCCATACCGGTTTCGCCGTCGAGACCTTCATCGACGAACTGCTCGAGCGCGGCGGCAAGGATGCGGTCGCAGGCCGGCTCGCCCTGCTGACGGAGCACCCGCGCCACACGGCGGTGCTGCAGCGTGTCGCCGAGATCGCCGACTGGGGCTCGCCGGTTCCCGAAGGGCGCCAGCGGGGCGTCGCCGTGCACAAGAGTTTCAACACCTACGTCGCGGAGATCGCCGAGCTGTCGATCGGCCCCGACGGGGCGCCGCGCGTCCACAAGGTCTGGTGCGCCGTCGATTGCGGCATCGCCGTCAACCCGAACGTCATCCGGGCACAGATGGAGGGCGGCATCGGCTACGGGCTCGGCGCGGTGCTGTTCGACGAGGTCACGCTCGGCGACGGCGGCAAGATCATGCAGTCCAACTTCCACGACTACCGCTCGCTGCGGATCGACGAGATGCCGCAGGTCGAGGTGGCGATCATCGAGTCCACCGAGCCACCCACGGGCGTCGGCGAGCCCGGCGTGCCGCCGATCGGCCCGGCCGTCGCCAATGCCTGGCGTCGCCTGACCGGTCAGCCGGTCCGCCATCTGCCGATCGCCGGCAGCCTGACATCTTGAACGACAGGACCAGTCACGTGACGTCACCCCGTATCCTTGCCGGCGGGATCGCCGGCATCGCGTTCGCGCTGGGCCTTGCGATGGCAGCGCCTGCCGCAGCGCAGGAGCGCGCCCCGGAAGCGCCGGAACCCTCGACGCCGGCGATCGCGGAGCCGGACGGCGAGCAGTACCTGCGGCCGGTCTCGGATTTCGACAACATCGCCGACGAGGCGGCGCGCTCGGTCGCCATCTTCGAAGAGACCGGCAAGGTGCTGCTGCATCCGCGCTGCGTGAACTGCCATCCGGCCGGCAACCAGCCTCTGCAGGGCCTCGACATGCGACCGCACCAGCCGCCGGTTGTCCGCGGCGAGGCGAATTTCGGCGCCGTCGGAATGCAGTGCAACACCTGCCACGGGCCGGAGAACGTCGCCGTCGTGGCGCAGGCGGAGGGGCTCGAATCGATCCCCGGCAATCCGAACTGGCACCTCGCTCCGATCGAGATGGCCTGGGAAGGCCGGACGCTGGGCGAGATCTGCGAGCAGATCAAGGATATCGACCGCAATGGCGGCAAGACGCTGGCCGAGCTGGTCGAGCACATGGCTGCCGACGATCTGGTCGGCTGGGGCTGGGAGCCCGGGGCCGGCCGCGAGAAGGTGCCCGGTACGCAGGAACAGTTCGGCGCCCTCTACGAGGCATGGGCCGCCACCGGCGCCCACTGCCCGGCCAGCTGACGAACGACGGGCAGCACGGGCCGGCGGAGAGACGCCGGCCCGTGCCCCGAGCGATCGCCCGTCCCGCTGCGAGTTACTGGATGGCGGGTTCCTGCGCGCCGGTATCGCGGACGACGACCATGTCCTCGATGGCCAGGGCGTCACCGTCCTTGGCGAGGAAATCATGGCCGCGGCCGACGACCCGCACGGCGCAGCCCGTGGGGCATGGCTCGGTGACCGACTGGCCGGCTTCCGCCGGATGCATCACCTCGTCCACTCCCTTGTCGAAGGTCACCTGCCTCGTCACGTCATCCCTGTTGTGGACCGTCACTGCGAAAGCCGAAGATGCGGTCATAAGCACTGCCGCTGCAGCGACGATTACGGTCTTCATAAGTAATATACCTCCCTTGTTTCCGTGAGTCGTGGCCGAGCCTCACCGGCAGCAGCAGAAGATCTCTTCCACTGCACCACGACTACATTTGCGATAACGCGGAAGATCTGTGGTGCGTCCTCGATTTGTTGAAGAGGCTGGAAGATAACGTCCGGCTGAAAAGTAGTTTATCAGCGAGACGGACGATCTGACCCTTGCGACGAACGTCGCGGCCTGACTGCGTCGCATGATTCCGCGGCAGCCGGCCCGCCGGGGTTCCGATTCCGGGCGAAGCGGAATAGGTATCGCGCATCGGCCGCGCTACCCGCAGCGGCCTTGAAAATCTCTGGAGGGGCGGCATGAGCCAGACACGGCAGGAAACGGACTCCATCGGCGCAATCGACGTCGCTTCGGATCGTTACTGGGGAGCGCAGACCGAGCGCTCGCGCAACAACTTCCGGATTGGCGGCGATCGCCAGCCGATGCCCCTGATAACGGCACTGGCGCTCGTCAAGAAGGCGGCGGCGCGGGTCAACACGTCGATGGGCCGCCTCGACGGCGCCATCTCCGATGCAATCGAGAGCGCCGCGGACGAGATCATCGCCGGCCATCTCGACGACCATTTCCCGCTGGTGGTCTGGCAGACCGGCTCCGGCACGCAGACCAACATGAACGTCAACGAGGTGATCTCGAACCGGGCAATCGAGATGCTCGGCGGGACGATGGGCTCGAAGAAGCCGATCCACCCGAACGACCACGTCAACATGAGCCAGTCGTCGAACGACGTCTTCCCGACGGCGATGCACGTCGCGGCCGTCATGGAGACGCGCAAGCTGCTGCTGCCGGCGCTCGACCGGCTGCACCGCGCGCTCGACGCCAAGGCGAGCGAGTACGCGGACATCATCAAGATCGGCCGGACCCACACCCAGGATGCGACGCCGGTGACGCTCGGCCAGGAATTCTCCGGCTATGCCGCGGCGCTGCAGCTGTCGAAGAAGCGCATCGCCGATGCGCTGGACGGCGTCTACGCGCTCGCTCAGGGCGGCACCGCGGTCGGCACGGGCCTCAATGCGCCGGAGGGCTTCGATACTGCGGTCGCCGCCGAGATTGCCACGCTGACCGGCGAGCCCTTCCGCACGGCCGAGAACAAGTTCGAGGCGCTCGCCTCGCACGGGGCCCTCGCCTTCTTCCATGGGGCGCTCAACACGCTGGCCGCCGACCTGATGAAGATCGCCAACGACATCCGCTTCCTCGGATCCGGCCCGCGCTCCGGTCTCGGCGAGCTCAACCTGCCCGCCAACGAGCCGGGCTCCTCGATCATGCCGGGCAAGGTCAACCCGACCCAGGCCGAGGCGCTGACCATGGTCGCCACGCAGATCTTCGGCCACGAGACCACCGTGACGGTGGCCGCCAGTCAGGGCCATTTCGAGCTCAACGTCTTCAAGCCGGTCATCGCCAAGGCGGTGCTCTCCTCGATCCGCCTGCTCGCCGACGGCATGGAGAGCTTCGCCGAGCACTGCGTCGACGGGATCGAGGCGAACGAGCCGCGGATCAAGAGCCTGATGGAGCAGTCGCTGATGCTGGTGACCGCGCTCGCGCCCAGCATCGGCTACGACAACGCCGCGAACATCGCCAAGACGGCGCACAAGAACGGCACGACGCTGCGCGAGGAGGCGATCGCCTCCGGCCTCGTCTCCGGCCAGGACTACGACCGCATCGTCGATCCGGCCGCGATGGTCCGGCCGGGCTGAGACGCTGATTTCGGGGGAAACGGGTAGCCGTCACCCCCGACGCCGCGATTGTATCACCTTCCGTTGACAATTAGTCGGCGAACGCCCCGGCTGCTTTCCGCCGACGAACCGTTTACTTAGCGGCCTGTCGAAACGAAGGGGTCATTGCCCCTCGGGCAATCGGAGACTTCGCATGAACCCTCATCTCATCCTGGCCGGCCGGGTGCTTCTCTCGGTCATCTTCATCGTCGCCGGCTTCGGCAAGCTCACCGGCGCCGCCGGCTTCTCGGGCTATCTCGCCAGCCTCGGTTTCCCGGCGCCGCTGGTCATGGCCTATCTCGTCGGCGCGTTCGAGCTGTTCGGTGGGCTCGCCATTTTGGCCGGTTTCCAGGTCCGGGCCGTCGCCATCGCGCTGGCGCTGTTCTGCGTGGCGACCGGCGTCCTGGCACATCTCGGCGAGCAGAGCGCGCTCCTGAAGAACATCGCGCTGGCCGGCGGCTTCCTCGTCCTCGCCGGCTCCGGCGCCGGGGCGATGGCCGTCGACAAGACCCGCCGCGAAAGCCGCTACGCCTGAGCAGCTTGCGGCGCGGCCTTCCTCAGCGGAACCGCGCCGCGAACGCCTCGGCCAGCGCCGCGTCCTCCGGATCGCGGCGTCCCGCCAGCGAGCGCACCAGACAGGCCTCCGACCGCAGGATCAGCCCGTCCGACAGCACCCGCAGATGGTTGGCTGTCAGCGTCGAGCCGGTCGAGGTGATGTCGACGATGATGTCGGCCGAGCCGGCTGCCGGCGCCCCCTCGGTGGCCCCGAGGCTTTCTACGATCCGATAGCTCTGGATGCCGTGGCGGCGGGTGAAGAAGCTCTGCGTCAGCCGCCAGTACTTTGTCGCCACCCTGAGCCGCCGGCCGTGGCGCGCGCGCCACGAGCCTGCGACGTCGCCGAGATCCTCCATCGTCTCGACGTCGAGCCAGGGATCGGGGACCGCGACCACCACGTCGGCCTGGCCGAAGCCGAGCCGCGCGACGATCTCCACCGCTTCCTGCGGCTCCGCCATCGTCTCGCGGATCAGGTCCTCGCCGGTGACGCCGAAATCGACGGCGCCGTCGCGCAGTTCGCGCGCGATCTCCGAGGCCGACAGCAACAGCACATCGAGCCCTGGCGCGCCGGTCACCACCGTGCGGTAGCTGCGCTCGTCGGCCGCCGGCGCGACGTCGATGCCGGCCGTCGCCAGCGCCGCCAGTGCCTTTTCCTTCAGCCTTCCCTTGGACGGGATCGCCAGCGTCACGCTCATCGCGCTGCCTCCTCGACGCCCAGCGCATCGCCGATCCGATCGAGCCAGAGAGAGAAGCCGACGGCCGGGATCGGCTCGGTGGCGCCGAGCAGCGTCATCATCCGGTCGTAACGGCCGCCGCCGACCAGCGGCTGGTCGGAGCCCGGCACCCGGATCTCGAAGACCAGGCCCGTATAGTAGTCGATCGGGCGGCCGAAGGCGGCGCGGTAGCGAACCGAGTTCAGGTCGACGCCCGCGGCGAGCAGCGCCAGATTGCGCGTCTCCAGGGCGGTCAGCGCCCGGCCGAGATCGAGCCCGGCCTCGTCCGCCAGCGCCCGCAATCGTTCGACGGCCTCGCTCAGCGGGCAGTCGACCGCCAGGAAGCGCCGCAGCAGCCCCAGCGAGGCCTCGCTCAGCCGGGCTTCGGCGACGGTGACCTTCTCGATCAGCCGCGCGGCGATCTCGCCGGGCGAGCGGCCGGCATGCGGCGGCAGGCCCGCCTCGTCCATGCGCCGGCGGATCGCCCGCGTCAGCGCCCCCTCCTCGCGCTGGCGCGCGAGATCCAGCATGTCGGGATCGACGCCGTCGAGGCGCGCCGCGCCGCCGCTGGCCAGCGCCTTCAGCGCCGCCTCCAGCTGGTCGTCGTGGCCGAAGGTGCGGATCAGCCGGCGCTGCCAGCCTTCCGGCAGACCGAGCGCCCGCAGGAACGCCTCGAACAGGCCCTGGTCGCCGAGCACGATGTCGAGCCCCGCCCCGTCCACGCCGCAGGCGGCAAGGCCCGCCAGCGCATCGCCCAGCGCGCGGGCATCGGCCGTGGCGCGGTTCTCCTCGCCGAGATCCTCGATGCCGGCCTGGAAGAACTCCGCCGGCCCGTCGGAGCGCTGGCGAAACACCAGGCCGAGATAGGAATAGCGGCGCGGCAGTTGCTGGGCCCTGGCGACGTGGTCGCGGCAGACCGGCACGGTGAAGTCCGGCCGCAGGCAAAGATTCTCGCCGGCCTCGCCGCGGGTCATGAAGATGCGGCGGCGGAAGGCTTCGCCGGCCGTGTCGAGATAGGGCTCGGCCGGCTGGATGATCGGCACGCGCACGCGCTCGGTGCCGCGCGCCGCGAAGAGCGCGCCCAGCGCCGTCTCGAACGGGATCGCGGCGGTGTCGCTCACCGGATCAGGCCGAGCCCGGCGCGGCGTGGCGGGCGAGGATGGCGCGCACCGCATCGACCATGTCCGCCTCGTCGACGAGTTCCTGGCCGGCGCGGGCCTCGCGCCACTCGGCATTGTCCTCGATCGTCTCGGCGAGCTTCTTGCCCTCGATCAGGTCCTTGACCTGAATTTTTCCGGCTTCCTTCTCGTCGCCGCCCTGAATGATCACCACCGGGGCGTTGCGGCGGTCGGCATA
>DASYHY010000280.1:0-11304 GCA_036252795.1 Aurantimonas sp. | reverse complement strand
TCTCCATCGCTCAGCAGACCCAGGCGCAGCTGCTTCTCCACCTCGATGATCGCGAACAGGACGATGCCGATTCCGACGATCAGCAAGCCATCGAGGAACGGTACCGCGTGCGTGCCGAAGATGTGCTGGAGCGGCGGTAGGTAGGTGATGGCGAACTGGGCGAGGGTCACCGACACGACCATTCCCCAGACCACCTTCGTGCCGCGCAGGCCCGACCAGGTCAGCGACGAGCCGTAAAGATTGCGCACGAAGAACAGATAGAAGATCTCCATCACCACCAGCGTGTTCATCGCCATGGTGCGGGCGAGTTCCACGGAATAGCCGCGGTCAGTCGCGTAGGCATAGATGCCGAAGACGCCGCCGAAGAACAGCACCGAGACCAGGACGATCTGCCAGACCAGGCCGCTGGTCAGGATCGGCTCGTGGCGCGGCCGCGGCGGCTGGTGCATCGTAGTCTCCTCGGTGGGCTCGAAGGCGAGGGCGAGGCCCAGCGTCACCGCCGTGACGAGATTGATCCACAGGATCTGGATCGGCGTGATCGGCAGGGTCATGCCGAAGAGCAGCGCGACGATGATCGTCATCGCCTCGCCGGCATTGGTCGGCAGCGTCCAGCTGATCACCTTCTTGATGTTGTCGTAGACCGTCCGGCCATCGCGCACGGCGGCGGCGATGGAGGCGAAATTGTCGTCGGCGAGGACGAATTCGGCCGCTTCCTTGGCCGCCTCGCTGCCCTTCAGCCCCATCGCGATGCCCGCGTCGGCGCGCTTCAGCGCCGGCGCGTCGTTGACGCCGTCGCCGGTCATGGCGACCGTCAGCCCGCGCGACTGCAGCGCCGTGACAAGCCGCAGCTTGTGCTCCGGGCTGGTCCTGGCGAAGATGTCGGTGTCGACCACCGCCTGAGATAGCGCCGCGTCGTCGATCAGGTCGAGTTCCGCGCCGGTGAGCACCTTGTCGGGGTTCTGAAGGCCGATCTGCCGACCGATGGCGGCGGCCGTGCCGGCGTGATCGTCGGTGATCATCTTCACCCGGATACCGGCCTCGCGACATTCCGCCACCGCGGCGATCGCTTCCGGCCGCGGCGGATCGATGAGGCCCACCAGCCCGATGAGGACGAGCCGACCGTCGAGGTCGGCCGGGGCGAGGGCTGCTTGGCCGTCCGGCATGGCGCGGCTGGCGATCGCGAGGACGCGCTGCCCCCGCGACGCGATCGCCTCGGCCGCTGCATTCCACGCCGCCCCGTCGAGCGGTTCCTCATTCCCGGTGGCACCGCGCTGGGCCGCGCACATCGCGAGGATCCGCTCCGGCGCGCCCTTGACGCTGACGACGGCTTCGCCCCCTTCGCCGCGATCCAGCGTTGCCATGTAGCGATGCCGCGCGTCGAACGGGATCTCGTCGATCCGGCGCCAGGCGGCGCGGTGCGGGGCGCCGTCGCTGCCGATCTTTCGTGACAGCGCCAGCAGCGCTCCCTCCATCGGATCGCCCTCGATCGTCCAGTTTCCCGCGCGCTCCCGCAGCACAGCATCGTTGCAGAGCGCGGCGGCGCCGGCGAGTTCGCTGAGCGCCGGGTGGTCGGCGCCGGCGACGATCGACTCGCCGCGGCGGATGGCGCCTTCGGGCGCATAGCCGGTGCCGTCGACCTGGAACATGTCGCGGGCCGTGACGACGGAGGCGACCATCATCTCGTTGCGGGTCAGCGTGCCGGTCTTGTCGGAGCAGATGACCGATACCGCGCCCAGCGTCTCGATCGCCGGCAGGCGCCGGACGATGGCGTTGCGCCTTGCCATCGCCTGCACGCCCACCGCCAGGGTGATCGTCAGGACCGCGGGCAGCCCCTCGGGGATGGCCGCGACCGAGAGCCCGACCACCACCATGAACATCTCGGCGAAGGGGAAGTGCTCGAGGAAATAGCCGAAGGCCAGCAGGATCGCGGCGACCAGCAGGATCAGCACCGTCAGCCAGCGGGCGAAGCGGTCCATCTGAAGAACGAGCGGCGTCGTCAGCGTCTCGACCGTCGCCAGCAGGCCGCTGATCCGGCCGATCTCGGTCGCCGGCCCGGTCGCGACCACGACGCCACGCCCGGTGCCGGCCGCGACCAGCGTGCCGCTGAAGGCCATCGCGGCGCGGTCTCCCAGCGGCGCGCCGGCAGCGACGGGGGCGAGCCCCTTTTCCACCGGCATCGACTCGCCGGTGAGGATCGCCTCCTGGACCAGCAGCCCCTTCGCCTCGACCAGCCGCAGATCGGCCGGAACCTTCTCGCCCGCCTCCAGCAGCACGATGTCGCCCACGACGACGTCCGCGCTGTCGATGTTGCGGCGCTCGCCCTCCCGCAGGACCGAACTGTGCGGGGCGAGCATGTCGCGGATGGCCGCCATCGCCTGTTCGGCGCGGCCTTCCTGGACGAATCCGATCACCGCATTGGCGATCACCACCGCCATGATGACGGCGGTATCGATGAAGTGGCCGAGCACCGCCGTGATCATCGCGGCCGCGATGAGCACATAGATCAGGACGTTGTGAAAGTGCTTCAGGAAGCGCACGATCCGGCTGCGCCCCGGCGGTTCGGGAAGGCGGTTCGGACCTCCTTCCCGAAGGCGCCGCGCCGCCTCGTTCGCGTTCAGCCCGCTCTCCGTCGCGTCGAGCGCGACGAGCACCTCGTCCGCCTCCAGCGCGTGGTAAGGGATCGGCGGCGAGGCATCATCCATCGTGCGACCTTGAAGCGTCATTGGCGTCAGTTGAACCTGTCCCGGCGAATGGATCGGAGCCCCGCGCGCCGAAGGGGCGGCCGGATCGCGGCCATCTTCCCGCGACCATGCGCCGAACGCCTTGTCCGGGATCAATTCCCTGCGCCGATGCCCGGGTCCCGCGGCGGACCCGGAGCGGGCACCGCTGGCGACGCCGCCGCGTCCGCGCTATCCCTGCGGCTTCAGCAAGACAGGTGAAGCATGAAGCGTCCGAACATCCTGATCATCATGGTCGACCAGTGCAACGGGACACTGTTCCCGGACGGTCCGGCGGATTTCCTGCACGTGCCGCACCTCAGGGCGCTGGCCAAACGTTCGACCCGCTTCGCCAACAGCTACACGGCGAGCCCGCTGTGCGCGCCGGGCCGGGCCGCGTTCATGTCCGGCAAGCTGCCTTCCGGCACCGGCGTCTACGACAACGCCGCCGAGTTTCCGTCGGCGATACCGACTTATGCGCATCATCTGCGCCGGGCGGGCTACCAGACCTGCCTGTCGGGCAAGATGCACTTCGTCGGACCCGACCAGCTGCACGGCTTCGAGGAGCGGCTGACCACGGACGTGTACCCCGCCGATTTTGGCTGGACCCCGGACTATCGCAAGCCCGGCGAGCGCATCGACTGGTGGTATCACAATCTCGGTTCGGTCACCGGCGCCGGCGTCGCCGAGATCACCAACCAGATGGAGTACGACGACGAGGTCGCCCACAATGCCGAGCGCAAGCTCTACGACATCTCGCGCGGCGCCGACGAGCGGCCCTGGTGCCTGACGGTCTCCTTCACCCATCCGCACGATCCATATGTGGCGCGCCGGCGCTTCTGGGACCTCTACGAAGACTGCGAGCACCTGATGCCGGTGGTCGGCGAGATCCCCTTCGAGGAGCAGGACCCGCATTCCCAGCGCCTCTACAGGGCGAACGACTTCACCCGCTTCGACATCCTCCCGGAGAACGTGCGGCGCGCCCGGCGCGGCTACTTCGCGAACCTCTCCTATCTCGACGAGAAGATCGGCTCGATCCTCGACGTGCTAAAGCGCACGCGGATGGACGAGAACACGATCATCGCCTTCACCTCCGACCATGGCGACATGCTCGGCGAGCGGGGCCTGTGGTTCAAGATGAACTTCTTCGAAGGCTCGGCGCGCGTGCCGCTGATGATCTCCGCTCCCGGCCTGGAGCCGCGGCAGGTGAAATCGCCGGTCTCGACGATCGACATGACGCCGACGCTCTGCGAACTGGCGGGCATCGACATGGGCGCCATCAAGCCGTGGACGGACGGCCACTCGCTGCTGCCGCTGGTCAACGGACACGAGCGGCCGGAGCCGGTCTTCATGGAATATGCGGCGGAAGGCTCCGACGCGCCGCTCGTGTCGATCCGCGAGGGCCGCTGGAAGTTCAATCACTGCGAGCTCGATCCGCCGCAGCTCTTCGACCTGGAGGCCGATCCGCAGGAGATGACCAACCTGGCCGGCGATGCCGCGCATGCGGAGACTGTCAGGACCTTCCAGGCGAAGGTCGCGAAACGATGGGAGATGGAGCGGTTCGATGCCGACGTGCGCGAGAGCCAGGCGCGACGCTGGGTGGTCTACGAGGCGCTGCGCAACGGCGCCTTCTACCCCTGGGACTTCCAGCCGCTGCAGAAGGCGTCGGAGCGCTACATGCGCAACCACATGGACCTGAACGTGCTGGAGGAAAGCCAGCGCTTTCCACGGGGCGAGTAGCCGGCTGGGCCGGCGGTGATTCGCTGTTGCCCGTGTCCGAAGGCGCGTGAAAAGAGCGCATGTTGTGCGCATGCTGGCGAAAAAGTCGGCAGTCCGGCGACTTTTCCGGCTGTCATCGAAGCTTCATGATTGTGTCACGAACCGGTTTTGAAGCACTCTTACCAGAGGCGGCTTGGACAAGCTCGGCAACAGGGCCCGAGAGTCGCATCAACGGTGAGGAAACCGACATGAACCGCAATCTTCTCAGCGCCGCCGTCGCGGCCGGCGCGTTGATCGCCGGCGCCAGCCACGCATTCGCCGTCACCGAGCTGCAGTGGTGGCATGCGATGACCGGCGCCAACAACGAGGTCGTCGACACGCTGGCCAAGGAGTTCAACGACTCCCAGGACGCCTACCAGATCCAGCCGGTCTTCAAGGGCACTTATCCGGAGACGCTGAATGCCGGCATCGCCGCGTTCCGCGCCCAGCAGCCGCCGGCGATCATCCAGGTCTTCGACGTCGGCACCGGGGTGATGATGGGCGCCGAGGGTGCCGTGATGCCGGTCGCCGACGTCCTCGAGGCCGGCGGCTACGAGTTCGACAAGTCGAACTACCTGCCCGGCATCGTCGCCTACTATTCGCGTCCGGACGGCACCATGCTGTCCTTCCCGTACAATTCGTCGTCGCCGATCCTCTACTACAACAAGGACATCTTCGCGGAAGCCGGTCTCGACGCCGACAACCCGCCGAAGACCTGGCAGGAGGTCTTCGACGCGGCCCGCCAGATCAAGGAATCCGGTGCCGCCGAGTGCGGCTACACGTCGACCTGGCTGACCTGGATCCATCTCGAGAACTTCGCCGCCTGGAACGACGTGCCCTACGGCACCCAGGAGAACGGCCTGGCCGGCACCGACGTCGAGCTTCAGCTCAACGCGCCGATCTATGTCGAGCACTTCCAGGAGATCGCCGATCTCGCGAAGGACGGCGTGTTCCGCTACGGCGGGCGCACGTCGGAGGCCAAGCAGCTCTTCCTGTCGGGCGAGTGCGGCATCCTCACCGAGTCCTCCGGCGGTCTCGGCGACGTCGTCAAGTCGGGCCTCAACTACGGCATCGGCCAGCTTCCCTACGATGCGAACGCCGAAGGCGCACCGCAGAACACCATTCCCGGCGGCGCCAGCCTCTGGGTGTTCGGCGGCAAGTCGGACGAGGAAGTGAAGGGCATTGCCGAGTTCTTCAACTTCCTCTCGCAGCCGGAGATCCAGGCCCGCCTGCACCAGGTGTCGGGTTATCTGCCGGTGACGATGGAAGCCTACGAGCAGACCAAGGCATCGGGCTTCTACGGGGAGAATCCCGGCCGCGAGACGCCGATCAGCCAGATGATGGGCAAGGAGCCGACCGAGAACTCGCGCGGCGTGCGCCTGCCGAACCTGCCGCAGATCCGCGACATCCAGAACGAGCAGTTCGAGGCGATGCTGGCCGGCGACATCGACGCCCAGACGGCGCTCGACCGCATCGTCGAACTCGGCAACGAGGCGATCGCCGAAGCGCAGTAACCGAACGACCATCGTGCCGGGCGGCGTTCGCCCGGCACTTTCTTTTTTGCCTGCGGGGGCATCCTCCGCCGGCCAGCATGAATGTCGCCCTGGTGAAAGCCGTCTTCCCCAACAAGTGGCTGCCCTATCTGCTGCTCGCGCCGCAGGTGGCAATCACGCTGGTGTTCTTCTACTGGCCGGCGAGCCAGGCGCTCTACCAGTCGCTGCTCCGGCAGGACCCGTTCGGGCTACGCACGCGCTTCGTCGGGCTGGCGAATTTCGAGGCGGTGCTGTCCGATCCCGCCTATCTCAACGCCATCAAGGTCACGGCGATCTTCTCCGTCTCGACGGCACTCCTGGCGATGACGCTGGCGCTGCTGCTGGCGACCTCTGTGGAGAAGGTGCTGCGGGGCAAGGCGTTCTACCGAACCCTGCTGATCTGGCCCTATGCCGTGGCGCCGGCCGTCGCCGGCATGCTGTGGCTGTTCATGTTCAATCCGGCCATGGGCACGTTCGCCTACATGCTCCGGCGCAACGGGGTGGACTGGGACCCGCTGCTGAACGGCGACCAGGCCATGGTGCTGGTGGTCGTCGCGGCGGCCTGGAAGCAGATCAGCTACAACTTCCTGTTCTTCGTGGCGGCGCTCCAGTCGATCCCCAAGTCGCTGATCGAGGCCGCCGCGATCGACGGCGCCGGCTCGACCAAGCGCTTCTGGACGATCGTCTTCCCGCTGATCGCGCCGACGACCTTCTTCCTGCTGGTGGTGAACACGGTCTATGCGTTCTTCGATACGTTCGGGATCATCGACGCGGTCACCGGCGGCGGCCCGGCCCGGGCGACTGAGACGCTGGTCTACAAGGTCTATATCGACGGCTTCGTGAACCTCGATCTCGGCAGTTCGGCCGCCCAGTCGGTGATCCTGATGGCGATCGTCATCGCGCTCACCGCCGTGCAGTTCCGCTATGTGGAGAAACGGGTGCATTATGCCTGACGTGTCGGCGAGAGCGCCATGATCGAGCGCAGCGGCGTCGGCCGCCCCATCGCCCATCTGGTGCTGATCCTCGGCGTCCTCATCGTGGCGTTCCCGATCTACTACACCTTCGTCGCCTCGACGCAGACGCTGCAGACCATCCTGCGGCCGCCGCTGCCGCTGGTGCCGGGCGGCGAGTTGGCCGAAAACTACGGCCAGGCGCTGTTCGGCGGCGTCGGCCGGATCGGCGGGGTCGGGGTGGGCACGCTGCTGTTCAACACGACGGTGATGGCGTTCGGCATCGCCATCGGCAAGATCGTCATCTCGATCCTGTCGGCCTTTGCCATCGTGTTCTTCCGCTTCCCCTTCCGCATGGCCTTCTTCTGGATGATCTTCATCACGCTGATGCTGCCGGTCGAGGTGCGGATCCTGCCGACCTACAAGGTGATGGTCGACCTCGGCATGATCGACACCTATGCCGGGCTGATCCTGCCGCTGGTCGCCTCGGCGACGGCGACGCTCTTGTTCCGGCAGTTCTTCATGACGATCCCGCCGGAACTGGTGGAGGCGGCGCGAATCGACGCCGCGGGGCCGATGCGCTTCTTCCGCGACATCCTGATCCCGCTGTCGAAGACCAACATCGCGGCGCTGTTCGTCATCCTCTTCATCTACGGCTGGACGCAGTATCTGTGGCCGCTGCTCGTCACCAACGACAACCAGATGAACACCATCGTCATCGCGCTGAAGAAGATGGTGTCCTTCGCCGACGCGGACACGCCGTGGCCCCAGGTGATGGTTACCGCGATCCTCGCGATCGCGCCGCCCGTCCTCGTGGTCGTGTTCATGCAGCGCTGGTTCGTGCGCGGCCTCGTGGAATCGGAGAAATAGGCTTGGCTGGCATCGAACTCACCGAGATCCGCAAGGTCTATCCCGGCGGGGTGGAAGCGGTGAAGGGCGTCTCGCTCGGCATCGAGGACGGCGAATTCGTCGTGCTGGTCGGGCCGTCCGGCTGTGGCAAGTCGACACTCCTGCGGATGGTCGCGGGGCTGGAAACGATCACCTCCGGCACGATCCGGATCGGCGAGCGCGTCGTCAACGAGCTGGAGCCGGCGGCGAGGGACATCGCCATGGTGTTCCAGAACTACGCGCTCTACCCGCATATGAGCGTGCGCCAGAATCTCGAATACGGGCTGAAGAACCGCAAGATGCCGAAGCCGGAGATCGCCCGGCGGGTCGACGAGGCGGCGGGGATCCTGGAGATCGCGCCGCTGCTCGCCCGCAAGCCCGGACAGCTCTCCGGCGGCCAGCGCCAGCGCGTCGCCATGGGGCGGGCCATCGTGCGCGAGCCGGCGGCCTTCCTGTTCGACGAGCCGCTGTCCAATCTCGACGCCAAGCTGCGCGTCCAGATGCGCGCGGAGATCCGCCGGCTGCAGCGGCGGCTCGCGACGACGAGCCTCTACGTCACCCACGACCAGCTCGAGGCGATGACGCTGGCCGACAAGCTGGTGGTGATGAATGGCGGCCGGATCGAGCAGGCCGGCAAGCCGATGGAACTCTACGAGCGACCGGCGAGCCTGTTCGTGGCGACCTTCATCGGGTCACCCGCGATGAACCTCGTGCCGCTCGACGGTGCCGGCGGAGCGGGAGAGGGACTGGCCGGGCTCGACAATCTGCCGGGGGTACCCGGCCCGGATGTCGTGGTCGGCGTTCGGCCGGAGCACATGCGGCTCGTCGAGACAGATGCGCGCGAGCCGGGCGAGTTCCTGGCGAACATTACCGTCACCGGCGTCGAGGTCGTCGGCGCGGAGAGCTACGTGTTCGGGGCGCTGGCGGAACGGGGCCCGGAAATCGCCGTGCGCGTGCCGGGGTATAGCCATCTGGAGCCGGGAACGAAGGTGCAGGCGGCGGGCCGGCTGGACGCCGTCCATCGCTTCGATGCCGGGAGCGGCCGCCGGCTCGACTGACTGCGGACGGGGCAGGGGTCAGAAGTCCGACCAGTCCTCCGCCGCCTCGAGTCGCGCTGCCGCGCCGCCGCGCCTGCCGACGAGCGGCTGCCACACCGGCGCCTGGCGCGGCACGGGGGCGGCCGGCACGCTATCGCCGCTCGTCCTGAACGCGCCGAGCATCCGGGCCAGCCCCTGCATGCCGCCCTGCAGGGCACGAATGGCCGCAACCGACCGCTCGACCAGCGCCGCGTCGGGATCGGGCGCCCGACGACGACGCTCGGCCGGTGCCGCGATATCCTTGAGCGCTGCAGCCTGTTCCCGCGCGCGATCGGCCATGGCGGCGATCATCCCGTCGATCTCCGCCACCTGCCCGGCAACCTGCTCCAGCGAACGGCCGGAATCGGCGGCAAGCGCCACGCCGTCCTTGACCTGCGCGTGGGACGTGGTGACCAGCCGCTTGATTTCGGTGGCGGCCTCGGCCGAGCGCTGCGCCAGACCGCGCACCTCCTGCGCGACCACGGCGAAGCCCCTGCCGGCGTCCCCCGCCCGCGCCGCCTCGACGCCGGCGTTGAGCGCCAGGAGGTTGGTCTGGAAGGCGATCCCGTCGATCACGGCGATGATCGTGCCGATCTCGCCGGAGGATTTTTCGATGGCCGTCATGGCGTCGACGGTGCGGCCGACGATCTCGCCTCCCCGGCGGGCGCTGTCGCGCGCCGTTGCCGCCAGCGCCTGGGCGCGTGCGGCGTCTTCGGCCGAATTCTCGATGCTTGCCGCGAGGCCGGACATATCCGTCACCGTCTGTGCGGTCGATGCCGCCTGCTGCTCCACCCGAGCCGCGAGGTCCTGCGACGCCGCTCTCGCTTCCGCCAGCGCAGCCTCGATCGCCGCCATCCTGCCGTCGGCTTCGAAGAGGGCCGCGTCGAGGGAGCCGATCGCGGCGTTGAACCCGTCCCGGGCCTCCGCGTCGGCGTCGTCGCCGATCCGGACCGTCAGATCGCCGGCCGCCACCTTGGCGGTCGCGTTCGCCAGACGCCGCAGCGTCGCCAGGGTCCTGTCGCGGGTGCCGGAAGCCTCGCTGTCGCGGCGGACGTCTTCGCGCGCCGCGATGGTCCGCAGGCGCTCCCGCTCGGCGTCGGCCGCGTCGCGTTCGCTCCGGGCAGCCGCGATCGCTTCGAGGGCGCGCGCGATGGCACCGAAGGGCCCGGCGCGCGTCGCGGCTGGCACGGCGGCAGGCGTTCCGCCTGCCGCGACGGTGCCCGCGTCCTCCGCGAGGCGGCGCAGGGGACCCATCGTGCACCGGTCGGCGAGGAAGGCTAACGCCGCCCCGAGTATCAGGAGAAGCGCCGCGCCGGCCAGCAGGAGAGCGGCGGGCGCTCGTGGCGCATCCGGCAGTTCTGGCGTGACGGCCGGCGCCGGCGGCGTCTCTGCCGGACGGGCGGCCACCAGCGCCTCGAGTTCCGCGAAACGGGCCGTAAGGTCGGTATCGAGGTCGTTCGACAAGGAGCCGCGTGCCGTCTCGAATTCCGCCGCGGCGAGCTGCAATTCCTCCAGCCGGGCGCGCAATCCGTCCAGCAGGCGCTCGAACGAAGCGGCTCTCGTCCGCTGCGCGTCTCCGGTGAGGTCTCCGGTGAGGCCGCGATGCATCTCGGCGACTTCGGCGAGCTTGGCCAGGATCTTGTCGTGAAGGGCCGGATCCGAAGTGGTCCTCAGGCGCTCGACGAGGATCAGGCTCTCGTTCAGGGGCTCCAGCGTCAGGTTCGTCTTGTAGAGCGCCTCGATGTCGAGCGTGCGCCACGCGGTCCGCATGATGTCGCGGGCCGCTTCGGTCAGGCCCGGGCCGAAGCCGGCGACTTCTGTCGCCAGCTCGTCGCGGCGCGCCCGAAGCGTGCCGATCCGGCGGATTTCTTCGGCGGCTGCCTCGCCCGTGCGGCCGAGCGCCTCGGCTGCTTCACGAGCCCCGGGGACGGCAGATTCAAGCCGGGCCGCCTCCCGTGCGGCGGCGGCGACGGCTTCGGCAGATGCCTCGACATGGCGGATGGCGTCCGGCGCGACGGGATCGCCCAGAAAAGCGAGCGCGGCGACGCGGTAGCCGGCCAGCGCCGCGCCCACCGCCTCGACGACCGGCAACGCCGCATCAGGCACGATTTCGCGGGAAGGTTCGGGCGGACGGGCGGTCCGCTCCTCGACACCCGGCCGCAGCACGGCGAAAGACAGCAGTCCCGCCATCACGAGAAGGGGCAGCAAACCGATATAGAAGTGGATCCGGGCGCCCAAACTCTTTCCATCTCCCGTCTGCGGCACGTCTGCGTCGGCGGCCGCACCGCCTCGGGAGGGGCGGCGGTGCGGCCAGCCAGACAGGTGCGGCCTGCGCAGGCCGGTTCTCCCCGGTGCCAATAGGCCGGCGATCGCTTGCGCGAAG
>DASYHY010000279.1:0-9223 GCA_036252795.1 Aurantimonas sp. | reverse complement strand
TCGTTGTCGGCCGAGAGCTTCCACAGCACGAAATCGCCGGGATTGCGCTTGTGGCTGTCCACCGCGACCCGCGCGCCGGCCCGCTGCTCGTCGAGCCGGCGGTTGGAGAGCCGGCCGTAATCTTTCATCGAGGTGACGTCGAACAGCACCTCGCCGCCCGCCTCGTAGGCATGGCCCTTGTCGATCAGCGTCGTGATCATCGCCACCATGTCGTGCCCGTCGGGACGGCCGGCGACGTAGTCGGTGGCGCGCGGCTCGACCGTCGGCGGCAGGCAGCCGAGCGCCGCGACGTCCTCGTGGAACTGCTCGGCCGTCTTCGCCGTCACCTCCGCGATCGCGTCGTTGAGCGGCAGGTCGGGGTAGTCCCGCGCCGCGCGTGCGTTGATCTTGTCGTCGACGTCGGTGATGTTGCGGACATAGGTGACGGCGTTTGCGCCGTAGAGATTGCGCAGCAGCCGGTAGAGCACGTCGAAGACGATGACCGGGCGCGCGTTGCCGATATGGGCGAAGTCGTAGACCGTCGGCCCGCAGACATACATGCGCACCCGCCGCTCGGCCTCCGGCGTCGCCGGGTCCTGCCAGGCGAGCGGGCGGAACTCCTCCTTGCGCCGGGTCATCGTGTTCCAAAGCGTCAGGCCGCGAAAGCCGTCGTCCATCGATCTGCCTCGATCATCGGTTCGGGGCGCCGGCGCTGCTTGCCGCACACGCGCTCCCCCGTTCACTTGCCGCCTCGCCGGCGCCGTCTGCACGTCGGCGGTTCCGGCCGGCGGGCTTTCGCTAGCGGCAAACGGGCCGGCTGACAAATCCGTGGGCGCGAGCGGCCAGGCCTCGCCGATTCCGGCGGCAGGCAACGAGCCTCCTGCCGCATCGGGACGAAACCTCCGCGAAACGGTGAGCCGGCAAAAAATCGTGCCCGTGGCGAGTCCTGCCATTGTGACCCGATTGCCACGCCGATCGGCTTAGCGTCGCAAGGGCTTAGCAGCGCCAGTTCGACGATCGCTTCTGCCCATAATCTGGCGCAATTGGAGTGCCGGATCACCTTCCCAGCAGCCCACGGACCATGGCCATGATCAAGACGAGTGTAGAGTTCAAGTCGAAGCGCGAGCGCGAGCAAGAAGTCGATCTTGCCAGGAACTACCGCGCCATCGGCATTCCGGCCATCGCAGCCGCCAGCCAGTCCTGGCTCAAGGCCAAGGCGCCGAAGCTGCAGCGCGACGAGACCTCTCCGGCCATGATCCCGGCGGAGTGATCCGGACTCTGCGTCGTCACGGCTAGAACAGGCTGCCCTGCGCCCCGTCCCCCGGCGGGGCCATTCTTCGCGCTCGTTCGGCGGATGCTTCGATCGGCTCCTGCAAATCGGGGCCGGTATTGGCGACCTTGTTCACACGATCCGACACGCGGACGATATCGAAGAAGTCGTCGTTGGGTGCCGCCAGGATGTCCGCCACCGCAGCCGGATCGAATTCCCGGCAAGCCAGCCAGCGCCCGTAGTCTTCCTGCGCCACGACGATCGGGGTGCGCTCGTGGATCGCCGCGATCGGCCCCGAGGCCGCCGTGGTCATGATCGCGGCGGTGTCGATCTCGCTGCCATCCGGCCCCTGCCAGGTCTCCATCAGCCCGGCGAAGGCGAAGGGCCTGCCATTGGCGGGCTTCAGGAAGTGCGGCTCCGACTTCGCCTTGCCCTGCCGCCGCCATTCGTAGAAGCCCGACGCGGGAACGAGGCAGCGGCGATAGCGCATCGCGCCGCGGAAGGCGTTCTTCTCCGCCGCCGTCTCGGCCCTCGCGTTGATCAAGAGCGGAAAGCTCTTCACGTCCTTGACCCAGGAAGGGATCAGCCCCCATCTCGCCAGCAGCGCCGTCCTGTTCGGGCGGTTGGCGCCGGGTCGCTCCGCCCCGCCGCCGACGGCGATCAGGATCGGTTGCGTCGGCGCGATGTTGTAACGCGGCGGGAACGGGTCAAGGTCAATCAGCGCGAGCAGTTCCGCCACCGCATCGGGTGGCGCCGTTAGGGTGAAGCGTCCGCACATGGCGACCGTTTGAGCCGCAGCCGGCGCCGCGAGTCAACCGCCGGAGGAAGTCCCATGCCCGACAGCCGCAGCCATCCCCTGCTCGGCGTCTCGCTCTGCCTCTCGCAGTCGGGTCGCGTGCTGCTCGTGGAGCGCAGTCGCGAACCCTATGCGGGCCGGCTCAGCCTGCCGGGCGGCGGCGTCGAGTTCGGCGAGCGGCTGGAGGTCGCGGCGCGGCGCGAACTTGCCGAGGAAACCCTTGTCGACGCAGGGCCCATCCGTTTCGTGACGCTGCACGAGGCGATCGGCGGCCAGTTCCATGCCGTCATCGCCGTCTTCGCCGGGACGCTCGCGCCCGGAGCCGTGCCGCAGGCCGGAGACGACGCGGCCAGCCTGCATCTTCTGACGCTCGACGAGATCGAGGCGGCCGAGCGCGTCCAACGGACGACTCCCGGTCTCGCGGAGATCGCGCGCAAGGCCGTCGGCGCCCTCGTGACGCACTGACCTGCGTCTGTTGCGCGAAGGGCGCAGCGCGCCCCATATCGCCGGAAGAGACGGCCCGGCCCTTGCATAAGCGTTAACGAAGTCAGAAACCTTGTACATGCGCGCCCGGCTCCCTCTCATCGCGATCCTCATGGCGGCACTCGCCCTGCCGCTCGGACCGATTGGTCCGGCGCGGGCGCAGGACGAGACGCCGCCGGCCGAGACGGACGCCGCGACCGACGCTGCGGGTGCGGAACAGACGGCGCCGGTCCTGCCGAGCGACGCGCCCTACATGCGGCCGATGGGCCGCCTCGCCGCGATCCTCGGCTCGATGCACTTCCTGCGCACGCTCTGCGGGGACGCGGAGGCGGGGATCTGGCGGAACAAGATGCAGGAGCTGATCGCGGCGCAGGCGCCGAACGAGGCGGACCGCCGACGCCTCGTGGCAAGCTTCAACAGCGGCTACCGAGCGTTCGAATCGACCTACAGGCATTGCACGCCGGCCGCGCGAGTGGCCGTCAGCCGATACCAGAGCGAAGGCGCGACGCTGGCACGCGAGATCGGCGTCAGGTACGGGAATTAACGTGGGGTTAACGATTTCGGAAGAGCGCGACGATTTCGTGCCCGGATCGTGCTAGGGACCTTAACGGGACGTGAAGCCGAAAGGCTGGAATTGAGGGGTTCAGATGATCGATTTGCACGGGGCCGAGCTGGAAGAGATGATCCAGGCGGAGAAGAAGCAGGTCGCGTTCGAGTATCACAACGAGGCTTGGGCGGACGGCATCTCGGACGGCATCGAGGCTGAGATCCTGGCCGAGACGGCGATCACCACCGCGCTCACCGAGTTGGTGCGCCTGCACGGCGAGGACGACGTGCTGACGATGGTCGAATCGCTGCGGCAGCGCATCGAGTTCGGCGAGTTCCGCCCGGATCGCACCGTCCAGTAGCATCCCTCCCCGCTTCTTCCCTCACCCGCCTCGCAGGCAGCCATCACGCGGAGGTGTCGCCGTGCCTTTGCGCCGCAGCAATCTTTTCCCGACAGCCGCGATCATCCTGGCGATCCTCGCGCCGGCGACCCCGGCCGCCTCCTTCTCGCAGATCGATCCCGGAGAGGGCCGCTCGGGCTCCCGGGAGGGAATCATCGCCGTCCCGCTGCCGCCCTTGCCCCCGCCTCCCGGCGCCAGGCCCGCGGCCGCGCCGCTCCCCGATCCGTCCCCGTCGACGCCCGAACATGAAGGTACCGATGCCGGCGAGGTACCGCTGCCGCCGGAGGACGAGGCGCCTGCTGATAGCCGGCCCCTGCCGTCCGACGACGAGCGGCCGGGCCGGCGGCCGACTGAGGGTGGACCGCCTGCGCCCGATGCAGCGCCGGCGGAAGAACCAGCCGGCGCGAGCCGGGCGGAGCCGCTGGAGGCCGAGATTGCCTATGGCGAGGAGTCGCTGCCGCGCCCGGTCCGCGATCTGCGAGCCAGGCTGATGGAGATCGCCCGCAGCGGCGAGATCGAGCGGCTGCGGCCCTATATCGAGAAAGGCGAGGACGGCACCGTGCTCTCCTTCGGCCCTGCCGTCGAAGATCCGATCGCCTTCCTGCGGTCCAACTCCGGCGACGGCGAAGGGATCGAGACGCTGGCGATCATGCTCGAGATCCTCGAGGCCGGCCATGCCCACACGGAGCCCGGCACCCCGAACGAGATCTATGTCTGGCCGTATTTCACCCAGGTCGATCTCGGCGCCCTGACGCGCCCGCAACGGGTGGAGCTGTTCGAGCTCGTCACGGCGGGCGATTACGAATCGATGCAGGATTTCGGCGGCTACAATTTCTACCGGATCGGCATCTCGCCCGAGGGACGGCTGGCGTTCTTCGTGGCCGGCGACTGACCGGCGTCAGCCCCCGGCGGCCAGCCGCCGGTCGAGCAGTGCCACCGCGTCCGCGGCACCCATGGCGGCCGCGGCATCGCGTGCCGTCGTGCCTTCCGGGGTGCGGGCGGCGATGTCCGCCCCGCGCTCCAGCAGGCAGTCCAGAAGCTTCGTCCTGTTGAACATCGCCGCCATCATCAGCGGCGTGCGCCCGTCCGGACCGGAACCGTCCACCTTCGCGCCGTGATCCAGCAACAGCCGGGTGATCTCGAGCTCGCCCTTGAACGCGGCGCCGGCCAGCGGCGTCTGCCCGCGATCGTTGACCAGTTCCGGGTCCGCCCCCCGCGTAAGCAGGAATTCCGTCAGCGCCGAATGGCCGTGATAGCTGGCGAGCATCAGCAGGCTGTCGCCCTTGTCGTTGCGAAAGTTCGCCGGCAGGCCCTGGTCGAGGAAACCCGCCATCGCCGCGACATCGCCGCGCCGGGCTGCGTCGAACACCCGCGCCGCCATCGCCATGGTCGCTTCTTCGACGGCGGCATCGTCCGGAGATTCCTCGGTCATCGCATGCTCCTCGACAGTGCCGCCCACAGCCGGCGGCTCAACCCAGCTTCGCCAGCGTCTCGACGAATTCCGCCGGCTCGCCCCGTGCGCCGTCGGCGATCTCGCCTTCCCACATGACACGGTGGCCGCGCACGAAGGTGCCGACGGGCCAGCCGGTGACCTGCCTGCCGTCATAGGGCGTCCACTGGGCGCGCGAGCCGATCCAGTCATTGGTGATCGTCGCCTGCCGCTTCAGGTCGACGATGGTGAGGTCGGCGTCGTAGCCGGGCGCGATGCGGCCTTTGGCGGCAAGGCCGAAGATGCGCTGCGGCCCTGCCGAGGTGAGGTCGACGAAGCGCGCCAGGCTGAGGCGCCCGTTGGCGACATGGTCGAGCATGATCGGCACCAGCGTCTGGACGCCGGTCATGCCGGAGGGCGACTGCGGATAAGGCTGCGCCTTCTCCTCCAGCGTATGCGGCGCGTGGTCGGAGCCGAGCACGTCGACGACGCCCGATGCGATGCCGCGCCAGACGCCGTCGCGGTGGCGGGCGTCGCGCACCGGCGGGTTCATCTGCAGTCTGGTGCCGAGGACGGCGTAGTCCTCGGCCGACATGGTCAGGTGATGCGGCGTCGCCTCGCAGGTGACGTTGCGCTTGTGGGCGGCGAGGAAGTCGATCTCCTCCTCGGTGGAGATGTGCAGCACGTGGATCCGCGCACCGGTCGCCTCGGCGATGGCGACCAGCCGCTCGGTGCAGCGCAGCGCGGCGATCTCGTCGCGCCAGACCGGATGCGAGGCCGGGTCGCCGGCCACCTTCAGCGACGCGCGTTCGCGCAGGCGGAACTCGTCCTCGGAATGGAACGCGGCGCGGCGGCGGGTCTGCGACAGGATCTCGCGCACGCCGTCATCGTCCTCGACCAGCAGCGATCCGGTGGACGAGCCCATGAACACCTTGATGCCGGCCGCGCCCGGCAGGCGTTCCAGTTCGCTTAGGTCGGCGACGTTCTCGCGCGTGCCGCCGACCCAGAAGGCGAAGTCGCAATGCATCCGGTGGCGGCCGCGCCGCACCTTGTCGGCGAGCGCCGCCTCGCTGGTGGTCAGCGGATTGGTGTTGGGCATCTCGAAGACGCAGGTGACGCCGCCCAGCACCGCGGCGCGCGAGCCGGTCTCGAGATCCTCCTTGTGCTCGGCGCCGGGCTCGCGGAAATGCACCTGGCTGTCGATCACGCCGGGCAGGACATGCAGGCCCGTGCAGTCGATCGTCTCGCCTGCGAGAGCGGGGTCCAGCTGGCCGATCGCGACGATCTTGCCGCCGCGCATGGCGATGTCGCGAAGCCCCGCGCCATCCTGGTTCACCACCGTCCCGCCGGTCAGAAGCGTGTCGTAGGTCGTCGCCATGGTCGTCTCTCCGCTTGTTCCGCCGGCGGGCCCGGCTTACGTAAATGCGCCTGGTCACACAAGCGAGCTGTCCCCATGCCCGTCGCCCGCCTCGCGGATCGCGCCCTCCTCCTCGTCACCGGGGATCCCGCCGAACATTTCCTCCAGACGCTGGTCACCGCCGATCTCGACGGGCTCGGCGAGGAAGAGATGCGGCCCTCGGCGCTGCTGACCCCCCAAGGCAAGATCCTGTTCGAGTTCCTGATCGGCCGCGTCCCGGGCGGATTCCGGCTCGACGTCGCCAGTTCCGCCGCCGAGGCCTTCGCCAAGCGTCTCGCGCTCTACCGGCTGCGTACCAAGGTGGCGATCGAGCCGAGCGAGGATCCCATTCATGCCGTCTGGGACGAGGATGAAACCGTGCCGGGAGCGCTGCGCGACCGGCGCTTTCAAGATCCCGTCTGGCGCGTCTACGGCGCACCGCCGGCGGGAATCGCTGGCGCCGAGCCGGCGGATTTCGAGCGACAGCGGATACGGGCGGGCGTTGCCGAATCGGACACCGACTATCCCGGCTCCGAGGTCTTCCCGCACGACGTGCTGCTCGACCAGAATGGCGGCGTCTCGTTCAAGAAGGGCTGCTTCGTCGGCCAGGAAGTCGTCTCGCGCATGCAGCATCGGGGCACCGCCCGCCGCCGGCTGATGCTGGTCGAGGCGGACGGGCACCTCACCCCCGGCGCCAACATCGAGGCCGGCGGCCGGACGATCGGCACGGTGCTTTCGGCCTCGGGCTGCGACGGCTTCGCGTTGATCCGTATAGACCGGCTGGCCGATGCCCTGGCGGCGGACGCGACGCTGCGGGCGGACGGGGTGGCGGTCACCGCGACGGTGCCGCCCTGGGCCGGTTTCGCGCTGCCCGAGCCCGCTCCTGCCGGGGCTGCCGCCGGAGACGCCGAATGAGCCGCACCGCGGGCACCAGGCCGGCGCGGGTCTGGCAGCGCATGCTGTCCGGGCGCCGGCTCGACCTGCTCGATCCCTCGCCGCTCGACGTGGAGATCGAGGACATTGCGCACGGCCTCGCCCGCGTCGCCCGCTGGAACGGCCAGACGCGCGGCGACCACGCCTTTTCCGTCGCGCAGCACTCGCTCATTGTCGAGACGCTGGTGGCGGCGGACGGCGCCGAGCCGCGCTGGTGCCTCGCCGCCCTCCTCCACGACGCGCCGGAATACGTCATCGGCGACATGATCTCGCCCTTCAAGAGCGTCATGGGCGGGGACTACAAGCGGGTCGAACAGCGCCTGCAGGCGGCGGTGAACCTGCGCTTCGGCCTGCCGCCTTCGCTGCCCTCTTCCGTCGAGAAGGCGATAAAGACCGCCGACCGGGTGTCGGCCTATCACGAGGCGGTGCTGCTGGCGGGATTCGCCGCGAAGGAAGCCGCGACCTTCTTCGGCAAGCCGGCCGCCGGCCTCGTCGAGCCCGCCGCCTTCACGCCGGTGCCGACCGCCGCCACTGAAGCGGCCTTCCTCGCCCGCTTCGCCGCGCTCGACGCCACGTGCCGGGAGAGCCAGCCGGCGCAGGATGTCGCACGCGCGGGACGGGGATGACATCTGACGTTCGCGGCCCATAGTGTGAGTCCATGAGCTATCTCGTCGTATCCTCCCTCGCCGAACTCCACGCGACCGTCGCCGACCACGGCGCGCTCGATCTCGTGACGCTGATCAACGCCGACACGCCGGTGCCCCGCCCCGCCACGATCGCGGCGGACCGGCATCTCTTCCTCGGCTTCAACGACATCGTCGAGGAGATCGACGGGATGACCGCCCCGGCCATCCACCATCTCGACCGGCTGCTGGAGTTCGGGGCGCGCTGGAACCGCGAGAAGCCGCTGGCGATCCACTGCTATGCCGGGATCAGCCGCTCCACCGCCGCCGCCTACATCACCGCGATGGCGATCAATCCGGATCTCGACGAACAGGCCCTGGCGGAGGAACTGCGCCGCCGCGCGCCCTCCGCCACGCCCAACGCCCGCCTCGTCGCTTTCGCCGACGACCGGCTCGGCCGCGGCGGCCGGATGGTCGAGGCCATCCGCTCGATCGGCCGCGGCGAGGAAGCCTATTCCGGCACACCGTTCGTCCTGCCGCTGGTGCTGTGAGCCTGCGGTATCTTCGCAAGCCGGACCATCGCTTGGAACGCCGCTCCTGTCCCCTCGTTGGTCCTGAGAACCAGAGGAGACATCCATGTCGAACGACAACAAGAACGTGCCGCTGACCGAGACCGACATCGCCTCCGACCGGATGGGTCGCAACTCGCTGCAGGGCAACGACCAGGAGAGCGTGCACAACCAGCGGCAGGCGGTGCCCGACGCCAAGCAGGAGACGGATGGCGTGATCGAGAGCTTCGAGAAGCTCGACAAGGACAAGCGCGCCCGCGAAGACCTCGGCAAGGGCAACCGAACCGACAAGGCCGGGTAGCCGCGCCGCCGGAGCGGCGCCAGCCGGGCCGACTGGGAAACAACATCACGAGCGGGCGGACGGGCGCCGGGCTTGGCCAGACTCGGCCCGCGCGAACGCCCCCGTTCGGCTCGGCTGACGGTTACTTTCGCGGCTGGTACACGTGCTCCGGTCCCGGGAATGTCCGGTTGCGGACTTCTTCCGCGTAGTCGCCGATCGCCTTCTCCACTGCGGCGCCGAGTTCGGCGTAGCGCTTGACGAAGCGCGGCGGGCGCTCGGTCAGGCCCAGCAGGTCCTCTAGGACGAGGATCTGGCCGTCGCAGGCGGCCGCGGCGCCGATGCCGATCGTGGGAGCCGCGATCTCTCTCGTGATTTCCTCGGCCAGCGGCTCGACGATGCCTTCCAGCACAACCGCGAAGGCGCCGGCGTCGCTGACGGCGCGCGCGTCGGCGATGATCTGCGTGCGGCCGGCCTCGTCGTGTCCCTGCGTCCGGAAGCCGCCCAGCGCGTTCATCGCC
>DASYHY010000278.1:0-16668 GCA_036252795.1 Aurantimonas sp. | reverse complement strand
CCTCAGGCCGCAGGCGGCGCGGCGTGCTCGTCGTCGATGCTGCGGGTATCGCCGGTCGCCACGATCGTCCGGGTCGCGTCGACATTGGCGTAGATCCACAGGATCTTCATCGGCTCGGTGTCGGACGCGTTGATGAAGCGGTGCGGCAGGTTCACCGGGATGAACGTCGTGTCGAGCGGCTTCAGCACGTGCTGCTCGCCGTCGATCTCGGCGATGGCATTGCCCTCGAGGAGCATGACACTCTCCTCGCAATTGTGACTGTGCACGGGAATCGCAGCGCCGGGCGCGAATTCGGTGATGCCGTTGATGAAACTGGTCGTTCCGGACGCGCGATTGACGAGGGGGATCGTCCGGGCGCCGCCGCCGCGCTCGCGCGGGGTGATCTGGTCGGGGCGGAAGATGCCGGGCTTCGGATTGGTCATCAGGAGGCCTTTCTCTCGGTTTCGGTGAGCGGTGCCTGCGCCGCCTTGGCCGGCCCGATCCACAACGTCTTGATGTTCGTGAACTCGCGGATGCCGTGATAGCCGAGTTCGCGGCCGTAGCCGGAGCGCTTGATGCCGCCGAAGGGCAGGCGCGGATCGGAGGCGGTCATGCCGTTGATGAAGACGGCGCCGGCCTCGATCTGCCGCGCCAGATCGCGCGCCTTCGCGATGTCGGACGTCCAGAGAGCGGCGCCGAGGCCAAACTCGGTCTGGTTGGCGAGGCGCACCGCCTCCTGTGCATCCCGCACCCGGATGACGGCGGCGACCGGACCGAACGTCTCCTCGCGGAAGGCGACATGATCCGGCTGGACGTTGTCGATCACCGTCGGCTCGTACCAGTATCCCGGCCCCTCGACCGGCTTGCCGCCGGTCCGCAGCGTGGCGCCCGCCGACAGCGTGCGTTCGACCTGCGAATGCAGCGCATCGCGCAGATTGGCCCGGGCCATCGGCCCGATATTCGTGTCGGGCTGCTTC
The DNA here is from genome assembly GCA_036252795.1 of Aurantimonas sp. Classification (GTDB taxonomy): domain Bacteria; phylum Pseudomonadota; class Alphaproteobacteria; order Rhizobiales; family Rhizobiaceae; genus Aurantimonas. The sequence goes on along the minus strand of DASYHY010000278.1, from coordinate 15,712 downwards.
GGATCACCGACCTTCAGCGCCCGCACGCCTGCGACGAAGGCGTCGACGAAGCGGTCGGCGACGCTCTCCTCGACGATGAAGCGCTTGGCGTTGACGCAGGACTGGCCGACATTGATGAAGCGCGCCTTGACCGCGATCTTCGCCGCCTCCTCGAAATTGGCGTCGGCGAGGACGATGAACGGATCGGAGCCGCCGAGTTCCAGCACCTGCTTCTTCAGCGCCTTGCCAGCCTGCGCCGCGACGATGGCACCCACTTCCGTCGATCCGGTCAGCGTCACCGCGGCGATTCGATCATCGGCGATGAGGCCCGCGACCTTGTCCGTGCCGATGAGCAGCGTGGCGAACAGCCCCCGCGGGCAGCCGGCTTCCTGCATCAGCTCGGCGATCGCCAGGGCACATTGCGGCACGTTGTTGGCGTGCTTCAGGATGGCGCCGTTGCCGGCCGCCAGCGCCGGCGCGAGGAACCGGACGACCTGCCAGAACGGATAGTTCCACGGCATGATCGCCAAGACCACCCCGATCGGATCGTAGAGGATCAAGCTCTCGGCGGCGTTCGACTCGACACGCTCGTCGTCGAGGAAGCGCGGCGCCGCTTCGACGTAGAAATCGCAGGTGACGGCGCATTTCTCGATCTCGGCCTCGGCCTCGGCGATCGGCTTGCCCATCTCGGCGGTGATGAGGGCGGCATACCGCGCCTTCCCCGCCCGCAATGCCGCGGCCATGCGCGTCAGCAATTGCACCCGCTCGGCGATGGGCACGGACCGCCACCGTGCCTGCGCATCGGCGGCAGCCGCCAGCGCCGCCTCGACGTCCTCGCCGGACTGCTCATGATAGCGCGCCAGTTCGGCGCCGCTGGTCGGGTCGATGGAATGGATCATTTTTCAGTCCTCGTCTCGGCGACGCCGCCGGGGCATGGCGCCGCTCGTAGGATGGCCCCCGGGAGTAGCGCCGCCTCGGCCTCTCCGCTCATGTTCCGTCACCGGTCCTGCGGCACGCGTCCGGTCTTCTCCGGCACCAGGAAATCGAAGTCGCAGCCCTCGTCCGCCTGGAGCACCGTATCCAGGAAGAGCTTCTTGTAGCCGCGGTCCGACCCGGCATGGACCGGCGACACGAAGTCCTTGCGGCGCGTCTCCAGCTCGGCGTCGGACACGTCGAGATGCAGCCGCCGGCCCGGCACGTCGAGTTCGATCATGTCGCCGGTCCGCACCAGCGCCAGCGGCCCGCCGGCAGCCGATTCCGGCGTGACGTGCAGGACGATCGTGCCGGAGGCGGTGCCGCTCATGCGGGCGTCCGAGATGCGCACCATGTCCTTGACCCCGGCGGCCGCGAGCTTGCGCGGGATCGGCATGTAGCCCGCCTCCGGCATGCCCGGCGCGCCGATCGGGCCGGCATTCTGCAGGACGAGCACGTCGTCCGGGCCGACGTCGAGATCCGGATCATCCACGCGCTCGGCCATGTCGGCGATCGAAGCGAAGACCACGGCGCGGCCGCGATGGGTCAGCAGCGACGGCGTCGCCGCCGACTGCTTCACGATCGCGCCGCCGGGCGCCAGGTTGCCGCGCACGACCGCCATGCCGCCTTCGGGATAGAGCGGCGCCGCGAAGGGCGCGACGATGTCCTGGCGCCAGCCGGCGGGAGACGCGTCGATCTCCTCGCCCAGCGTCCTGCCGGTGACCGTCAGGCAGTCGAGGTGGAGATGCGGCTTCAACTCCCGCAGGATCGTCACGAGGCCGCCCGCCGCGTGCAGATCCTCCATGTAGTTCTGCCCGGACGGCTTCAGGTCGACGAGCACCGGCACCCTGCGGCCGATCCGGTCGAAGGCGTCGAGGTCGAGCGAAAGCCCGCAGCGACCCGCGATCGCGGCGAGATGGATGATGCCGTTGGTCGACCCGCCGGTGGCGAGCAGGACGGTCAAGGCGTTCTCGAAGGCCTCGCGCGTCATGAGCGCCGACGGCAGCAGCGGCTCGCTTGCCAGCCGCGCGGCGATCTGGCCGGTCGTTTCGGCGATGCGGCGACGGTCGGCCGAGACGGCCGGAGCGGTGGCGCCGCCCGGTGCCATCATGCCCAGCGCCTCGACGGTCAGCGCCATCGTGGAGGCCGTCCCCATGACGCCGCACGTCCCCGCGCCCGGCACCAGCCGGTCGTTGACTTCGGCGATCTCGACGGCGTCGACGTCCCCGGCCCGATGCCGTGCCCAGAAGCGCCGGCAGTCCGTGCAGGCGCCGACGCGCTCGCTGCGATGGCGGCCGGTCAGCATCGGCCCGGTGACGAGCTGGATCGCCGGCACGCCGGCGCTCGCCGCGCCCATCAGCTGCGCCGGCACCGTCTTGTCGCAGCCGCCAATCAGCACGACCGCGTCCATCGGCTGCGCGCGGATCATCTCCTCCGTGTCCATCGCCATCAGGTTGCGCAGGAACATCGAGGTGGGATGGGAAAAGGATTCGTGGATCGAGATCGTCGGGAAGGGCACCGGCAGCGCGCCGGCGAGCATGACCCCGCGCTTCACCGCCTCGACGAGATCGGGCACGTTGGCGTGGCACGCATTGTAGCCGCTGGCGGTATCGACGATACCGACGATCGGCCGCTCCAGCGCGTCGTCGGAGTAGCCCATGCCCTTGATGAAGGCCTTGCGCAGGAACAGCGAGAAGCCGGCATCGCCATAGCTCGTCAGCCCCTTCTTGAGGCCCCGCCCGTTGCGTTCCGTCATCCGATCCTCCTCGACACGCGCTTTGCGCCCACAGATCACGTTGCCATCAAGATTGTCAACAATCTGTTTGACAACGAATGGACCCGCTGCTTATGGTGCAGCCCGCGCCGAGACGCGCATGACCGAACTGGGAGGTTCACAATGAAAACTGTACTCGCCGCGGCTCTCGTCGCGACAACGGCACTCGTCACCCCCGTGCTGGCGCAGGACGGCAAATACACCGCAGCCAGCGACGTGAACGTGATGCAGGGCTTCAAGGCCGGCGGTGGCTCCGACGCGCTCGCGCAGCTCGTGCAGCCTTTCCTTGCCGAGGAACTCGGCGTCAACTTCGTCAACCAATACATTCCGGGGGCCACCGGCGCGATCGCCTGGACCCGCCTCGCCAAGCAGGCGCCGAAGGACGGCTCGACGATCAGCATCACCAACACGCCGATGCTGCAGACCAACTACATCATGAACCCGTCGATCACCTACACGATCGACGAGATCACGCCGATCGCCAACATCGTCACCGATCCGGGCATCGCGGTGGTCTCCCCGGACTCGCCGTTCCAGACCTTCGAGGACTTCGTCAACGCCGCCAAGGAGAACCCTGGCACGGTGACCGTCGGCAATTCCGGCGTCGGCGGCGACGACTACTTCACCTCGCTGCAGTTCGAGCGCCAGTCCGGCGTGGAGCTGCAGAAGGTTCCGTTCCAGGGAGACGGCCCGTCCTGGACCGCCGCCATGGGCGGCAAGATCGACGCGAGCTTCACCAATGTCGGCGTCACCTTCCCGCAGATCCGCGAAGGCAATCTGCGCCCGCTTGCGGTGTTCTCCGAGGAACGCCTGGAGAACCTGCCCGACGTGCCGACCGCCAAGGAACTCGGCTACGACCTCGTTGCCGGCTCCTCGCGCGGCTATAGCGGCCCCGGCGACTTCCCGGAGGAGGCCCGTCAGCAGATGATCGACGCGCTCGGCCGCGTGATGGAGAACCCGGAGTTCCAGGCTGCGGCCGAGAAGCAGGGTCTCATGGTCGACTTCATCGCCGGCGAGGACTACGCAGCGTTCCTGAAGAAGCAGGAAGGCGAGTTCCAGGAACTCTGGGAGCTCATCAAGGACGACGTTCAGGCCCAGTAAAGGCCACAGTGCTGCGGCGCGGCCCCGGAGGCCGCGCCGTTTTTCCTTTTCGTCAGCCGCCAGGAATCCCGTGATGGGTCAGATCTTCGTCGCCCTCGCCGCGATCGCGCTTGCCGTATTCTTCTGGAGCGAGGCCGAGAACTATCCGGCGACTGCCGCCCAACTGCCCGAGCTCCTCGCTTTCGTGGTCATCGCCCTCTCGGTCGCGGCGATCGCCAGCGCCGCCTGGTCCCGGCTGCGCCCGCGAGCGGCGGCCCCCGACGGTGAGAACGGTACTGAAACGCCCACCGACTGGCGCAGTCTCGCCATCGGCGCGGGCTTCCTGGTGCTCATCGTCACCTACGCCTGGAGCATCACGCGCATCGGCTACCTCGTTGCGACGCCGCTCTTCCTCGCGATCCCGCTGGCGGCGCTGCGTCCGGTCGGCCTGGTCGCGGCGGTCTCCACCATCGTCGTCGTCACCGCCATCATCTTCGGCGTCTTCGTCTGGTTCCTGAACCTGTCGATCCCCCTCTATCCGGCCCTCTGAGGACTTTCGCGATGGACTCCTTCTTCTGGATCGGCCTGTCCAACGTCGCCGACCCCGTGAATCTCGCGGCGATCCTGGTCGGCGTGCTGATCGGCATGTTCGTCGGCGCGATGCCGGGACTTTCGGCGACGATGGCGATCGCCCTCCTCCTGCCGCTCACCTACAGCTTCCGGCCCGAGACCGGCCTGGCGCTCCTCGCTTCACTCTACATCGCCGCGATGTATGGCGGGTCGATCGCCGCCATCCTCCTGCGCACGCCCGGCACGCCGGCCGCGGCGGCGACCGTCATCGACGGTTATCCGATGGCGCAGAAGGGGCAGGCGGGTCGTGCGCTCGGCCTGTCGCTGACCGCCTCGCTGATCGGCGGCGTCCTCTCCGCCATCGTGCTGCTTACCGTCGCACCGCTGCTCGGACGCCTCGTGCTGAATTTCGGCCCGGTGGAGATCTTCGCGATCGCCGTGCTCGGCATCACCATCATCGGCTCGCTGTCCCAGGGCTCGACGATCCTCGGCCTTCTGTCCGGCGCCATCGGGCTGCTGCTCGCCACGATCGGCATGGACCTGACCACAGGCACGCCGCGCTTCACCTTCGGCTTCCTGGAACTCTTCAGCGGCATCGATTTCACCGTCGCGCTCATCGGCCTCTTCTCGATCCCGCAGGCGGTGCGCCTGGTCATGCAGGGCGACAGCAACCAGAGCGCCCGGGTCTCCAACGTCGCCGACCGCATGCTGCCGACGGGGCCCGAGTTCCTCAAGATGCTGCCGAACAGCTTGCGCTCCTCGATCATCGGCATCTTCGTCGGCCTGATCCCCGGCACCGGCGGCGATACCGCCTCCTGGTTCGCCTACAACGAGGCCAAGCGCTTCTCCCGCAGGAAGGCCGAGTTCGGCACCGGCTACCCGGCGGGCATCGTCGCGCCGGAAGCTGCAAACAACGCCGTCGTCGGCGGCGCACTCATCCCGACCATCGCGCTCGGCATTCCCGGCTCGTCCTCCACAGCGGTGCTGCTTGGCGGCCTCATGGTGCACGGCATCCTGCCGGGTCCGACGCTGATGACCGACTATGGCGATGTCACCTACACGCTGCTCTGGGCCGTGCTGTTCGCCAACGTCGCGCTGTTCCTCGTCGGTCTCCTCTTCACCCGCGCCTGCGTCGCCGTGACCAAGATCCCGAACCGCGTCGTCGGCCCGGTCATCGTTGTCCTGTCGGTGATCGGCGCCTATGCGATCAACAATTCGGTGTTCGACATCGGGCTGATGATCGCCTTCGGCATTCTCGGCCTCGTCTTCGACAGCTACCGGATCCCGACGCCGCCGCTGGTCATAGGCCTCATCCTCGGCCCGATCCTCGACACTACGCTGCAGCAGTCGCTGCTCATCGGCGGCGGCCAGTGGACCGTCTTCATCGAGAACCCGATCTCGGCGACGTTGCTGGCCTTCGCACTCCTGTCGATCCTGCAGGCGACGCCGCTGTTCGGCTCGATCGCCCGGCGCTTCCGCACCAGACCGGTGAAGGGCGCGGAGCCGGCCGGCGGCGATGTCGCGGGAAGCCGCGAGTAATCGCCCATCCCGGCCAGCCGGATCCCTATCCGCCGGGGCCTCTGTGAGGTTATGGGTGGCGGACTCTCGGAACGGAGCGCGAAGGGAGAGCTGACGATGTCCTATCTGGCGAAGGAGACCGGCGAGGCTCCGGCGATGTCCGGCGGAAAGCGGCGCAGCGGCGAGGACATCGCGGCCGAGATCGTCGCCCGGCTGGAAGAGGACATCGTCTTCGGCCGGCTGCATCCCCGCGAACGGCTGGTCGAGGAGGAGATCGCTCTCCGCTTCGGGGCGAAGCGGCATCTGGTGCGCCAGGCGATCGCCGAACTCGAGCGGCTGGGCCTCGTCGAGCGCTACCGCAACCGAGGCGCGGTGGTACGGCTCTACGACGCCAAGGAGGTCGAGGACATCAACGGCGTGCGCGAGCTGATCGAGGCGCATGCCGCCTCGCTCATCCCGCTGCCGCTGACGGACGAGGCGGTCGCCGAGCTCGACGCGCTGCAGAAGTCGCACCAGGAAGCGATCCTGTCGGGCGATCAGCGCCGCGTCTTTCGCGACAACATCGACTTCCACCGCAAGCTCTTCGCCCACTGCGGCAACGAGGCGTTGATCGAGGCGATCAACAATTTCGCGCAGAAGTCGCACGCCTACCGGCACATCTTCCTGAACGACAGACCCTACCTGCTCTGGGCGGCCGAGGACCACGCCAAGATCGTCGCGGCGGTCCGGGCCGGCGACCGCGCAGCTCTCGTCGAACTCTGCCGCAACCATCTGGCGCCGGCCAAGAACTACTACGTCAAGACGTACCGTTCGCGCTTCGCGGGCGACGAGGAGGGGTAGGAACGCCGCGGCGGACGGACCCCGCCGCCGCATCTGCCTGAGGAGTTCGGCACGACGCGTCTCCACGAAGTGCACGGCTTGGCTGCCACTCCATCGTCACCCGCTCGGCGGGGCCACGGGTCGTTCGATCTGCCGGCTGTCTGCAGCAAGCGCATAAGACCCATGCAGCGCGGCACCTGACTGACCCGCGGGAGAATGCCTAGCTTGGGTGCGTACACAGATGGAGACCGACATGACGAAGACGCCCCGCACCGCCAAGTTCTACTCCCGCGTGAAGGCCTCCCTCACCGGGATCGGCTCGAGCCTCGTCGAAGCCCGCCGCCGCGAGATGGAATACCGCATGCGCTTCCCCGGCGCGATCGACTGAGCTAGCCACCCGGTTAGTCAGCGGAACCGTCAGCCAGCAGCACCGCAGCCCTTCGCGGCGCGCTGCGGCGGCGGCTCGACCGCCCAGGAACTTTCGATCAGGACGCGGACGAGATGCGTCCGCGGCGAATTGGCCAGCTGCACGAAGCCGAGTTCGCGCACCGGCGCCGGCTCCGGCAGCGTCATCCGACGCACCCGTTCGGGCCACGGTCCCGCCCAGTCCGGGACCAGCGACACGCCGAGCCCCCGCGCGACCATCATCGCGATCGCATCCAGAGCGTCGAGTTCGAAGCGCTCCTTCGGCGCGATGCCGATCGCGTCGAGGAACGACGCCGCCAGCCGCCCGCCCCATTGCCGCCGATCGTAGCGAATGAAGGGCGAGGTCCGCAGGATCGTCGGCACATCGCTGCGCCGGTCCTCCGCCGCCACCAGCAGCACCAGCTTCTCGCGCCGCCACAGATGGAAGCTCATCGCCTTCGGCATGTCGAAGGACGGGCGGACCAGCGCCGCGACATCCAGCGCCCCCGACACGACCCGGTCGTAGAGGCCGGCCGAGGTTCCCGGCTCGAGATAGAGGTCGAGCCCGGCGTGGCGCTCCGTCAGTCGCTCCAGCACCTGCGGGAACAGCCCCGTCAGCGCGGTAGCGATCGCCCCCACCCGCAATTCCCCGACGATCTCGCCGCCCAAAGCGGCGGTGCGAAGCTCGCTGATCTGCCGCAGTACCTCGCGGCTGCGCGCCATCACCGCATGCCCCGCCTCGCTCAGCCGGACCGTGCGTCCCGAGCGCGCGACCAGTCCCACCCCGATCTCCGCCTCCAGCGAGCGGATGCGCTGCGCCACCGCCGTCGCGGTGATGCCGAGATCGTTCGCCGCAGCGACGAAGGAGCCCTTTTCGGCGACGCGGACTAGGGTCTCCAGATGCAGGCTGTCCATCGGACGAAACATTTCCTTCGGTTTGAACCAAGGAGACCGTACTTCATCTTCGGCATCGAGGCATGCACCTTTCGGCCGATTCGATGAAGGAGTGTTCGCATGGATCTCGGAATTGCACAGAAGACGGCGCTGGTGCTCGGAGCGGGCGGGGGCCTCGGAAGTCGCATCGCCGCGACGCTCGCCGGCGAAGGCGCGAAGGTTGCGGTCGCCGACCTCGACGCTGACGCTGCCGCGCGCACCGTCGGCGAGATCGAAGCCGCCGGCGGCAAGGCCATGGCGCTCGCCTGGGACCTCGCCGACATCGACGCGGTGTCCGCCAATGTCGAGCGGATCGAAGCCGAACTCGGGTCGGTCGACATTCTCGTCTCGATCACCGGCGGCCCGCCTCCCGGCGGCGTCGTCGGCCAGCCGGTCGACCTCTGGCGCAAGCATTTCGAGGCCATGGTCCTCTCGGTCTTCGCCATCACCGACCGCGTTCTGCCCGGCATGCGCGAACGCGGCTGGGGCCGGATCATCACGTCGACCTCGTCCGGCGTCGTCGCGCCGATACCCAATCTCGGCCTGTCCAACGCCCTTCGCTCGACGCTGCTCGGATGGTCGAAGACCCTGGCCGGCGAAGTTGGCCGCGACGGCGTGACCGCCAACATCGTCCTGCCCGGGCGGGTCGCGACGGGCCGGATCGGCTTCCTCGACGAGAAGAAGGCCGAGCGCGAGGGCCGCAGCCTCGACAGCGTCGTCGCCGAGAGCACCGCTTCGATCCCGCTCGGGCGCTACGGCGACCCGCAGGAATACGCCGACGTCGTCGCCTTCCTCGCCTCGACGCGCGCCTCCTACGTCACCGGCAGCGTCATCCGCGTCGATGGCGGCTATGTTCCGAGCATCTGAGACAGAGGGAGCCAGTTCGACATGACACTCACCAACGAAGCGGTCGCCATCCTCAAGGATGTCTCGACCGCAACCATCACCACGATCCTCCTGAAGAAGGGCCTGCGCAACATCTGGCTGCGCGGCGCCATGCCGCTCAGGCCGGGCCAGCCGCGCCTCGTCGGCCCCGCCTTCACCCTGCGCTTCGTGCCGGCGCGCGAGGATCTGGCGACGCCCGCCTCCTGGGGCTCGCCGATCTCCACCCGCGCCGCCATCGAGGCGATGCCGGAGGGCTGCATCGTCGTCGCCGACGCGATGGGCACCACCGATGCCGGCATCTTCGGCGACATCCTCTGCGCCCGCATGGCCAAGCGCGCCGTGGCAGGCCTCGTCACCGACGGCGTGCTGCGCGACGTCGCCGGCGTGACCCGCACCGGCCTGCCGGTGTGGAGCCGCGGCTTCGCCGCCCCGCCCTCGGTCGCCGGCGTCACCTTCGTCGGCTGGCAGGAGACGATCGGCTGCGGCGGCGTCGCGGTGATCCCCGACGACGTCATCGTCGCCGACGACGACGGCGCCGTGGTCATCCCCCGGGCGCTTCTGGACGACATCCTCAAGGAGGGTCCCGAGCAGGAGCGCATGGAAGCCTGGATCGTCAAAGAGGTCGAGAACGGCGCAAGCCTGCCGGGCCTCTACCCGATGAACGCCGAGACCAAAGCCCGCTACGACGCCTCGAAATAAGGATACGAACACAGTGCTTTCTCCAGACACCAAGGGCGTCTTCGCCATCGCGCCCACGCCCTTCCTGCCCGACGGCTCCCTCGACGCAGCCTCGGTCGACCGGATGACCGACTTCTACTGGGAGGCCGGCTCCGACGGGCTGACCATTCTCGGCATCATGGGCGAGGCGCAGAAGCTCGAGCCCGAGGAATCGCTGCAGATCGTGCGCCAGGTCATCGCCCGCGCCGGCGGCCGGCCGATCATCGTCGGCGTCTCGGCCCCGGGCTTCGCCGCCATGCGCCGGCTGGCGCACGAGGCGATGGCGGCGGGCGCAGCCGCCGTGATGATCGCCCCGCCCTCGTCGATGCGCACCGACGATCAGATCGTCGGCTACTATGCCCAGGCGATCGCCCAGATCGGCAGCGACATCCCGTTCGTCCTGCAGGACCACCCGCAGGCGACCCTCGTCCAGATGACGCCGGGCGTCATCAAGCGGATCATCAACGACAATCCTTCCTGCGTGATGCTGAAGCACGAGGACTGGCCGGGGCTCGACAAGATCTCGGCGCTGCGGGACTGGGAGCGCGACGGCTCGCTGCGCCACGTCTCGATCCTCTGCGGCAACGGCGCGCTGTTCCTGGAACTCGAGATGCAGCGCGGCGCCGACGGCGCGATGACCGGCTACGCCTTCCCGGAGATGCTGCGCGACGTCGTCGACATGAGCCTCGCCGGCGATCTCGACGGGGCGCAGGACCTGTTCGACGCGCACTTGCCGCTGCTGCGCTACGAGCAGCAGCCGGTGATCGGCCTGTCGATCCGCAAATACATCCTGCAGAAGCGCGGCGCGATCGCCCACGACACGCTGCGCACGCCCGGCCCGAAGCTGAGCGCCGCTACCAAGGCCGACGTCGAGCGCCTGCTGGTTCGGCTGGCTCGGACCGACAAGCGCGCCGCGCTCTGACACGACAAGGGACAGGGCGGCATGGCGCAAGCCGGCCCCGCCCTATCCCGCACCCCCTCGCAACATCTCCTCCCCCAGAGATCCGCCCTGCGATGATGTTGACGATATTGTTGACAATGTGTAGGCGTTGGGGCGGACGTCGGGTCGGGAGGCAGCAATGGTAGTCGAGACAGCAAGGCGGGATCACGAAGAAGTCGCAGCGGAGGCAGCGCCTGCCCCCGTCATGACCGCACCGTCGCCTGCTCCCGCCGACGCCGCAGCCCCGGCGAGCCAGACGCGCAGCGATCCGGGCGCCGGCTTGCCGCAACCGCAGAAGCCGACGCCCCGCCGTTTCCGCGACCTCCTCGCCCTTGACGATTTCGAACGCCATGCGAAGCGCCATCTGCCGCGCATGGTCTTCGGCTACGTCTCGGGCGCCGTGGAGACCGGCGCATCGCTGCGTGCCGCCCGTGACGCCTTCGCCGAGCACCGCTTCCTGCCACGCATGTTCGTCGACGTGTCGGGTCGTGACCAGAGCGTGCAGCTGTTCGGCAAGCACTACGCCTCGCCCTTCGGCATCGCGCCCCTCGGCGGCGCCGCCTTCATCGCCTACCGCGCCGACCTGCAACTCGCCACCGCCGCGCGCGACGCGCAGATCCCGATGATCCTCAGCGGCTCCTCGCTGATCAGCCTCGAGGACGTCCACGCCGCCAATCCGGATGCCTGGTTCCAGGCCTATCTCGCCGGCGACCAGCCCCGCATCGACCGGCTGGTCGACCGTGTCGCTGCGGCCGGCTACGAGACGCTCGTCGTCACCGGCGACACGCCGTTGCTCGGCAACCGGGAGCACAATATCCGCAGCGGCTTCTCGATGCCGATCAAGATGACGCCGAACGTGATGCTGCAGAGCGCACTCGCGCCGGGCTGGCTGCTCGGCACGGTGTTCCGGACCTACTGGAAGCACGGCGCGCCGCATTTCGAGAACACCGACGCCGAACGCGGGCCGCCGATGATGTCGAAGCTGGTGCGCAACACCAAGAAGCGCGACGAGCTCGCCTGGTCCCATGTTGAGGCGATCCGCCGCAACTGGAAGGGCAACCTCGTCGTGAAGGGCATCATGACCGCGAGCGACGCGCGGATTGCCAAGGAATGCGGTGTCGACGGCGTCATCCTGTCGAACCACGGCGGCCGCCAGCTCGACCACGCGGTCGCCCCGCTCGACTGCCTCGCGGAAGTCGCGGCCGAGAAGGGCGCGATGAAGGTGATGATCGACAGCGGCCTTCGCCGCGGCACCGACGTCCTCAAGGCGGTGGCGCTCGGCGCCGACTTCGTCTTTCTCGGCCGCCCCTTCCTCTACGCGGCGGCGATCGGCGGCGCCGATGGCGTCTCCCACGCCGTCGGCATCCTGCGAGCCGAGATCGACCGCGATCTCGCTCTCGTCGGCGTCAAGCGGCCGCAGGATCTCGACGCCAGCTACCTCGCTCCGGCCCGCCCGCGGGACTGATCCGCGCGCTTTGCCGGCCACGCACGCAGCCACTGCCAAGGAACGCCCGATGACCCTGAAACTGATGAGCACGCTGGCGGTCGAGGTCGCCCTGAAGCGCAGCCTCCTGCCGTCCTTCACCGCGGCGACCGGGATCACGCCCGAGGTGACGTGGAACCCGACCACCGTCATCATACAGCGCATCGAAGCGGGAACCCGCGCCGACGCGATCATCCTCATCGACAAGGCGATGGCGGAGCTCGTCGAGCGCGGCGTGGTCGTCGGATCCAGCGTCGTGCCGATCGCCACGGCGAAAATCGGCGTCGCGGTCGCCGGCAACGCCCAGGCGCCGAAGCTCGGGACGGTCGAGGCGTTCAAGAGCGCCCTCCTCTCGGCGCGGTCGGTCGCCTATTCGCGCGGCGGCGCCAGCGGCATCTATTTCGCCAAACTGATCGAGCGGCTCGGTATCGCCGAGGCGGTCAACGCCAAGGCGACCATCATCCCGGAGGGGTTCACGGCGCGCCAGATCGTCGAGGGCAATGCGGATCTCGCGATCCAGCAGATCAGCGAACTGATGTCGGTGAACGAGATCCAGGTCGCAGGTCCGCTGCCGGAAGAGGTCCAGTCGGGGACGGACTTCTCCGTCGCCGCCTTCGCGGAAGCCGAGAACCCCGCCGACGCGGCCCGGCTCATCACGCACCTCACCTCGTCCGAGGCCGACGCGGCCTACGAGGCGGGCGGCCTGACCTCGCGCCTCGCCCGCTCCTGACCGCTCGAAGGACCAGAACCATGGCAGCCAGACCCCGTATCGTCCTCTATCATGCGACGCCGGTCGCCATGGAACCCGTCGGGACCGCCATGGCGTCGCTCTGGCCGGAAGCCGAAGCGGTCAACCTGCTCGACGACGGGCTGACGCTGGACCGGGCCAAGGAAGGCGCGACGATCTCCGAAGCGCTGATCGAGCGCTTCGTCGATTTCGGGCGCTACGCCCACCGCATCGGCGCCGACGGAATCCTCGTCACCTGCTCGGCCTTCGGCCCCGCGATCGACCGGATGACCGAGGCGCTTCCGATCCCGGTGGTGCGGCCGAACGAAGCGATGTTCCGCGAGGCGATCGCCACCGGCAGCCGCATCGGCATGCTGGCGACGTTCGGCCCGGCCGTCTCGACCATGGCCGACGAGTTCGATAGCTTCACCGCCGAAACCGGCTCCGCTGCCACGCTCGAGACGATCGTCGTGGCGGAGGCGATCGATCTTCTGCGCAAGGGTGACGCCGCGACGCATAATCGCCTCGTGGCAGCCCGCGCGCCGGAACTGGCGGGGCACGACGCGATCATGCTGGCGCATTTCTCCACCTCGCGTGCGGCCGAGGCGGTTCGCGCTGCCGTCGACGTTCCGGTCTTCACGGCGCCGGAAGCCGCCGTGACGCGCATGAAGCAGATTCTCGAAGGGTAGCGACCATGCTGATCGGGGTTATCGCGGACGACTTCACCGGCGCCGGCGACATCGCCAACACGCTGGCCAAGGGTCTTCCCGGCGAGGGAGGCCTCAAGGTCTCGCAGTTCATGGGCGTGCCGGACCAGCCCGCGCCGCACGACATCGAGGCCGGCGTCGTCTCGCTGAAGAGCCGGTCGATCCCCGCCGCGGACGCCGTTGCGCAGTCGCTCGCCGCGCTCGCATGGCTGCAGCGCCAAGGCTGCCGGCAGATCATCTTCAAATACTGCTCGACCTTCGATTCCACGCCCGAAGGCAATATCGGCCCCGTCGGCGAGGCGCTGGCGAGGGCGCTCGGCGTCAAGAGCGTCGTCGCCTGCCCGGCCTTCCCGACCGTCGGGCGGACGGTGCATCAGGGCCACCTCTTCGTCCATGACCGGCTGCTGAGCGAAAGCGGCATGGAGAACCATCCGCTGACGCCGATGACGGATCCGGACCTGCGGCGCTGGCTCGCCCGCCAGTGCGAGGCGCCGGTCGGGCTCGTCGCGGCGCCGATCGTCCGGCGCGGGCCTCAGGCCGTCCGGGAAGCGCTGCAGCAGGCCGGCGATCGCGGCGAGGTTCTCGTCGTCGCCGATGCCGCGACCGACGACGATCTCGTCACGCTCGGACAGGCGCTTGCCGACGCGCCGCTTTTGACCGGCGGCTCCGGCATCGCCATCGGCCTGCCGGCCAACTTCATTGCCCAGGGTCTGGCCAAGGGACGCACGCCCAGCGCCGTGGCGATCGCCGGCCCCGGCGCGATCCTGGCGGGCAGCTGCTCGCGGGCGACGCTCGGCCAGATCGAGCAGCACGCCAGGGATCATCCGGCTTTGGCGATCGACGTCGCCGAGGTCATGTCCGGCGCCGTCACCGTCGATACGCTGTGCGACTTCGTGCAGGGCACGGACGACCCGGCGCCGCTGGCCTACTCGTCCGGCAGGCCGGAAGACGTCGCGGCCGCGCAGGCGAAATTCGGTCGCGAGGCCGTCGCCGAGAAGCTCGACGGCCTCTTCGCGGAGACCGCCAGGGCGCTCGTGGAGAAGGGCGTGACCCGCCTGGTGGTCGCCGGTGGCGAAACCTCGGGCGCGGTAGCACAGGCGCTCGACCTCGGCGCGCTGACCGTCGGGCCGGAGATCGACCCGGGCGTCCCGATCCTCACGGGCGAACGCCACCGCGTCGCGCTGGCGCTCAAATCCGGCAATTTCGGCGGGCCCGACTTCTTCTCCCGCGCCCTTGCCGCGCTCGCGGGCGAAGCGGCAGGATGACCACGGCGCACGAGATCAACGCGGCGCGCGATCTGATCGCCCGGACCGGCGAGACGCTCTACAACCGGCAACTGGCGCATGGCAGCGCCGGCAATCTGTCAATCCGCCTCGCCGACGGCTCGCTGCTGCTGACGCCGACCAATTCCTCCCTCGGCTACCTAGACCCCTCCCGCCTGTCGCATCTGGCGGCGGACGGGCGCCTCCTCGACGGCGACCCGCCCTCCAAGGAAGCGTTCTTCCACCTCGCCGTCTACGAGGAGCGGCCCGCGGCGCAGGCAGTGGTGCATCTGCACTCGACGCATTGCGTCGCCGTCTCGTGCCTTTGCCACGAGACGACCGACGACGTGCTGCCGCCGCTCACCGCCTACCACGTGATGCGCGTCGGCAAGCTGCCGCTGGTCCCGTATTTCCGGCCCGGCGACAAGGCACTGGCCGATGCGGTGCGCAAGACCGCCAAGGACCACCACGCGATGCTGCTCGCCAATCACGGGCCCATCGTCGCCGGCAAGTCACTGCGCGATGCCGCCTGGACCTACGAGGAGTTGGAGGAGACGGCCAAGCTGTTCTTCCTGCTCGGCGACCGCAAGACCCGCCCGCTCGACGCCGCGCAGATCGCGGAGATCAACCGGGTCTTCCCGAGCTGACACCCCGCCAGATCGAACGAAAGCCGCCATGTCCGACACAACCCGCTACAGCGCCCATATCGGCTATCTGTTCAACGAACTGCCGCTCCAGGCGCGGATCGAGGCGGCCCGCGCGGCGGGCTTCGCCGCGATCGAGCATCCGGCGCCCTATTCCGTGCCGGCAACGACAATGGCATCGCTGCTGCGCGAAGCAGGACTGCCCTACGTGCAGTTCGGCCTGCGTTCGGGCGATGCCGCGCGCGGCGAGAAGGGCATCGCGATCTTCCCGGACCGTCGGGACGAGTTCCGTGCCAA
>DASYHY010000277.1:0-20171 GCA_036252795.1 Aurantimonas sp. | reverse complement strand
CCGGCACCCGCTCAATCACCCAGCACGACGCCCTCGCGCCGGGGATCGGCGCCGCCTTCGAGGCCGTCGGGGCCGATGACGATGGCGTGCAGGCCGGAATCGAGCGCCGTCTCGTTTACCGTGTAGCCGAGCGCGCGGAGCGGGCCCGAAAGCGCGGTCGCGGACGTTTCCGCCTCCACGTCGAACGGGCCGAAGCGGTTGACCAGATGCGGCATGGCGACGGCCTGCTGCGCGTCCATCTCCCAGTCGATCAGCGCGATCAGGGCCTGCGCCACGTAGCCGATGATGCGGCTGCCGCCGGGCGAGCCGATGGCGATGACGGGTTCGCCGCCCTGCATGACGATGGTCGGCGCCATCGAGGATCGCGGCCGCTTGCCGGGCGCCACCGCATTGGCGATCACGTGGCCATCCTCGTCATGGGTGGCGAAGGAGAAATCGGTCAGTTCGTTGTTGAGCAGGAAGCCGCCGGTCATCAGCCGCGAGCCGAAGCCGCTCTCGATCGTGCTGGTCATCGAGACGACGTTGCCCTCGTCGTCGACGATGGAGAAATGGGTGGTCGAGGGGAGCTCGAGCGCGATGTCGTCGCCGCGCAGCAGTGCGTGGTCCCAGGGCGGAGAGCCGGGAACGACGGCGGCTTCGGCAAGTGCCGCTTCGCCGTCCAGGAGCCTGGCGCGTTCCGCCAGATAGGCCGCGTCGAGGAGGCCCTTCAGCGGCATCGGCACGAAGTCGATATCGGCCATGTAGCGGCCGCGATCCGCGAAGGCGAGGCGGGAGGCATCGCCGATCAGCCGCCAGGCTTCCGGGCTGTCCGGCCCGAGCCCGGCCATGTCGTGCGGCTCGACGAGGCCGAGGATCTGGCCGATGGTCAGGGCGCCGGAGGAGGGCGGCCCCATGCCGCAGACGTCCAGATCCCGGTAATCGACGCACACCGGCTCACGCTCGACGATGGCATAGTTGGCGAGGTCGGTCACGGAGAGCGTGCCGGGATTGCCGTCGGCGGTCTGCACCGTTTCGGCGATCGCCGCGGCGACCGCGCCTTCGTAGAAGCCGGCAGGACCCTCCGCCGCGATGATCCGCAGCGTCTCGGCATAGGCGGAGTTCACGAGGCGGTGACCCACCGGCAGGGCGGCATCGTCCGGACCGAGGAAATAGCTGCGGGCGGCGTCGTGTCGCGACAGGTTCGCCGCGTCCTCGGCGATGAGCGCGTTGAGGCGGGGGCTGACGGCGAAGCCCTCGTCGGCGAGGTCGATCGCCGGCTGCACCACGTCGCGCCAGGCAAGCTGCCCATAGCGCTTGTGGGTGTCGAAGAGCAGCCGCACCGTCCCCGGCGTGCCGACCGAGCGGCCGCCGACCACCGCATCCATGAAGGCGAGAGGCGCGCCGGAATCGTCGAGGAAGAGGCGCGGCGTCGCTCCGGCGGGCGCGGTCTCGCGGCCGTCGAAGGTCGTGAGCCGGTTCTGCCCGGCGTCGAAGAAGACCAGGAAGGCGCCGCCGCCGAGCCCGGAGGATTGCGGCTCGACGAGGCCGAGCACCAGCTGCGTCGTCACCATGGCGTCGATGGCGTTGCCGCCCTGGCGCAGGATCGCGAGGCCCGCCTCGGCGGCCAGCGGATGGGCTGCCGCGACCATCTGCCGCTCGGCCCGGACGAGGTCTCGTTCATCGGAAGGCGTCGCCGCCTCCGGCTCGAACGCGTCGCTCGGCTGCTGCTGCGCGAGAGCCGACGGAGCCAGGCCGAGGCAGAGGATCAACAGCCAGGCAGCGAATTTTTGACAGGACATCGCGGCGTCTCCTCGCTCGGCCTCGCCGCCAGCCTATGCCAGCGGCACGAGGACCGGAAGCCGGATCCGCGGCGGGCGCCGACAGGCAGCGCTGCTTATCAATGTTTCGCGAAACCGCCTGCGGCGGGAGCAAATCCCCTTTTCGCCGGCCGCCGATGGCAATAGGGTCCGCGCCGAAGCGGGTCGTGACACGCGGTGACGGCCCGCAGACATCAGCAGGGAGGCTCGATCGTGGCCGCGCGCATTCTATCATTCCTCGTCGCATTGCTCGTCCTGCCGGGGCTCGCCCTTGCGCATGGGCCGACCCGCCAGAAGGCCAGCGAGACCGTCGAGATCGACGCGTCCCCGGAGCAGGTCTGGGCGGTCCTTAGCGACTTCGGCGACATGTCCTGGCATCCGCGCGTCGCGATGACCGATTCGCCGAACGGCTCGGAAGTCGGCGCCATCCGTACGCTCGGCTACACCGAAGGCGGGACGATGGAAGAGGAGCTGTCGAAGTACGATCCGGCGAAGATGTCGCTCTCGACCTTCATCGGCCACGTGAACGTCGACGTGCTGCCGGCGACCAACTATTCCTCGACGATGACGGTGAAGCCGCTGGACGAGGGGGCACGCTCCGAGGTCACCTGGCGCGCCGCCTTCTATCGCGGCTATCCGAACAACGATCCGCCGGCGGAACTCAACGACGAGGCGGCGGTGACGGGCGTTTCGGCGTTCATCCGCGAGGGTCTCGACAGCCTCAAGACAACGGTCGAATCCGGCTCGTGAGGCAGAAGCGCGCCCGGGCGGCGCGGGCCGGTTCTTTGCTTGCAGGTCTCCTGCTGACGGCAGCCGTCAGCAGCGCGGCCCCGGCCGCGGCCGGCGACCTCGGCTACGTGACCAGCCAGGACAGCGAGGAACTGGCGATCGTCGACCTCGACACGATGGCGGTGCGCCGGACGATCGCGATACCGGGCAAACCGGCGGGCATTGCAGTCTCGCGCGACGGCACGCGCGGCTACGTTTCGCGTCCCGAGGCCAAGGCGATCAGCGTCGTCGACACGGCATCGGGCACGGTGATCCGCGACATCGACACCGGCGGCGGGCCGCTCGGCATCGCGGTGCACCC
Organism: Aurantimonas sp.; assembly: GCA_036252795.1. GTDB lineage: Bacteria > Pseudomonadota > Alphaproteobacteria > Rhizobiales > Rhizobiaceae > Aurantimonas. The sequence goes on along the minus strand of DASYHY010000277.1, from coordinate 17,285 downwards.
GTCCGGCGCGCCAGTCTATGTCGCGGACTGGTTCTCGCACGCGCTGCTGGTCGTCGATCCGGTCGAGGGCAAAGTCGTCGGCTCCTTCGAGACCGGCGAATCGCCCTCCGGCGTCGCGGTCTCCGATGACGGCGCCGTCATCGTGACCGCCGACCGCGATTCCGACCAGGTCTCCTTCATCGACAGCGAGAGCGGCGCGGCGATCGCACGCGTGGCTGTCGGCGCGCGGCCTTTCGGCGTCGCCTTCTCGCCGGACGGGACGCGCGTCTATGCCACCAATGTCGGCGGCGACAGCGTCACGATCCTCGATGCTGCCAGCCACGAGGTTCTGGACACGGTCGATGTCGGCTCGCATCCTTATGCGGCGGCGGAAACCCGCGGCAAGGTCTTCGTTACCGATCAGTACGGCGGCACCGTCACGGTGTTCGACGCGGCAACGCGGGAGCGCTTGACGACGCTCGAGACCGGTGAATATCCCGAAGGGATCGACGTCGGCAGCGACGGCCGCTTCGTCTATGTCGCCAACTGGTTCGACAACACGCTGGTCAAGATCGACGCCGACAGGCTGGAGATCGTCGGCGAGGTCTCGGTCGGCGACGGCCCGCGCGCCTTCGGCGCGTTCATCGGGGCCGATCCCGCGACGCAACAGCCAGGGAGGAACCCATGATGTCAGGTCCAGTGCGAACGGCGGCGGCGCTCGCGGCGTTCGTCATCTTGGCCGGTGCCGGATCGGCGGCGGCCCAGATGGTCGTGCCGCCGAGCACGGTGGTCGGCCCCGGCGGCGCCACGCGTGTGCCCGGCATCGGCAGCGCGCCTTCGGCGGCGACCGCGGACTATCCGACGGCCGCCATCGCGGATTACGTGTTCGCCTGCATGTCCAGCAACGGCAACACGAGAACCGCGCTGGAACAGTGCTCCTGCTCCTTCGATGTGATGGCGTCGCTGCTGCCCTACGATCGCTACACCGAGGCCTCGACCTTCCTGTCGATGCAGCAGGTCAGCGGCGAAAAGGGCGCGCTGTTCCGGGGCGGCGTCCAGCAGCAGGCGGCGATCGACGCGCTGCGCCGCGCGCAGGCCGAGGCGGAGGTGCGCTGCTTCGACTGATGCGATCCGCGAGGGGCCGTCGCTCCGGCCCGCTCACAGGGAAGCGTCAGGACTGTCCGCCGGCGAAGCTTTTCTCGAAGACGTTGCCGTCGGTGTCCGTCGCGCGGGCGTGGAAGCTCGACGCCGCGTCTCCGGCATAGTCGAAGCGGAAGCTTGGGTCCTCCGACAGCGAGATGCCGCCGGTCATCGAGAACAGCCGCTTGCCGTCCCTTGTGATCTCGACGTCGCTGATGAAGTGGGCCGGGATGTAGAGCAGCGTCACCTGGTCCTTCTGGAGCCCGGAACTGTTCGGGTGGCGGATCATCAGTTGCGCCTCGTGCCGGCCGGCATCGGCTGGCGCCTCGAAGACGCGCAGCTTCATCTGCCCCATCTCGCGGGCCGCGACTTCGGGATCCTTGGCTGCCGGGGCGGCGCAGCCGCCCGCCGCCTTCACGAACCGGCTGGTCACGTAGAGCTTCCCATCGGCGGATTCCGCCACCGCGTGGATGTCGGTGTAGGCGTTGACGCGGACGCGCGTCGACAACTCCGTCACGCCGGCGCCTTCCGCGATATCGAAGGTCGCCGCCACTGGCGCCGGGTTCTCGTCGATGACCAGCGTCACCTTGCGGATGTCATGGGCCGGGTCGAGAGCGAGCGTGATCGGCACGATCGCCGGATCCGTGGCGCGAGCCGGCGCGTCGAGGGCGATGACGCTGCTTCCCTCGACGAGTTCCCTGTCGCCGAAGAGGTCGCCCCTGAGCGCCGACCAGGCGGATTCTTCGTCCGCGGTCGCGGCAGCCGCCGCAGACGGGGCCGGCGTCTCGGCCATGGCGGTCGGGGCGGCCAGGACCAGAGCAAGGCAGGCGAAGGACAGGCCTGCCGCCCGAACCATGCCTATGCGTCTTCGATCAGCACTCGACATCGGAACCTCCCGTTTTTGCGGCGCGTACCCGTCGGCCCGCCGTTCTTGCTAATGTGATACCATGGCAGGCACGGGGCAAGCGAAAGCGGCAGAATCCCGTTCAGGCCGCCCCGCCCGACGCCTGCCGCTATTCCCATTCGAGTTCCGCGAAGGCCGCGGTGGCGTTGCGCGGATTGTAGGCCTGGAAGAGCTGCCACTTGCCGGCTTCGCTCGCGGCGGCGTCCTCGACCGCCTCGGCCAGCGTGACCCCGGCGGCGATGGCGGCGCGCAGGTCGGCGGCGAGTGCCTCCAGATAGGCGGTCTGGGCGGCCAGCGCCTGCGGCCAGGGCGCGCTGGCCGGCCCGTGACCGGGAACCACGCGGCTTGCGTCTACCGCGGCCAGGGCAGGGGTCTGGGCGAGCCAGCCCTTGATCGATCCGTCGATCACCGGCAGATGCTCCATGAAAACGAGATCGCCGGCGAAGAGCGTGCCGGTCGCCTCGTCGAGTACGGTGAGGTCGTTGTCGGTGTGGGCGGTGTCCCAGACCTTCAGCAGCAGCGTGCGCCCGCCGAGGTCGATCCGCCGTTCGTCGGCGACCGTCTCGTCCGGCAGGATGATCGTGACCTGGTCGGCCAGCGCCTCGCCCAGTTGTTCGCGCATCGACTGCGGGTAGAAGTCGGCCCGGGCCGCGAGGGCCGCGGGAAGCCGGCGATGGCCGATGATCGTCGCGCCGATCCCGGCGAAGACCTGATTGCCGAACACATGGTCCGGATGCATGTGGGTGTTGAGCAGATAGCGGACCGGCAGGGGGGTGACGCGCCGGATAGCCTCCAGCGCTGCCTCGCCCACGGCGACGCTGCCGCCGCTGTCGATCATCGCGACCGCCGTCTCGCCGACCACGAAGCCGATATTGGCGACGTCGCCGCGATTGTCCGGCGTGGTCTCCTCCACCGCGCCTTGATGGACGAAGACTCCGGGCGCCACCTCGCGCATCGGCAGCGGCTCGGCCGCACCGGCGGCGACGCAAGGCAGGCCGACAAGACAGAAGGCGGCGGCGCGGGCGAGGGCTACGAACATGACGACATGAGACCGGCTTTCACCTTGCGAGGCAAGCAAGGGCGAACGAATGCAGGAGGGGCGGGCCGTCCTGCTTCAAGTGGTCCACCTGCGGCCGTCCGTTGCGGGGCCTTCGCCGGCTCGTGATGATTTTCGCGTTCGCAAGGCAGAACGTGCCGGCCGCACGGGGTACCCCGCGCCTGCCGTTGTCCAGTCGAAGTCGATTTTGTCAACTCGCATCTAGAAGGGTACAGCCGGAACACGATGATCTTCCATGCAGCTTGGAGCCGCGTGAAAAGCCGGTCGGCCTCTCAGTAAACGAGCATGATGATACGATCGTATGGACAATCGAACGAGCTGCACGCCAGGATGCCACTCCTCTCTTGGTGCATTGCAGCATAAGAATGCTGCAATGCACCTACAAGATTCCGTTTTTGAGCTTGCGCAGGAATATTTCCCGAACTAGCATCCTCCATGGTTTCCGGCTTCAAGGTCGGGGTGTTGGGAGCACCTCGAATCTCGAAGGCCACGGTAGGGCGTTCGATCAACGGTGCCCACCAAGACCCCTATTGGCGGTCGTGACACGCTGCCGGAAACCTTCCCCCTAGTTCGAAAAATGTCGTCAACGGCAATCCTGCCTTTGGACGCCATCGGATATGTCTTTGGGAGGACAGTTGATGTTGAAAGCTATCACGAAAGTCGCGCTCGCTTCGAGCCTGCTCGTATCGTTCGGGGCGGCCGCCTCGGCGAACGAGGCGCTCATGGAGCTGCAGGGCGACGCCAAGCAGTGGGTCATGCCCACCGGTGACTACGCCAACCAGCGCTACTCGACCCTCGACGCGATCAACAAGGACAATGTCGGCGACATGGTCCCGGCATGGACCTTCTCGACCGGCGTCCTGCGCGGCCACGAGGGCAACCCGCTCGTGATCGGCGACACGATGTACGTCCACACGCCGTTCCCGAACATCGTCTACGCGCTCGACCTCAACGACGAGGGTTCGATCAAGTGGAAGTACGAGCCGAGCCAGGATCCGAGCGTCATCCCGGTCATGTGCTGCGACACCGTCAATCGCGGCGTCGCCTATGCGCCGGCCTCGGGCGAAGGTGGCAAGAACCTGATCATCCTCCATCAGGCCGACACCACCGTCGTCGCGCTCGACGCCGAGACCGGCGAGCAGGTCTGGTCCGTTCAGAACGGCGATCCGTCGAAGGGCGAGACGGGCACCGCCGCCCCGATGGTCGTCAAGGACAAGGTCTATATCGGCATCTCCGGCGGCGAGTTCGGCGTGCGCGGCTCGCTGACCGCCTACAACCTCTCCGACGGCAGCCAGGCATGGCGCGCCTATTCGACCGGCCCGGACGAGGAGATGCTGTTCGACCCCGAGCAGACCATGGCCCTCGGCGAGCCCGTCGGCGCCGACTCCTCGCTGAACAGCTGGGAAGGCGACCAGTGGCAGATCGGCGGCGGCACCACCTGGGGCTGGTTCGCCTACGATCCGGACCTCAACCTGATCTACTACGGCACCGGCAACCCCTCGACCTGGAACCCGGCCCAGCGCCCGGGCGACAACAAGTGGTCGATGACCATCATGGCCCGTGACGCCGACACCGGCATGGCCAAGTGGGTCTACCAGATGACCCCGCACGACGAGTGGGACTTCGACGGCGTCAACGAGATGATCCTCGCGGACATCGACGTCGGCGGCACCGAGCGCAAGGCGCTCGTCCACTTCGACCGCAACGGCTTCGCCTACACGATGGACCGCGAGACCGGCGAGCTGCTCGTCGCCGAGAAGTACGACCCGGCCGTCAACTGGGCGACCGAAGTCGTCATGGACAAGGACTCGGACCAGTACGGCCGGCCGCAGGTGGTCGCCGAGTACTCGACCGAGCAGAACGGCGAAGACGTGAACTCCACCGGCATCTGCCCGGCGGCGCTCGGAACCAAGGACCAGCAGCCGGCATCGTTCTCGCCGGACACCGGCCTGTTCTACGTGCCGACCAACCACGTCTGCATGGACTACGAGCCTTTCCGCGTCGCCTACACGGCGGGTCAGCCCTATGTCGGCGCGACTCTGTCGATGTATCCGGCTCCGGACAGCCATGGCGGCATGGGCAACTTCATCGCCTGGGACGCAGGCACGGGTGAGATCAAGTGGTCGCTGCCCGAGAAGTTCTCGGTGTGGTCGGGTGCTCTCGCCACCGCTGGCGGCGTGGTCTTCTACGGCACGCTCGAGGGTCACCTGAAGGCCGTCGACGCCGACACGGGTGAGGAACTCTACCGGTTCAAGACCCCGTCGGGCATCATCGGCAACGTCATGACCTACGAGCATGAGGGCCAGCAGTATGTCGGCATCCTGTCCGGCATCGGCGGCTGGGCCGGCATCGGCCTCGCGGCCGGCCTCACCGACCCCAACGCCGGTCTCGGCGCGGTCGGCGGCTACGCTGCCCTGTCGAAGTACACCGCGCTCGGCGGTCAGCTGACGGTCTTCACGGTCCCCAACCAGACCGCTTCGGCGGCCCCGGCTGACGCGTCCGCTCCGGCAACCCCGGCAGCCAACAACTAAGTCGACGACGGAGGGCCTCGCTCCACCAGGGGCGGGGCCCTCGTCATGATTGGAGGGCCCGTTGTCAGGCACGTCCTGGACGCCGGGCCCTCGCCTTTGGGAGAAGGGTGGTACGCGACCTGCGGGGCGTATCGACCGAAGCTCGGACCGCCGCGGCGGCCCGTTTGTCAATTCGTGAGGTTTGCATGACGTATAGACTGATCGCCTTCGCCAGTGCCGTGTTCCTCTCGACGACCAGTCTGGTAGGCGCCCAAGGCACCGGCACGACCGTCGTCCCGGCAGGGCAGGAAGCGCCGGCCGCGAATACAGCCGCTCCCGCAGGCGGTGCCGGCGCCGCGACGAGCACGGCGCCGCAAGCCGCGCAGGCTCCGGCCGAAGGGGCTGCCGCGACCGCGGAGCCAGCTGCTGCCGAAGCGGCGACCGAGGAGGAAGCGCCGGCTGCCGCCGAAGCGCCGGCCGAGGCGCCCGCGGCTGACGGTGGCGCGAGCATGGCGAGCGCCGAGGCCATGCAGCCCGACGCCCATCCGTCCATGGATACGGAAACGGCGGGCAACCAAGCCACCGAAGGCGACCAGGGCAAGTTCGCCGATTCGGCCGGCAACCCGACCTACAACATCGACGACGAAGGCAAGGTCGACTGGTACGCCTGGCGCGGCTCCAAGAAATACGGCGCCAACTGCCTGCAGTGCCATGGTCCGGATGGGCTGGGCTCGTCCTTCGCGCCGGACCTGACCGAGTCGCTGACCCATCTGAGCTATTTCGACTTCGTCGGGATCGTCGTCAGCGGCCAGCAGAACAAGTGGCACCCGCAGAATTCGGTGATGCCGGCCTGGGGCGAGGACCCCAACGTCATGTGCTCGCTCGATGCGATCTACATCTATCTGCGCGGACGCGCCGACGGCGTGATCGGCCGCGGCGAGCCGCCCCGCCCGGAAAAGAACGAGGAGGCCCAGGCAGCGGAGTACGAATGCCTCGGGTTCTGATCAGATGAAGCAATTCACTGCAGCAGTCGTCGGCGTCGTGAGCATCCTGCTCGCGGCGCCGCATGCGTCGATGGCGCAGGACCGGGAGTTCGGCGGCGAGATCGAACTCGTCGACCCGAACGTGCTGCGGGTCTGCGCCGACCCCAACAACATGCCCTTCTCCAACCAGGCGGAGGAAGGCTTCGAGCAGGCGGTCGCGCGCTTTCTTGCCGACAAGCTCGGCCGCGAATCGGTGTCCTACGCGTATTTTCCGCAGGCGACCGGCTTCGTGCGGATGACGCTCGGCTCCAATGTCTGCGATCTCATCATCAGCTACCCGCAGGGCGACGAGCTGGTCCAGAACACCAACGCCTACTACCGGACGTCCTACGCGCTGGTCTATCCGGCCGGGGGCGACCTCGACGGGGTGGAGGCGCTGTCGGACCCCCGACTGCAGGGCAAGCGCGTCGGCATCGTCGCCGGCACCCCGCCCGGCAGCTATCTCGCCAAGGCCGGGCTGATGGGGCGCGCCAAGCCCTACCCGCTGATGATCGATACCCGCATCGACAATTCCGCCAAGGCGATGATCGAGGATCTCCACTCGGGCGAGATCGACGCTGCGGTGCTGTGGGGGCCGATGGCGGGCTACTACGCCAAGCAGGCCGAGCGCGACTATCGCGTCGTGCCCCTGACCCAGGAAGGCAAGGGCGCGGCCATGGCCTACCGGATCACCATGGGCGTGCGTCCGGCAGACCAGGAATGGAAGCGGACGCTGAACCGCGCGATCCAGCAATATCAGGGCGAGATCAACGAGATCCTCCTGTCCTATGGCGTGCCGCTGCTCGACGAGCAGGACCAGCCGATCCTGACGCAGGCCGGCGAAACGGCGCAGGAAGCGCCCGGCCCCGATGCCGCCGAGGCAAGCCGGCCGGAACCGGCGGCGGACGACCCGCAGTGAGCGGGTCGTGGCCGGCGTCGAGGCGCGCGGCCGCGGCCAGCTTGGCATCGCTTTGCCTCGTCATCCTGGGGGCGGGCGGTGGCGCCTTGGCCGGCGAGACCACCGCGCAGGCTCAGGCGTCGCGGGTGGCGGAGCCCAACGGGTACCGCATGGACCAATACCGGGCTCCCGTACCCTCGACCCTTGCCGGCGCGACCGTCGTCGGCACGGCCGAAGCCAAGGCGCTGCACGATCGCGGCGTCCCGTTCGTGGACGTCCTGCCGCGAGCGCCGCGCCCGCAGAACCTGCCGGAAGGCACGATCTGGCGACCCAAGCCGCGCACGAACATCCCCGGCTCGGTGTGGCTGGTCGATACCGGCTACGGGGAACTCGCGCCGGTGATGGAAGCCTATCTCATGGATGGGCTGTCGGAAGCGACCGGCAGCGACAGGCAGGCGCCCGTTGTCATCTACTGCCAGCGCGATTGCTGGATGAGCTGGAACGCAGCAAAGCGGGCGGTCGCGGCCGGCTACAGCGCTGTCTACTGGTATCCGGACGGCACCGAGGGATGGGCCGAGGCGGGGCTGCCGCTGGTCACCTCAGATCCGAAGCCCCGCCCGGACGAGTAGGGCCCGCCGGGCGGCGGGCCGCGCCCTTAGTGAGCGGGCGAAGCGTCGCCCTCTTCCTCGAAGCTCACGGCGACGTCGCCATTGGCCGACAGCCGGACCTTCTCGCCTTCCACTTCCGCGACCAGCGCGAGCGGGATGAAGTGGTGGTGGCCGCGATGCGAACCCTCGCCGGCATCCGCCTTGGTCAGCTTGATGCGATCCTGCTCGACGCGGTCGACGGTGCCGACATGGGTGCCGTCGGCGCCGATGACTTCCATATGCGGCCTGATCTCGTGGCTCATGGTCTTCTCCTTGCGGTTTCTGGCTTCGCCCCGACAACTCGCGAGGGGGAGAAGGGATGCATCAGCCGGGCCGATCAGAGCGCCCGGCTGATCGCCCGGCCCAGCGCGAAGGCGCGCTGCTCGATCAGCGTCGGTACCTCGCAGACATAGGTGAGGGACGATCGCCGCTCGTTGAAAATCCGCGTGTCCCAGATCATCGACTGTTGCGCCGCCTCGACCTCAGCGGCATCGGCGCCTTCCTCGCGCTGGAGGGCGAAGAAGGCGGCGTTCTCCTCCCGCAGCCGTTCCGCCAGCGCCTTCTGCTTGGCGCCGTAGCGCTCGATTCCCTGCATCACCTCACTGCGCTCGGCATTCAGCGCGTCGAGAAGATCGGAGAACAGCGCCGCGGCGCTGGCCTCGCGTTCGGCGTCGGGGAGGGTGGCGACGAAGTCGGCAACCATCGCTTCGGCTTCGGCCAGCGGCACGCGGCGGGCGATGACGGTGTCGACGAGCGTGCGCATCTCCTGCGTCCGCCGCACGTCCTCGCCCAGCGAAAGGTCCGGCCCCGCCCATAGCTGCGCCGGGGTCAGCGTCTCCACCCGGCGCTGCACGCAGGGCCAGTCGGTGGTGCCTTGCGGCGGAGCAACCGCGAAGCTCATCGGATCGGCCGCCGCCGGAGCGCGCGGCGCGCCCTCCTCGGCGGTTCCGGTGTCGGGCGCGTTGGTCGGCGGCGGGCCGGGCACGACAAAGCCTTCCGGAACTTCCTGCGGCTGTGCGCCGGGCGCCAGCGACTGCGTCTCCGGCGCGTTGGTCGGCGGGGGGCCCGGGACGACGAACCCCTCCGGGACCTCGCGCGGCTGCGCGCCGTCCTGGGCGCCCGCCGGCAGCAAGGCGAGGCCGGTCGACAGAGCGAGGCCGGCCCAGAAGGCGGCGCGTGTGGATCGAGCGGACATGGGCTCTCCTCCCTTCATGGTTCGAACGGGCCGTTCCCGACGCCCGGTTCGCTGCGTGTCAGGCGGCCTGCCGCTTGCGGCTGATCAGTCCGCGGGACGGATCGTAGGCCAGGATCGCGGCGCCGAGGAACACGATGGTGCACCCCAGTACGATCGCGAAGGCTTCGAGATTGAACTGACGATAGAGCGCGAAGCGCACGAGTTCCACCGCGTGGGTGAACGGGTTGAACAGGCAGATCTGGTAGAGCAGCGGGCTCGATTCCCGCACCCGCCATAGCGGGTAGAGCGCCGAGGATGCGAAATACATCGGGAAGATCACGAAGTTCATGATGCCGGCGAAGTTCTCCAGCTGCTGGACCAGCGAGGACAGGAGCATGCCGAGCGCGCCGAGCATCAGCCCGGCGAGGATCAGCGCCGGCAGGACGTAGAGATAGCCCTGCCAGGGCGGCTTGACGTCCCAGAACCAGGCGATGACGAAGAACACGTAGACCTGGAGGACGCCGACCGCGACGCCGGCGGCGAGCTTGGAGACCAGCAGGAACCAGCGCGGCAGCGGCGAGACGAGCAGCGTCTTCATCGTGCCGGTCTCGCGGTCGTAGACCATCGAGAGCGAGGACTGCATGCCGTTGAACAGCAGGATCATGCCGACGAGGCCGGGGGTGATGTACACCTCGTAGAGGATGTAGGTCACGTAAGGCGGCACGATCGAGACGCCGAGCACCTGGCGGAAGCCGGCGGCGAAGATGAAAAGCCAGAGCAGCGGGCGCACCAGCGCCGAGACGAAGCGGCCCCGCTGGTGGAGGAAGCGCAGCGCCTCGCGCCAGACGATGCCGCGACAGCAGATCGCGTAGGCCGACAGCGGAAACCCGCGGGGCGTGGCGTCTTCGGATGCGGGGCGGGTGACGGTGCTCACGAAACCGCCTCCAGCTCCGGCTGGCGGGCGGCAAGACCGGTGAGGCGGGAGAAGGCCTCGCGGATCGTCGCTGCGCTTTCGGATTCCACCACGTCCGGCACCGCCCCCTGCGCCAGCACCTTGCCGTGATGCAGCACCACGACGCGGTCGCTTTCGTCGATCTCGTCGATCAGATGGGTCGCCCAGAGGACGCTGACATTCTCCTCCTTCACCAGCCTGCGGACTTCGGCGACGATCTCGGCGCGCGAGCGGATGTCGAGACCGACGGTCGGCTCGTCGAGAAGGATCAGCCGCGGCCGATGCATGAAGGCGCGCACGATCTCCACCCGCCGCAGCTGGCCGCCGGAGAGATTGCGGGCCTTGTCGCCGAGCCGGTCGATGAGTTCCGAGCCCGCAAGGATCTCGTCGATGCGTCTGTTCGCGGCGCCGCCCGACAACCCGTGCAGGGCGGCATGATATTTCAGGTTCTGGCGGATCGAGAGCTCGAGATCGAGCGTGCGCGCCTGGAACACCACGCCGAGCCGCCGCAAGGCCTCGCCCGGCCGCTGGCCGAGATCGTGGCCGAGGATGCGGATCGTGCCCTCACGGACGTTGAACAGCCGCGTGACGAGGGAGAACAGTGTCGACTTGCCGGCGCCGTTCGGTCCGAGCAGCGCGGTGAACGAGCCCTGCGGCACCGAGAAGGACACGTCGTCCAGCGCCTTGCGGGAGCCATAGGCGTGGCTGACGCCGGCGATCTCGAGAGCAGGGGGAACGGCGGTTCCGGCGGCGGGAGCTGTGACGGCCATCGATGTCCGTTGCTGTTGATCGGTCAGGCCAAGGTTAGCCTTCATCGGCGCAGGAAGACAGGAGCCCTTCAGCCGCATCGACGGCAAAGGCCCGCACACCGGGTTCGGGTGATGCGGGCCGATGCTTGTCATTGACGGACGAGGCCGTCCGGCGCGGCTTACGGGACGACGGTGATCGTCCCCTTCATGTCCTGGTCGCCTTCCAGGCCTTCCACATACCAGTCGTAGCGGCCGGGGCGGATGGTCTGGAACGACACGCTGATCGTGCCGTGGGCGTCGTATTCGAGCCAGGCCGGCGCACCCGCCATGTGGACCTCGAGATCGGAGATGACGATCTGGTTCATCCAGACATTGCGGAAGAAGCCGGGGGCGTTGAACTTGTACTCGACGTCGCCTTCCGATGAGATGTCCCAGCGATAGGCCTGGTTGGCGCGCAGGTAGATGTCGTTTTGGCTGACCGCGAAGGGCTCGCCGCCCTGGCCGAGTACCAGCGGCGTGACGATCTGCGAGGAGAGCGTCGCGGCCGGCAGACCGATCTGGTCGCCGTTGAGCGCGCTGGCCGGCATCATCTCCGATCCCGCGGGAATGTTCAGCTGATCGGCCGTCGGCACCATCGCGGAGCGTTCGCTGCCGGCACCGTCGTCGTCGTCGTCATCGTCGTCGTCGTCGTCTTCGTCGGCCGCCGCAGTCGGGGTGGCGCCGCCGCCGGCATCCTGTGCGGCCGCGACGGTGATCGGTGCAAAGGCGAGTGTCGCTGCCATCAGCGAGAGCCAGAGTGGTTTCATGGGTGAAGTCCTCCCTTCCAGTGGGTCCGTGTGCGGATCGAGCCGTGGCCCCGCCTCCCGGGGCCGCCAGCGTGTCTCAGGTCTCGGGCGTGACGGCGACGCCCCAAGGCTCCTGGCCGACCTGCACCGACTTGATCACCTCGCCCGATTCCACGTCGACGATCGAGATGTCGTTGGAGATGCCGTTGGTGGTGAACAGGTGCTTCTGGTCCGGCGAGAAGGCGAGCTGCCAGACGCGCTGGCCGACCAGCAGATAGTCGAGCACCTCGTAAGTGTTGGCGTCGATGACCGCGACCCGGTTCGCCGGTCCGAGCGCCACGTAGGCCTTCGTGCCGTCATCGGTGATACGCACGCCGACGGGCTGGATCGCCTCGGGGCGGATGCCCTGAATCTCGAAGGTGATCTTGTGCTTGATCTCCTTGGTCTCGCCGTCGATGACGCTGACCGTGCCGCCGATTTCGGCGCTGACCCAGATCTCCGACCCGTCCGCCTTGTACTGGGCGAAGCGCGGGCGCGAATCGACCAGCACGTTGGCGGTGATCTGGTGGCTGTCGCGATCGATGAAGTGAGCCATGTTCGTCGTTTCCGACGTGTTCACGATCGTCTGGCCGTCGGGGGAGATGCCCATTCCTTCCGGCTCGACGCCGACCGGGATCTCGGCGAGCCGCGTGCCAGTCTCGAGATCGATCGCAGTCACGAGGTTGTCGTCCTCGTTCGCGGCGTAGAGGCGGCTCCCGTCGGGCGAGACAACCAGAAGCTCGGGATCGGGGCCGGAGGGCAGGGTGCGGATGAATTCGTAGGTCTCGGTGTCGTAGACCTGGATCGTATCGTTGTCGCTGGCGCAGATGTAGAGATGCCGGCCGTCCGGGCTGACCGCGATGCCGCGCGGGCGCTGGCCGACGTCGAAGGTCTCGACGACCTCGAAATTCTCCGAGTCGAGCACGGTGATGTCGTTGCCCTTCTCGTTCGATACGAAGATCTTGTAGGCGAAAGCGGGGCTTGCCGACATGGCTAGCGCTGCGGCCAGTGCCGCGGTCGTCAGTCGTCTCAATTCATCCTCCCGGCGGGATCGGCGATCCCGTCTCCTGAAGACTCTCTCCGACGGGATGCCGAACGAGCCATACGATCATCTTGCGAGCCGCTGACGGAAGGATTTTGCACCGCCCCACCCACCCCTGAAGGAGAAGGCATATCGAGGCCTCGGCGCGCCGACCACGGTCTCTCAACGAGGTCGCCCTCCCGCCCGATTTCCGGTGCCCACCACCATCGGGTCTGCCGCGGCCCTCTGGCCCGGCGATGCGACCCGGCCGCCCCCGACCCCGCTGCCTTTGGGAGGGGCAGGGAGCCGGGAAACGACCGTTGCAGGTAGGTAGCCCGGAAAATCCAGCAGGGACAACGGGACAAGTTCCCTTCTTCCCCGCGAGACCGAGCCTCACGAGGTTTCCCGACCCAGCATCCGGCCGCCCTTCGTCTCGATGGCGAAGCGCACGAGATCGGAAGTGCGCTCGACGCCCAGCTTCTCCTTCATCCGGGTCGAGGTGTTGGCAATGGTCTTGTAGGCGACCCCGAGACCGTCGGCGATGTCGGCGAGGCTCTTGCCCTCGCCGAGCATGTGGAGGATCTGCAGCTCGCGCCGCGAGAGTTCGCGCGCACCGCCGCCGCTCGCCTGATGATCGGCCATCATCGCGGCCGTCTCGCTGTCGACATAGGTCTCGCCGTCGTAGGCCTTCTCGATCGCCACGAGGAGTTCGTCCGACGGCGCGCTCTTCGAGACGTAGCCGAGCGCGCCGTCGCGCTGCGCCGACACGGCGTAGACGATGTCGGAATACATCGAGAAGACCACGACCCGCGCTTTGGGGTCGTCGGCCCGCAGCCGCCGCAGCGCGTCGAGGCCGCTGCCGTTCTTCAGGTTGATGTCGAGGACGACGACGTCCGGTCGAAAGCGCCGGAAGGCGGCCAGCGCCTCCGACGGGCTCTCGGCCTCGGCGATTTCGGTTTCCGGCAGCACCTCGACCAGCCGCCGCACGCCATCGCGCACCACCGTGTGGTCGTCGACGATCAGGATCTTCATGCCGCTCTTCCCCCTTCCTCTGCCACATCGTCCGACCCGGCGCGGTCGGCCAGGGGCAGGGTGCCCGCCAGTCGCACGCCGGGCGGCAGGGGCACCTGCGACACCGACAACTCGCCGCCGGCCGCCTCGATCCGTTCGCGCATGCCGATCAGGCCGAAGCCGCCGGCCGTACCGCCGGCGGGCAGACCGCCGCCGTCGTCCACGACCTCGAAATGCAGGCGCGATCCCTTGAGGGAGACGCGCACCGTGATCCGCGTCGGATTGCCGTGCCGCAAGGCATTGTAGATGGCCTCGCGGATCGCCCGCTGCAGCAGCGTCTCGGTCGCCCCGCCCCAGTCGCCTTCGGCTATGTCGGCATTGAAGGCAACGGCGGGATGGCGCCGGGCGAGTTCGTCCAGCATGGTCTCGACGGCGGCCTTGAGGCCGAGGCCGGGCAGGAGACCCGGCCTGAGGCCCCCGAGGATGCGGCGGACCTCGCGCCGGGCCTGGTGGGCCGCCGCCTTGATCGCTTCGGCGCGCTCCGCGAGCGGTCGCTTCGCCGGGTCGCCTTTCGCCAGCCGCGCGACGGAAGAGGCGTCGACGTCGATGGCGAAGAGCAGCGGGCCCACCTCGTCGTGAAGATCGCGCGCCAGATCGGCGCGCTCCTCGTCCTGCAGCCGCAGCAACTGCTCCGAGAGGCGACGGTTGCGGGCGGAGACCTCGTCGAGCTGGCTCGCCATGCGGTTGAAGCCCGCGGCGAGGGCGCGCATCTCCGGCGGGCCGACGGGCTCGATGCCGGTGCCGTACTCGCCGCCGCCGATGCGTCCGAAGCCTGTCTGGATCGCGTCCAGCGGCCGCAAGGCGCGGTCGGCGACGATCCAGACCGCGGCGAAGGCGATGAGCACGAACAGCACCAGGATCGCGAAGCTGATCGACAGATCGGTCCAGGTGTCGGCAAGCTCGTTGCGCGGGTCGATGGAGACCACCGCGCCGGTCATCGGCAGGGCGCTCCCGGAAAGCGGCATCACCGTCACCGAAGGATCGGGGGCGAGGAGGCTGACGAACCAGTCCGGCAGGGCGCCGGCATCCTGTGCCGGTTGCGAGTAGTCGCGCACGGCGCCGGTGGAATCGATCAGCAGGATCTGGACGTGGCGGTCGCCGTTGAAGGCGCGCACGAAGTTCGCCAGCCTGCCGGGGACATCGCGGGAAGCGGGCAGTTCGGCGATGAGCTGCGCGACGCGGTTGTTGGCGACGCTGCGCGCGGCATTGAGCTCGGCGGCGATGTTCTGCGTCGCCTGCCGGAAGGTCAGCACGCCGCCGATCGTCAGGATGACGAGGAAGGCGAGGGTCAGCGTGACGGCGAGGCGGGCTTTGAGGGACACGGGAACGCGGCGGCCAATCCTGTTGCGACGGGTTGCGGAGACGCGGAGGCCGGAAAGGCCTCCGCCCCATTCTCGCACGCCGACAAACGCCGTGCGACCTGTCGCGTCAAGTTCCCGACCGGGCAGCTGGAGCCGGCACCTAGTCGTCGAAGCTGCACTCGCTCTCCGGCTCGTCGATGCCGAGCGTGTCGAGTTCCGACACCTGGTGCAGGAAGCCTTCCTGCGGCGAGGCCGACACGACCGAATCCTCGGTGGCGAGGAGCACCGGCTGGCGCAGCTGCCAGTTCCAGTCGCGGAAGGTCAGGCGCTGGCCCTTGAAGGCGGCGATGGCGAAATCGTCGCTCTTGATGAACTCCGCGATCGCCGCGGGATCGGTGGACTGCGTGCGCGAGGCCGCCTCGCCGATGACCCGGATCGCGGTCCAGGTCTGCATGTCCTTCGACTGCATGCGGCGGCCCGCCATGTCCTCGAAGCGGTTCTGGATCTGCGCGCCGCCCCATTGCTCGCTCGCCGGGTGCCAGGAGCCCGCCGTCAGGCCGGCGGTGCCGGCGACCGGCCGCGGTACCCACGTGCGCCAGGGGACATAGGTGCCGAACACTTCGCTCTCGTCGGCCACGAGGAGCACGTCGTGATCCGGCAGGTCCTGCAGGAAGACCGGGATCTGGCGCTGGACCAGCGCCTGGCCGGAATCCGTCGCCCGCGCGCCGCCGGCGTCCTCGAAGATTTTCTCGCCGACGATCGTTCCGCCGAACTTGGTCGCCGAGCGCTTCATCGCCTCGGCGAAGAGCTGGTCGCCCTCGTGCTCGCCGGCGACGAGCGCCCAGTTCCGCCACTGCTTCCACATCAGGTATTGCGCGAGGCCGTCGGTGAGCATCGCGCGCGACGGCGCCGTGTGCAGCATGTTCGCCCGGCATGCCTCGCCCCGCAGCCGGTCGTCCAGCGCCCCGGCGTTGAACACCAGCGTGTCCGTCTCCGCCGCCAGATCGGCGACGGTCAGCGTGTCCTCGGCCGAGAGGTCGGTGACGATGTACTGGATCCCGTCCGCCAGCATCTGTCGGCCGGGCGCCGCGACGTCGTCGCCCGGCGCCAGCGTGACCACTTCGAGCTCGAAGTTCTGGCCCATGAAGGAGCCGGTCGTGTTGTTGTCGGCGATCGCCACATTGGCGCCGGCAAGGCCGATGTCCTCCGGCGGGATGTCCAGCACCGACAGCGCCAGCGTCCTTTCGTAGGTCCGCAGGAAACCGATCCGCACCGCCTGCATCTGCTGCTGGCCGGGCGTGGCGGCGCCGGCGGCGGGTGCCGGCGCGGCATCCTGTGCCAGGGCGGCGCCATGCATCGGCGCGAGCATCGCGGCGCCGAGGATGAGGGATCCGAACGTATTTCTGAGCGTCGCGTGCATGGCACTTCCTCCCGAGGCGCACGCTTTCAGCGCAAGCCCTTCTTCCGAAATCGTCTTTGCTCCCCGCAAGCCTTCACGCTAAATCTCGCCCGTCGACGGTGGGTCGTTCGTCAAGGAGAACCGGGATGATCGAATTCCCATTGTGTCGCGAAGCCCGCGTGCGAAGACAAGCGCGACTTTTTCCCGTTGTTCTCGTCCTCGCGGCACTCCTTGCGATGCCGGCGCTTGCGGCCGATCGCGCGGTGGCCGTCTTCGACTTCGAGCTGATCGATTCCAGTCTCGAGGGCTCGATGATGGGCAAGAACCCCGCCGAGCAGGCGCGGCTCGAGACGATGGCGCCGCGTCTGCGCGAGGCGATCGACGGGCTCGAGGGCTACGAGATCGTCGACATCGCGCCGGTCCGCGACAGAGCGCGCTCCCACCATCTGGAGAGCTGCGGCAATTGCGGCCTCACCTTCGCGAAGGAAGTCGGGGCGGACATCGCCGTCATCGGCTCGGTCCAGAAGGTCTCCAATCTGATCCTCAACATCAACGCCTATGCGTTCGACGTCGAGACCCGCCAGCCGATCGCCCGCGGCAGTGCCGACATCCGCTCCAACAGCGACGAGAGCTGGCA
>DASYHY010000276.1:0-19644 GCA_036252795.1 Aurantimonas sp. | reverse complement strand
GGCAGATCGACGAATAGTCGCCGTAGCGGAAGGGGATCCGCTCCTTCTTGAGCCACGGCAGGTCGTTGGTGAGGTCCCACACATGATGATGGGCGTCGATGACAGCCGCAGGGCGGGCGGTCAGCCCGGTCATGGCCGTGGGTTCGCAGACAGGATCAGGAGAGGAGGCCGTGCCGGCTCGCCGATCTCGCCGACGCGATCCTCGCCCTGGCGATCGCGCCGACCGGTCGGAATGGCCGGTGCCGACACGCCGCTCAAAGCTTCGAGGCGCCGCGTTCGGCGGCGTCGTGCTCGTAGAGCTTCACGACGGCTGCGGAATCCGTCATCTCGTGCCCCAGCGCGACGTAGTCCTTGTAACGCTGCACCCCCTGCTCGATCACCTTCAGGTCGAGGCCGAGCCCCCGGGAGAACTCCGACACCGCCTTGAGATCCTTCAGCAGCTGCCGGGCATAGCTCGAGGGAGGATCGAAGGCGCGTTGCTGCATCTGCGGGTAGAGTCGCTGCAACAGGCTGCTGTCGGCGTGACCGCCGGCGAGACACTGCGGCAGGCGCGCCGCGTCGATGCCGGCGGCCTCGGCCAGCATCAGCGCTTCCGCCATGAGGACGTATCCGGTGCCGACGATCGCCTGGTTGAGGATCTTCGTGGTCTGCCCGGCTCCGACCGGGCCCATCAGCGTCAGGTTGCCGGACATGCGTTCGATGATTGGCTTGACCCTGTCGAAATCGTCCTGCGACCCGCCGGCCATGACGGTCATCTGGCCGGTGCGCGCGAGCTGCGGGCCGCCGGAGACCGGCGCGTCGACCCAGCTGGCTCCCGTCATCGCCTTGAGTTTCGCCGCCGCCTCCCGCGTTCCTTCCGGATCGGCGGTGGAGAAATCGACGATGACGGCAGGTCCCTTTCCAGCCGCGGCCACGCCGTCGTCGGCGAAGATGCAGCGCTCGACAGCCGCCATGTTCAGCACGCACAGCATGACGATGTCGCTGTCGCGGGCGACTGCCGCGGGCGATTCGGCCGCGACCGCCCCATGCGGAACCACCGTCTCGAGCCTTTCCGGCTCGAGGTTCCACACCGTCACCCTGTATCCGAGGTCCAGGAGATGGCGGACCATCGCCTCCCCCATCAGTCCGATGCCGATGAAACCTATCCGCTGATCGCCAGTCTGGCTCATCGCCTGCTCCTCCCTCGATTCACCCCTGTCGTTCGACCGGCTGACCAGGATCTTCGATCCGCCGCCTGCCTCCCCGCGAGCGACGGAACACCCGGTCAGGCTGCCTGCGTCATCGCCCGGTCCATGCGGGTACCTTCTTCGTGCGAGCCATGAAGGCTTCGACCCCGCGCTTGAAATCCTCGCTCCCGTAGACCTGCTCGACAAGCTCGTCGGCGTGCGGCAGGTCTTCCAGGGACATGCGGCGCAGCATCTCCTTGACCGCGCGGGTCGTCAAAGGCGCGTTCTCGGCGGCCCGCGCACAGACCGCCTCGACCTCGCCGTCGAGAGCATCCCGCTCCACCATCTTCAGCAGGAAGCCCGTCTGCTGCAATTCCGAGGCGTGGATGATCTCGCCGAGCAGCACCATCCGCCTGGCGATCGACACGCCGATCGCGCCGCCGATGCGGGCGAGCGTCAGAGGGGACAGGCAGTTGCCGAGGGTTCGCCCGATGGGCGAGCCGAAGCGCGCATCGGGCGTCGCGATGCGGAAGTCGCAGGCGGCGGCGATGTTAAGCCCGCCGCCGACGGCCCAGCCGTCGACGATGGCGATGGTCGTCGCGGGGATCTCGTCGAGCGCACGCATGCAGTCGTCGATCCGGGTTTCGTATGCGATGCCGTCGGCGCCGCTGGTGAACTTGGTGAAGCCGGATATGTCGGTCCCGGAGACGAAGGCCTTACCGCCCACTCCGCGGAACGTCACCACCCGTATCTCCGGGTCGGCCGCCGCCGCGCGGGCGGCATCGCGCATGTCGAGCCACATCTGGCTGGTCAGGGCGTTGAATGCCTGGGGATTATCGAAGCGGATATGGGCGACGGCGCCGGCCTTCTCGAAGTGGATGCAGGGCGCGGTCATTCGGCGGCCTTTCGCGCGGTGCCGATCAGGCCCCTGTCGGCGAGTTCCGCCATGATCTCGTCCTCATGTTCGTTCAGCAGCGGCGGAGGCCGGCGCACCTGCTGGGGCGTGCCGCTGAGCTTGACCGGAAAACCGAGGGCGCGGAACTCACCCTCGACCGGGTGTGGCACCATCTGAACCATGTCGCGCGCATCCGCCTGCTCGCTTTCCACGGCCTCGCCGTAGTCGAGGATCGGAGCCGCCGGAACGCCAGCCGCCAGAAGCGCCTCGATCCACGCTTCCCTGGTGCGGGTGACGAATGTCGGCGCCAGTTCCTCGATCAGCGCCAGACGGTTGACGACCCGGGCGGCATTGGTGGCGTAGCGCTCGTCTTCCTGCAGATGCTCTACGCCCAGCACCTTGATCAGCTTCAGCCACAGACCCTGGTTCGCCGCGCCGATGACGAACCAGCCGTCCGATGCCGCGACCGCCTGGTAGGGGGCCGACATCCGGTTCGCCGAGCCGATCGGGACCGGGGGCCGGCCCGTGCCCCACAGTTCGGTCGTCTCCCATATCGACAGCGCCATGGCCGCCTCGAACAGGGAAGCGTCGATGTACTGCCCTTCGCCGGAGGTCTGACGTCCAATGATCGCGCTCAGGATGGCGTAGCTGGTGAACATCGCAGCGCCCAGATCGGCGATCGGGATCGAGTTCTTCGCTGGCTCCATGTCCGGAAAACCGTTGGAGCTGAGCACGCCCGACACGGCTTGCGCGATGAGGTCGAAGCCCGGCCGTTGCGCCCAGGGGCCGGTTTGGCCGAAGCCGGAAATGCTCGCATAGACCAGCCGGGGATTGATCGCGCGCAGCGTCTCGTAATCCATGCCCAGCCGGGCGCCCACGCCGGGGCGTGCATTCTCCACGAGGACGTCGGCGGTCTTCACGAGCGCATACAGCACCTCGCGGCCCTCTTCGGACTTGAGGTCCAGCGTGATGCTGCGCTTGTTGCGGTTGAGCGCCAGGAAGCCCGGACTGTCGGTGCCCTTCAGCCGGAAGCCCATCGAGTGACGCGTGGAATCGCCGGTCTCCGGCGGCTCGATCTTGATGACGTCCGCGCCCATGTCGCCCAGCAGCATGCAGCAGAACGGCCCGGCCATGACTTGAGAAATGTCGAGGACCCTGATGCCCTCCAGTGGCAGAGCCATGTAGTCTTCCTCCCGGTACCGTCGGCGCTGGCCCGCCGAACCCCTGCGGCCGGCAAGCCGACCTGCCTGGCCTCCCGAACCAAGCATATATCATATAGGATAGGTGGGGGCTGGTTAGCTGTCAATCGACGCGGCCGCGCCCGGCCGGGTTCCTTTTCGCGCTCCGCCGCGAGCCCGGCGGGGCGTGGCCGCTGTCGACCGCTTGCGCGGCGCCTCGTCGGCGGCATCGCCGGGAGTCATGACGCTGTCCATCCGTTGCCGGGATGCCCGCAGATGCGCGCGCATCGCCGCCTCGGCCGCTGCGGCGTCGCGGGCCAGGAGCGCCTCGATCAGGACGGCATGTTCCTGCAAGGCCTTCTCGGTCGCGTTGGTGTTGATCAGAAACCGGAAGATGTGGAGGTGGACGTGGAGCCCCTCGATGGTCTCGGCGATGAAGCGATTGCCGCTGGCCTTGGCGATGAGATGGTGCAGCCGGGCATCGCCCTCCGCGAACTGCGCATAGGCGACGTCGCTGCCTTTTGATGCCTGCGCCATCTCCTGCGCCAGCGAAACCAGCGTCTGCAGCATCTCGTCGCTGGCTCGCTCCGCCGCCAGCGCAGCCATGGCCGGCTCGAGCATAAGGCGGATCTCGAAGAGGGAGACGACGTCCTCGGGCGTCAGCAGGTTGGCCGCCCGGAATCCGACATTGGGTATCTTGTAGGCGAGTTTCTGCGCCTCCAGCAGCGTGAGCGCCTCGCGGATTGGCGTCTGGGAGATCTGCAGCTGTCTCGCGAGTGCCTCGATACCGATGTGCGCGCCCGGCGCGATCTTCATCGTGACGAGCATCGACAGCAGCTGCTCGTAGGCCATCTCGACGAGCGACTTCGGGTACGTGGGCCGACGTGCGTCGAGGTCCATCAGGCGCGCGAACGGAAACGGCTCACTGGAATGACGTGACATGAAACCAACGCTGTGGCGTTTTCTATAGGATATAGGAACGCAGCCTGTGCAGCAACACGGCGGCTGATCGGGCGCGTGGGCCTGTGCCGGGCCCCCTGTGGCAGCCTTCTCGGCACGACGATCGTGCATGTGGCTCAGCACGGGGTTGGTACGCGGCCCGACCTCGCTGGTGCCGAGGCGACAGGTCGGCGCCTATCCACACCTGCCTGCGGCGACCGAGTTGACGCCGCCAATATGATCATTAATGATCATGTCATGGCAAAGCCGGATCGGCAGCAGGTGCGTTTTCCTCAGGAGCGTCATCAACGCATGGCGGAGCTCATCGCGGCGCGCGGCCAGATGACGGTCGGCGAGCTGGTTGAGCATTTTGCAATCTCCGGCCCGACGGCCCGCCGCGATCTGGAGGTGCTCTCGCGGGCGGGGCTGGCCGCGCGGACCCACGGCGGCGTGCTGGCGCCGGGCAAAGGCGGGCCGTCAGAACCCCTGTTCATGGAAAAACTGCGCCTCCACCAGGCGGCGAAGGCGCGCATCGGCGCGGCTGCGGCCCGTCGGCTGCAGGATGGCCAGCGCGTCCTCGTCGATTCCGGCACGACGACGCTGGCCGCCGCCCGCGCCCTTGCGGGCCGGCCGATGCATGTGTTCGCGATGGACCTCAAGATCGCCGAGGCCGCCGCCGCGGGGGAGACCCGCGTCTCGCTTCTCGGGGGAGAGGTGCGCAACGGCTATTACAGCGTCGTCGGCGAGTGGGCGCTGCGGGCGCTTTCCGAGCTGTCCTGCGACATCTTCCTTCTGGCAGCCGATGCCGTCGATCCGGAGGGAATCTCCAATTCGACGGCAGAAGAAGCCGAGGTCAAGCGCTGCGGCATCACCCGTGCCGCCCGCACGATCCTCCTTGCCGACCATTCCAAGTTCGGTCGACGTGCACCGGTGCCGGTCTGCGGCCTCGATGCGGTCGACCTCCTCGTCACCGACCGGGCAGCTGCCGCCCGGCTCGAGCCTTATCGCCTGCTCGTCGAGCGGGTCGAACTTCATTGATCTGATCCGCGGCGGCCGCGGCGAAAGAGGAACGGGATCCAGGCGTTCATGACCAAATTCAGGAAGTTGTTCGGCGAGCGCAAGCCCGTCATCGCGATGGTCCACCTCCTGCCGCTTCCCGGCGCCCCGCTCTACGACAGCGAGGGCGGCGTGGCGGCGATCGTTGAGGCGGCGCGGCGCGATCTGCGGGCGCTGCAGGCCGCCGACGTCGATGCGGTGATGTTCGGCAACGAGAACGACCGGCCCTACGAGCTGAGGGTCGATACGGCCTCGACCGCCACCATGGCCTATGTGATCGGCCAGCTTCGCGCCGAGATCGAGAAGCCCTTCGGCGTCAACGTGCTATGGGATCCGATGGCCTCGGTCGCCCTGGCGGCGGCGACGGGCGCATCGTTCCTGCGCGAGATCCTGACCGGCACCTATGCCTCGGACATGGGGCCGTGGACGCCGAACGCCGGCGAGGCGATGCGGTACCGCGACCGGCTGCACCGGCCGGACGTGGCGATGCTGGCCAACGTTTCGGCGGAATTCGCCTGGTCGCTCGACCGGCGGGACCTGGCCGACCGCGCCCGTTCCGCGGTCTTCTCGTCGATCCCCGATGCCATTCTGGTGTCCGGCGCGATTACCGGCGAGGCCGCCGAGATGACGGACCTCATCTCCGTGAAGAAGGTCTTGCCGACGACCCCCGTCCTCGCCAATACCGGGGTCAAGCACGCCACGGTGGAGGATGTCCTGAAGGTCGCCGATGGCTGCATCGTCGGCTCGTCGCTCAAGGTGGACGGCGATACCTGGAATCCGGTCGACGGCGAACGCGCGGCGGAGTTCATGCGGCTTGCCAAGGCCGCCCGGGGCGATTGAGGTAGGGCGATGAGCACCCGGCGCGACTCCACTGGCTCCTATCTCGTCGGCCTCGGGGTGCTGACCCTGACGATCTTCGTCGTCCTGGCGGTCACGACGCCGAACTTCCTCTCGGTCGCCAACCTGAACTCGATGGGGTCGCAGTTCCCGGAATTCGGGCTGCTGGCGCTCGCGGTCCTGCCGACGATGATCAGCGGCGGCATTGATCTTTCGGTTGTGGCGATCGCCAATCTCGCCTCGATCGTCGCGGCACTGCTGCTGCGCGCCGGGCCCGAGTTCGCCTGGCTGGCGATCCCGGCGGGACTGCTGACGGGCCTGGCCTGCGGCGTCCTCAACGGCTGCCTCATCGCCTATTTGCGGCTGCCGCCGATCCTTGCGACGCTCGGTACGCTGCAGCTGTTCAGCGGTATCGGCATCGTCATCACCCGGGGCCCGGCCATTACAGGCGTTCCTGCCTGGTACGGCGCGTGGGGCAACTGGTCCATCGGCGGCGCCATCCCGATGCCGCTGGTCGTCTTCACCGTCGCCGCGCTGGCGCTGGGCATGCTCCTGCGCTTCACGGCGACGGGCATGCGTGCCCGGCTCTTCGGCGCGAACGCGACCGCCGCACGCTTCGCCGGCATCGGCGAGAAGTCGCTGATCATCCGCGTCTACGCGATCGCGGGCCTGATCGCCTCGATCGCCGGTCTCGTCATCCTGGCGCGCGTGAATTCGGCCAACGCCGACTACGGCGGCTCCTATCTCCTGCTCGTCATCCTGATCAACATCCTGGCGGGGGTGAGCCCGTTCGGCGGGTTCGGCTCGACCGTGGGGGTGGTCCTCGCCGTGATCACCCTGCAGCTCATTTCCTCCGGGCTGAACTTCCTGGCCTTCTCGGCCTTCGCCCGCGATCTCTTCTTCGGCGGCCTCCTGATCATCGTCATGTCCCTGCGGGCACTGATGGAAGGCGGGCTCGGCCGATTGCGACCCCGTTTCCGAAAGGCATCCATTCGATGAAGGACAGACTGCGCGACCTCGTCGCCGACCTGATGATGATCCCGGGCCTGTCGGGGCACGAGGATCGCGTCCGCAGGCACATCGCCGCCAGGCTGGGAGAGACGGGCCTGACCTCGCGGACCGACCGGCTGGGCAACCTGATCGCGACGCTGCCGGGCGAGGAAGGCGCGCCGAGCGTCATGCTGTTCGCCCATACCGACCAACTCGGCTTCGTCACCCGCAAGATCGAGCCGAACGGGCTGGTGCGCATCGAGCGGCTCGGCGGCGTTCCGGAGAAGGCGCTGGCCGCCCAGTGCGTGCTGTTCTGCGTCGGCGAGGGGCGCGACGTACGCGGCATCATCGCCAACAAGAGCCATCACGCGACGCCGCCCGAGGAGAAGTACAAGGTCACGCCCTATGGCGACCTCTTCATCGACGTCGGCGTCGACTCCGCGGCGGCCGCCCGCGAACTCGGCATCGAGATCGGCACGCCGGTGGTCTACGAGCCGCGCGTCCTGCATCTCAGCGAGAACCGCGTCGCCGGCACCTCCGTCGACGACCGGGCGGGCTGCGCCGTCGTTATGGAGGCGGCGCGGCTCCTGAAGGACGTCCAGCCGCGCCCGACGATCCATTTCGTCTTCGCGGTGCTCGAGGAGTTCAACCTGCGCGGTGCGATGGTGGCGGCGCAGGCGCTGCAGCCGGACATCGCCATCCAGCTCGACCTGGCGCTGACCGCTGACACGCCGGACATGGTGCACCGGGGCGAGGTCGCTCTGGGCGCCGGTCCGGCCATGAGCCTTTACTCCTTCCACGGCCGCGGCACGCTGAACGGCACCATCCCGCATCCGGCCCTGACGGCGCTCGTCGCGCGGACGGCGCAGGAGGAGGGGATCGCCCTGCAGCGCACCGCCCATGTCGGCGCGCTCACCGACTCGTCGTACGTCCAGCTGGTGGGCGAGGGTGTCGCCTGCATCGACCTGTGCTTTCCGAGCCGGTACACCCACACGTCGCTGGAAGTCTGCGATCTGGACGATCTGGCCGGCCTGACGGGGCTGGTGGTCGGGGCGATCGCGCGAATGACCTCCGGCTTCGATCTCGACCGGGATCTCTATACGTGACCCGCGCCTATCTCGGCATCGACGTCGGTACGTACCAGAGCAAGGGCGTCGTCGTTTCCGAGACGGGCGAGGTGCTGGCTGCGACGAACCGCTCGCACCGGATGATCGTGCCGCAGCCGGGATGGGCCGAGCACGATCCCGAGAAGGATTGGTGGGGCGAGTTCGCGTCGATCGCGCGGCAGCTGGTGGCCGAATGCGGCCTGCCGGCGGAGGCGTTCCGCGCCGTCGGCGCCAGCGGCATCGGCCCATGCATGCTGCCGGTGGACGCCGACAACCGGCCGCTGATGAACGCCGTCCTCTACGGCGTCGATACCAGGGCGCATGAAGAGATCGCCGAACTGACCGACCGGATCGGGGCCGAAACGCTGCTCGAGCGCACGGGCAATTCCCTGACCTCGCAGTCGGTCGGCCCCAAGATCCTCTGGCTGAAGCGCAACCGACCCGAAATCTACGAAAACGCCGCGGCCTTCGTGAACTCGACCACCTTCCTCGTCGAGCGTCTGACGGGGCGGCGCGTGCTGGACCACTATTCCGCCGCCAGCTTCTCGCCGCTCTACGACCCTGCCAGGCACGACTGGGCCGACGATCTGTGCGCCGGCATCGTCGAGCGGGAGCGCCTGCCGGAACTGCTCTGGTCGTCGGAGATCGCCGGTACGGTGACTGCCGGCGCCGCTGCCGAGACTGGCCTTGCGCCCGGCACGCCCGTCATCGCCGGGACGATCGATGCGGCCGCCGAGGCGGTCAGCGTCGGCGTGTTCCAGCCGGGCCAGATGATGCTGATGTATGGCTCGACGATCTTCATCATCCTGGTCACCGCGGCGCCGGTATACGACCGCAGGCTCTGGTCGGCGCCCTGGCTGTTTCCCGGCCAGCACGCCTCGATGTCGGGTCTGGCAACGAGCGGGACGCTGACGCAGTGGTTCCGCGAGCAGTTCGCCCGCGATCTCCCGGAAGGCACGGCGATGGGGCAGCTCGCGGCAGAGGCCGCCGCCTCGCCCGCAGGCGCCAAGGGACTGATCGTGCTGCCGTATTTTTCAGGCGAGCGCACGCCGCTGCACGATCCCCATGCCAAGGGGATGATTTTCGGGCTCGACCTCACCCACAGCCGCGGCGACGTGTTTCGCGGTGTCCTGGAAGGCATCGCCTACGGCGTGCGGCATGTGCTGGAGACCTATGGCGAGGTCGGAAACCGGCCTGAAGAGATATCGGCCGTTGGGGGCGGCACGAAGAACCCCGTCTGGTCGCAGGCGGTATCCGACGCGAGCGGCGAGGCACAGATCCTGCGACGCCAGACCATCGGCGCCAGCTTCGGCAATGCCTTCCTCGCGGCTGTCGGCGTCGGTGATGCGGCGCCCGCCGATATCGACCGCTGGAACCCTGTCGAGGGACGGATCGAACCCCGTGCGGGTCATGCCGACACCTACGATCGGGGCTTTCGCATCTATCGCGCGCTCTACGAGCAGACGCGCCACCTGATGCAGCCGCAAGGCGGCATGAGCGATCAACCGGCATCGGGAGATGCCACATCAAGGGAGAGTGACACATGAACCGCACTATCAAGGGCGCCCTGGCGGGCGCATTGCTGACGTCGACGCTGGTCGCCGGCTATGCCGGCACGGTCGGCGCACAGGACGCCAAGGAGATGGTGACCGTCGTCAAGCTGTCCGGCATCGCCTGGTTCAACCGCATGGAAGAAGGCGTCCAGGAATATGCCGAAGCGACCGGCAACAACGCCACCCAGGTCGGCGCCGCGACGGCGGACGCCGCCCTGCAGGTGCAGCTGATCGAGGATCTGATCGCGCGCGGCGTCGACGCCATCAACGTGGTGCCGAACTCGCCGCAGACCCTGGAGCCGGTCCTCGCCCGCGCCCTGGAGAACGACATCGTGGTGGTCGCTCATGAGGGCGCGACGCTGCAGAACATCACCTACGATCTCGAGGCTTTCGACAACGCGGCCTATGGCGAGCATCTGATGGAGCGCCTGGCGCAGGAGATGGGCGGCGAGGGCGAATATGCCGTGTTCGTCGGTTATCTCACCTCCGTCACCCACAATTCCTGGGTCGATGCGGCGATCGCCTATCAGGAGGCGAACTATCCGAACATGACGCTGGTCGGCGGCAAGCAGGAATCGGCCGAGCAGCAGCAGCAAGCCTACCAGAAGACCCGCGAGCTGCTGCGCACCTATCCCAACCTCAAGGGCATCCAGGGCTCGGCCGGCGAGGACGTCGTCGGCGCGGCGCTGGCCGTCGAGGAAGCCGGCGTGAGCGACCAGGTGTCGATCGTCGGCACCAGCCTGCCGTCGGTGTCGGGACCCTATCTGGAGACCGGCGAGATCGACATGATCTCGTTCTGGGATCCGGCCAAGGCCGGCTATGCGATGAACGTCCTGGCCGAGAAGGCGCTGGCTGGCGAGACCGTCGCGACCGGCGACGACCTCGGTGTCGAGGGCTACAACGAGGTCACGGTGGACGGCAAGGTCGTCACCGGCCAGGCCTGGGTCGACGTGACCGCCGACAACATGGACGAATACGACTTCTGACGACAGCTGAAGGGCCGCCACCCGTCCCGGTGGCGGCCCTTCGTCCGCAGTACACCGGAGACGCAAATGGCCGAGCCCATCCTCTCAATGACCGGAATCCGCAAGGCCTACGGGTCGGTGCGGGTGCTCGAGGATGTGGGTCTGTCGCTCATGCCGGGGGAGGTGCGCTGCCTTGCCGGCGAAAACGGCTCCGGCAAGTCGACGCTGATCAAGATCCTCTCGGGCGTGGTCGGCAGCGACGCGGGCACCTCCAGGATCGCCGGACACGATCTGTCGGGCGACCCACGCCAGGCGATTGCCGCCGGACTGTCGGTGATCTACCAGGATTTCTCGCTGTTCCCGAACCTCTCGGTCGCGGAGAACATCGCCTTCCTCAAGTTCGTCGCCGCGGGCGAGCGCTGGCACCGGCGCGGCGAGGAGAAGCGCATCGCTCGCGAGACGCTGGCACGGATGCAGGTCGACATCGATCCCGGCGTCCTTGTCGAGTCCCTTCCGGTTGCCTCCAAGCAACTCGTGGCGATTGCCCGTGCGCTCGCGAACCAGGCGCGCATCATCGTCATGGACGAGCCGACGACGGCGCTGACCCGCAGCGAGGTGCATCATCTCGCGGAGATCATCGCGGCGCTGAAGGCCGAGGGCGTCGCCTTCCTGTTCGTCAGCCACAAGACCGAGGAGGTGTTCGCCTTCTGCGACACCATCACCATCCTGCGTGACGGCGAGGTCGTGGCCGAAGGCCCCGCCGAGGCGTTCGACGGCAGGCGGCTCGCTCGCGAGATGACCGGGCGCGAGGTCGAGACGCAGCGCCTGTCGCGCGAGGAGGCGCCGAAGGCGCAGCCCTTCCTGACGACGCGGCAGCTGACGCGGCGCGGCGACTATGCGGGCATCGACCTCGATCTGCGTCCCGGCGAGATCGTTTCCGTCGTCGGCCTCCTGGGGTCCGGCCGGACCGAGCTCGCGCTGTCGCTGTTCGGCCTGATGGCGCCGGACGAAGGCCGGATCGAGATCGATGGCCGGCCCGTCGTCCTGAACAGCGCGCGGCAGGCGATGGACGCCGGCATCGCCTACGTGCCGGAGGACCGGCTGACGGAAGGCCTCTTCCTCGACCAGCCGATCGGCGACAACATCACCGTCGCGATCCTGAAGGACCGCGGTCTCCTCAGCCGCAGCAGGCTGAAGGCGCAGGCGCGCAAGGCGGTCGAGAAGTTGCGGATCAAGACGCCCGGCGTCGAGCCGCCCGTCGCGACGCTGTCCGGCGGCAACCAGCAGCGCGTCGTGCTCGCCCGGTGGATGGAGCGCGACCCGCGCCTGATCATCCTCAATGGTCCGACCGTCGGGGTCGATATCGGGTCCAAGCGCGAGATCCACGAGATCCTGCTGGCGCTCAGCCGCGCGGGCACCGCCGTGATGGTCGTCACCGACGACATCGGCGAGGCCATGGCCCTGTCGGACCGCGTGCTGGTCATGGTGAAGGGGCGGATCACCGCCAGCTTCGACGCCGAAGCGGTCGACGAAGACCGGATCCAGGCGGAAGTGACGAAGGAGGGACGGAGCTGATGCACGGACTGTCCAAGATTCTCGGCTCTGCCCAGGGCGTCGTACTCCTGATGGCGCTGGTCTTCGCGCTCGCGATCGGCATGACCAATCCCGGCTTCCTGTCCGTCGCGACCCTTGTCGATCTCCTGCGCAACTCGCTGGTGACCGGCATCTTCGCGCTCGGCGTGATGATGGTGCTCGCCTCGGGCGGCATCGACGTGTCCTTCACGGCGATCGGCGCCTTCGCGATGTATACGACGATGACGCTGGTGCTCGGCATCGACGTCGACGTGCCGATCGTCGGCCTGTTCCTGGCGAGCGCGCTGATCGGCGCCGCCCTCGGCCTGATCAACGGCCTGCTCATCGGCGGTCTCGGGCTGCCGACACTGATCGTCACCCTCGGCACGCTGAGCCTGTTCCGCGGTGCGCTGCTGACCTTCGTCGGGACGACCTACCTGACCGGCGTGCCGCGCAACGTCATCAGCTTCGCGCGCACGATGATCGTGCGGATGGAGAACGCCGTCGGTCAGCTCGTCTCGCTGCCGCTCTCCTTCGTCGTGCTGGTGGGGGTCACCATCTTCGTCGCCATCCTCATGAACTTCACGCTGTTCGGGCGGAAGATCTACGCCATCGGCGGGTCGGAGGAGGGCGCCCGGCGCATCGGCATCGACGTGGCGCGGGTGAAGATCTGGATCTACGTCATCGCCGGCGCGATAGCCGGCCTGGCGGGCATGACGCACATGACCCTGTCGCGGATGGCCAATCCGTTCGACCTCGTCGGCACCGAGCTGAACGTCATTGCCGCCGTCGTCCTCGGCGGCGCGCGCATTGCCGGCGGCCACGGTACGGTGACCGGCGCCCTGCTCGGCGCGCTGGTCATCACCATGATCAACACGTCGTTGCTCAGCGCCGGCGTGCCGTCCTACTGGCAGAAGGTGGTCGTCGGCCTGCTGATCATCGTCGGCACCGGCCTGCCTATCCTGACCGACCGCTATCGCGTGCGGCGCGAGCGCCTGGCGCGCGCTGCCGTCTGAACACTGGGAGATGAACGCGTGAAGAAGATCCTGAACGACCCGGGCCATTATGTCGACGAGATGCTGGAGGGCTTCACTGCCGCGCATCCGGAATTCTACGCCCAGCTCGAGCGCCGGGTCATCGCTCGCGCCGGTGGTGCGGTCGCCGGCAAGGTCGGCATCGTGACCGGCGGCGGCTCTGGGCATCTGCCGGTCTTCACCGGCTATGTCGGCCCCGGCTTCCTCGACGCCTGCGCCATCGGCGACGTCTTCGCCAGCCCGTCGGCGGAGCAGATGGCCGGCGCCATCCGCCGGGCGAATGGCGGCGCCGGCGTGCTGCGCCTCTACGGCAATTACGGCGGCGACGTCATGAACTTCGACATGGCCGGCGAGATGGTCGACATGGAGGACGACATCCGCACCACGACGGTGGTGCTCGCCGACGACGTCGTCTCGGCGCCGAAGGAAGAGGCCGAGAAGCGCCGCGGCGTCGCCGGCATGATCTACGCCTTCAAGATAGCGGGCGCGGCGGCCGACACCATGGCCGATCTCGACGAGGTCACCCGGATCGCCCAGAAGGCGGCCGATGCCAGCCGTTCGATCGGGATGGCGCTGTCGCCCTGCATCGTGCCGCAGGCCGGCAAGGCGAATTTCGACATCGGCGAGGGCGAGATGGAGATGGGCATGGGCATCCATGGCGAGCCCGGCATCTGGCGCGACCAGCTGAAGCCCGCCGACGCGATCACCGACGAGATGATCGACCGCATCCTGGCGGATCGTCCCGTCGCCCGCGGCGACCGCGTGTCGGTGCTGGTGAACTCGTTGGGCGCGACGCCGCTCGAGGAACTCTACATCATGTATCGACGCGTCCGGCAGCGCTTCGACGAGGCCGGTGTCGAGATCGTCATGCCGCTGGTCGGCCGCTACGCCACCTCGATGGAGATGACCGGCGCGACCATCACCATGATCGCGCTCGATGACGAGCTGGAGACCTACCTGAAGGCGCGGGCGGCCTGCGCCTACTGGCGCGTGGGCTGAACGATGGGCAGCGATACGATCGACAGGGCAGCCATCGCTGCGGCGCTCGGCGAGGTGGCGGCCGGCGCGGAAGCCGCTTCGGCCGAACTCAACGCGGCGGACGGTCAGCTGGGCGACGGCGATCTCGGCATCACCGTCTCGAAGGGGTTTCGCGAGGCAGCCTCCGCCGATCTGCCCGACGATGTCGGGCTTGCCTTGATGGAATGCGCCAAGGCCTTCCAGCGTGTCTCCTCGTCCTCCTACGGCACGCTGGTGGCGACCGGCTTCATGGCCGGTGCCAAGGCGACCAAGGGCCGGACGGAAGTTCCCGCAGCGGAGCTTCCGGCGCTGCTCGCCGCGGCCAGGGACGCGATGATGGCGCGCGGCAAGGGCGAGCTGGGCGCCAAGACGGTCCTCGACAGTCTCGACCGCACCGCGGCAGCGCTGGAAGGCGTCGCGCCGCAGGACATGGCGGCACGCGCCGCCGATGCGGCACGGGCGACGCTGGAAGCCTTCAAGGGGCAGCCCTGCAAGCTCGGCCGCGCCCGCATGTTCGCCGAGAAAAGCGCCGCGCTCGACGACCCCGGGCAGCTCGCCTTCCTGCGGATCGTCGAGGCGCTGGCCGGCAAGCCCGAGTAGGTAGGGAAAGCGACATGGAATACAGGACGCTCGGCCGTTCCGGCCTGAAGGTCTCGTCGATCGCGATGGGGACGTTCTCGTTCGGCGGCGAGGGGCCCTTCGCGAAGGTCGCCGCCCAGGGCGTCCGCGAGGCGCGGCACCTCGCCGACGTCTGCATCGAAGGGGGCGTGAACCTCTTCGACACGGCCAACATGTATTCGCTCGGCCGTTCCGAGGAGATCCTGGGCGAGGTGCTCGAAGGGCGGCGCGACGAGGTCCTGATCTCGTGCAAGGCGCGGATGCGGATCGGTCCAGGGCCGAACGACGAGGGAGCGTCCCGCTACCACATCATCCGCGAATGCGAGCGCAGCCTGAAGCGGCTGCGCACGGACCGGATCGACATCTACCTGATGCACGAATGGGACGGGCTGACGCCGCTCGAGGAGACGCTGTCCGCCCTCGACACGCTGCAGCGCCAGGGCAAGATCCGCTATGCCGGCTGCTCGAACTATTCCGGCTGGCACGTGATGAAGGCGCTGGGCATCGCCGAGCGGGAGAAGCTGCCGCGCTTCGTGGCCCAGCAGATCCACTACACGCTGGAGGCGCGCGAGGCCGAATACGAGCTCCTGCCGATCGCGGTCGACCAGGGCGTCGGCGTGATGGTCTGGTCGCCGCTCGCGGCAGGTCTGTTGTCGGGCGCCTTCCGGCGCGACCGCGCTCCGGCGGATTCGCGCCAGGCGGCCGGCTGGAGCGAGCCGCCGATCCGCGACCAGGAACGGCTGTGGCGGATCGTCGATCGCGTCGTCGAGATCGCCGCGGCCCGCGAGGTGAGCCCGGCCCAGGTGGCGCTCGCCTGGACCCTGTCCCGCCCCGCCGTCTCGACGCTGGTCGTCGGCGGGCTCAACGAGGAACAGTTCCGCCAGAACATCGCCGCTGCCGAACTCAAGCTCTCGGCAGGGGAGCTCGAACGGCTCAACGAGGTCAGCCGTCCGCCTTACATCTACCCCTACTGGCACCAGCACAACTTCGCGTCCGACCGGTTCTGCGAAGCCGACCGCGCGCTGCACGACAGCTATCGCGATCTCGGACTCGTGTAGACGACCAACGATTCAACGGCGGCGGTGGTAGCCCCACCGCTGCCCGCGTCTCGCCCCCCTTTGCCGGAGCGGCTTCCTGCTCCGGTCGATCGGATCGATCGCCAGACCCCCGGAAAGCAGGCTCGTCCGGTCCCCCGGACATTTGCCAACGGTCCCGCATCGCATTAGTCAGATTCGCGGGGCGCTGCGGATCTCACCGGACCTAAGCGACCGGCTGCGCACCCGGGGAACACGCTTGAGTCGTCATCCATCGTCTTGCTTGCGATCGTCAGTCGCAACTTCATCCCATGGTTGTGGACCACGCCCTCGCGCGCCCCGCGCACGAGGAAGGCGTGATCACGCCTTTTGGCAGAATGGCCGGGCGGAGCACGACCCGGTGCAACTGGAGGAGACGGGGGATTCGCCCGTACGGTTTCCGGTCGAGGAGCTTCCAGGAAATATGCGGTCGATGATCGGGGGCTCGCATGGACGCTGACGCGGCGCGGGCAATGGCGCGGACCGGGGTCTCCGGCCTCGACGACATCCTCTCGGGTGGTCTCTCGCGGGGACACGTCTTCCTGCTGGAAGGCAATCCCGGCACCGGCAAGACGACGGTCGCGCTCCGCTTCCTGCTTGCGGGGGCGCAGGACGGTGACAGGGGTCTCTACATCACCCTGTCGGAAACCGAGAAGGAGTTGCGGCAGGGCGCGGCATCGCACGGCTGGACGATCGGCGAGAACATCGAGGTCTTCGAGCTTGTCCCGCCGGAGGCGCTGCTCGATGTCGACCGCGAGCAGAGCCTGCTCTACGCGTCCGACCTTGAACTCGGGGAAGCCGTCAAGGCGATCTTCGATGCCTTCGAGCGGGTGAAGCCCGCCCGGGTCGTCCTCGACAGCCTCTCGGAGATCCGCCTCCTCGCCCAGAGCTCGCTGCGCTATCGCCGCCAGATCCTGTCGCTGAAGCACTATTTCGCGCGTCACGGCGCGACGGTGCTGCTCCTCGACGACCTCACCTCGGAAGCGACGGACCGGACGGTCCACAGTATCGCCCACGGCGTCGTGAAGCTGGAAGAACTCGCCCCCGCCTATGGAGCGGAGAGACGGCGGCTGCGGGTGATGAAATATCGCGGGCAGTCATTTCGCGGCGGCTACCATGACTTCACCATCCGCGAGGGGCGGGGCGTCGAGGTGTATCCCCGCCTCGTGGCGGCCGAGCACAGGACGGGCTTTGCGCGAACGCGGATGACCAGCGATATGGCTGAGCTCGATGCGCTCCTCGGGGGCGGCATCGAGCAGGGGTCGAGCGCGTTGATCCTCGGCCCGGCGGGCACCGGCAAGAGCATATTCGCCCTCCAGTTCGCCGCCGCCGCGATGGCGCGCGGCGAGAGGGCCGCTTTGTTCGTGTTCGACGAGGAACTGGGGCTGCTTTTCGACCGCACGAAGGAACTCGGCTTCGATCTGCAGGGCATGAGGAAGGCCGGGATGCTCCACGTGGAGCAGGTGGACGCGGCCGAACTGTCGCCCGGCGAGTTTGCCCACCGCGTTCGCAAGAGCGTGGACGAGGCGCAGGCGAAGACCGTCATCATCGACAGCCTCAACGGCTACAACGCGGCGATGCCGGACGAGGATGCCCTGGTCCTGCATGTTCACGAGCTCCTGCAGTATCTCAACCGCCAGGGCGCCACCACCTTCCTGACGCTCGCCCAGCACGGCCTCGTGGGCGACATGAAGTCGCCCGTCGACGTCACCTACATCGCCGATACGGTGATCCTGCTGCGCTATTTCGAGGCGCTCGGCAACGTTCGCCGGGCGGTGTCGGTGATCAAGAAGCGGGCCGGGCCCCACGAGGCCATGATCCGGGAATACAGCATCGGCAAGATGGGCCTGAATCTCGGCGAGCCGATCAAGAACTTCCAGGGCGTCCTGCGCGGCGTTCCGGTCTTCGTCGAAGAACTGCACCCGGTGCCCCCGCAGCCGGTGACCGATACCGGCGCCTGAGTTGAGCAAGCCGGTCGTCCTGATCCTGGCGCCACGGGGACGCGACGCGGAGGTCGCGGCCACGCTGCTGCGCGAGGGCGGTATGGAGCCGCAGGTCTGCACCGATCTTCCCGCTCTCGTGGAGCGGGTCGACGACAGGGCATGTTTTGCCATCGTGACCGAGGAAGCGCTGCGTTCCTCCGAACTTCGCGATCTGTCGGCGCGCCTCGACGCGCAGCCCTCCTGGTCGGACTTCCAGTTCATCGTCCTTACGCAGCGAGGCAGCGATCCGGAGCGCAACCCCGCCGCAGCGCGGCTTTCGCAGGTGCTGCGCAACGTCTCCTTTCTGGAGCGGCCATTCCATCCGACGACGTTCGTCAGCCTGGCTGCAACCGCTACACGGGGCCGGCAACGCCAGCTCGAGACCCGCAGCCGTATCGAGGAAATCCACGAAGCCGAGCAGCGTCTGCGGACGGCTCTGCTGGCGGGAAGCCTTGGATCGTGGGAACTCGAGCTGTCGAGCATGCGCCTCGATGCTTCGGCGACGTGCAAGGCGATCTTCGGCTACGGCCCCGAGGAAGATTTCGTCTACGGCGACCTTCTGGAGAGGATTCATCCGGACGACCGGTCCCGCATGACGTCGGCCGCCGACCAGAGCATCACCTCGGGTCATGACTACGCGATCGAGCACCGTACGCTCTGGCGTGACGGCTCGGTGCACTGGGCGGCCGTCAACGGTCGTATCGTGCTCGACCGCCACGGCCAGAAGGTCCAGCTCGTCGGCGTCTCCGCCGACATCACCGACCGCAAGGCCGCCGAGGAAGGCCTGCAGCGCCTCAACGAGACGCTGGAAGCACGGGTCAGCGAGCGCACCGCCGAACTCGAGACTGCCCACCGCACCGTCGTCGCGGAGGTCGAGCAGCGCGAGCGCACCGAGACGCTGCTGCGCCAGTCGCAGAAGATGGAGGCGATCGGGCAGCTCACCGGGGGCATCGCCCACGATTTCAACAACCTCCTGATGGCGGTCATCGGGAATCTCGGCCTCCTGCGCAAGCACGTGCCGGAGGACACCCGGGCGATCCGTCTCATGGACGGGGCGCTGAAGGGCGCGCAGCGCGGCGCGGCTCTGACGCAGCGGCTGCTTGCCTTCGCGCGGCGCCAGGACCTCGTGGTCGAGCCGCGGGACCTGTCGGATCTCGTGGTCGGGATGACGGAGCTCCTCGAGCGCTCCCTCGGGAGCGGCATCGTGCTGCGCCTCGACCTCGCCGACGAACCCCTGTTCGCGATGGTCGACGCCAACCAGCTGGAACTGGCGGTGCTGAACCTGGCGGTGAACGCGCGCGACGCGATGCCGAACGGCGGCGAGCTGACGATCCGGGTCGACCGTGCCAGAGGCGACGGCGACCTGGCTCCCGGGGAGTATGTCCGACTGGCGGTGACCGATACCGGGCAGGGCATGAGCGGGGAGACGCTGAAGAAGGCCACCGAGCCGTTCTTCTCGACCAAAGGCGTCGGCAAGGGCACGGGGCTCGGCCTCTCGATGATCCACGGCCTCGCCGTCCAGCTCAAGGGGGAACTGCGCCTGACCAGCGTCATCGGCACGGGGACGTGCGCGGAGCTATGGCTCCCGACGGCGACGGGAAGCACGGTTTCCGGCAGGGGAGAAGCGCCCGCCGCGGTCGAAGCTCCTTTCGCGACCGCTCTT
>DASYHY010000275.1:0-12355 GCA_036252795.1 Aurantimonas sp. | reverse complement strand
CATTCTGGGAGAGGCTCGGCTTCGCGCCGGTGCCGACGGCGGAATTGCCGCTGCGGCCGGTCGATCATCCGCTGCTGGAGACGCCAGTCTGCGGCAAGACCGTGACGGTAAAACGCCTCTGACGTGCCGGCCCGCCCGGAGGCAACCGCTCCTCCGGTTTGTGCGTTGCAGCAATGATTGCTATATCGGGTGTGACCCTCGGAGCAGATCGGCGACTGATGTTGTACCATTTCTACGAAATGAACCATGCGGCCCTCACGCCGCTGCGCGCCATGGCGGACGCGACGCGCCTGTTCTACCAGCACCCGCTCAACCCGGTGTCCCATACCCATGCCGGCCGATCCATCGCCGCGGCGGCGGAAGTCTTCGAGCGCAGCACGCGGGTCTACGGCAAGCCGGATTTCGGGATCGACGAGACGGTGGTCGGCGGCCAGCGGGTGCCGGTCCAGGACAAGGTCGTCTGGGAGAAGCCCTTCGGGCGGCTGCTGCATTTCGAGCGCGAACTGCCGAAGCGGCACGGCAGGGATCCGCGCATCCTGATCGTGGCGCCGATGTCCGGCCACTACGCGACACTGCTGCGCGGCACCGTGGCGGCGCTGCTGCCCTACGCGGAAGTCACCATCACCGACTGGACCGACGCCCGCAGGGTGCCGGTCACCGAGGGCCGCTTCGACCTCGACGACTATGTCGACTACCTGATCGAGATGCTCCAGTTCCTCGGACCGGACACGCACGTGATCGGCGTCTGCCAGCCGGCCGTGCCGGTGATGATCGCGACGGCGCTGATGGAGGCCCGGGAGGATCCCTGCGCCCCGACGACGATGACGCTGATGGGCGGGCCGATCGACACGCGCGAGAACCCCACCGCCGTCAACACGCTGGCGCAGGAAAAGGGCATCGACTGGTTCCGCGACAACGTGATCATGCCGGTGCCGTTTCCGCAGCCCGGCTTCATGCGGCCGGTCTATCCTGGCTTCCTGCAGCTCACCGGGTTCATGTCGATGAATCTCGACCGGCACATGACCGCGCACAAGGAGTTCTTCTGGCACCTGGTCAAGGATGACGGCGACTCGGCCGACAAGCACCGCGAGTTCTACGACGAGTACAACGCCGTGATGGACCTGACGGCGGAGTTCTACCTGCAGACGGTGGAAGAGGTGTTCATCAAGCACTCGCTGCCGAAGGGGGAGATGATGCATCGCGGCCAGCGGGTCGACCTCACCGCCATCCGCCGGACGGCGCTGCTGACGGTCGAAGGCGAGAACGACGACATTTCGGGCGTCGGCCAGACGCGGGCGGCACAGCATCTGTGCGTGAACATCCCCGACGACAGGCGCGTCCACTACATGCAGCCGAAGGTCGGCCATTACGGCGTCTTCAACGGCTCGCGCTTCCGCGCCGAGATCGCGCCGCGCATCGTGGATTTCGCACTGACCCACGGCACCACGCACTCGGCCGCCGCCCTGCCGCGCCAGGCTTCGCCGAAGCCGACGGCGGCGGCCCCAGCGGCTAAAGTCGAGAAGCCCGAGGGCCCGGCGAAGCCGGCTGAACCCGCCGCAACGGCCGATACCGCATCGGCCGAGCGCGCGCAGCCAGCGGCACCGGCCAAGCAGGCTGCCAAGGCCCGCCAGCCGCGCGCCAAGATGGCGGACGAGAGCAAGCCGGCCAAGCCAGCCGCCGTGGCCAAGCCCGCGCGCACGGCCGTCGAGGTGAAGCCCGCAACCGCCGAAGGTTCGCCGAAGGATCAGGGCGAGCCGCCGCGCGGTGCCGACAACGATCAGCCGGCGGGGAACCCGTCCGCGGCTTCCACCCCATCGGCCGCGCCTGCCGCCACGCCTGCCTCTGCCAAGCCTACCGCCAAAGCGAAAACCGCGGCGCAACGCGCGACCAGTCCGCAGAAGAAGGAACGGCGCAAGCCGGTGGCGCCGCAAGGCCCGCAGAAGCGGCGGATGGTGACGGCTGCGAGCCCGAAGGCGCCGACCCGTGCGGCCGCGCCGCGCCTTCCGGCAGAACCGGAAGCGACGGCGAAACCCGATGCATCCCAGCCTGCGAAGGACACGGTCTCCGGCGCCGGCCGCAAGGCATCCGTCGACACCGCCAAGAAGGGCAAGACCGGCACCCGGCAGAACCGCCGCACGCCGCGCGCCGGGAAGACGACGCGCAGCAGCCGGCGCTGATCGGCGCGAAGAGCCCAGCAATCTGCGGGCGGCGGCTTGGCGCCGCCCCTTCGGATCAGCCGGCGCGCTGCGCCTTCTTCTCGATCCGGCGGCGATGCAGCACCGGCTCGGTGTAGCCCGAGGGCTGTACGCGTCCCTCGGAGACGAGATCGCAGGCCGCCTGGAAGGCGATCGAGCCGTCGAAGTCGGGCGCCATCTTCTCGTAGGCCGGATCGCCTTCGTTCTGCTGGTCGACCTTTTCCGCCATCTCCTTCATCGCGGCCATCACCTCGTCCTTCGAGACGACACCGTGATGCAGCCAGTTGGCGATGTGCTGGGAGGAGATGCGGCAGGTCGCCCGATCCTCCATGAGGCCGACATCGTTGATGTCCGGCACGGTGGAACAGCCGATGCCCTGGTCGATCCAGCGGACCACGTAGCCCAGAATACCCTGCGCGTTGTTGCGCAATTCGGCCCGGATCTGCTCATCCGGCCAGTTCGCCCGGTTGGCCAGCGGGATGGTGAGGATGTCCGAGAGGATTGCCCGCCGGCCCTTGGCCGCGATCGAATCCTGCCAGGCCAGCACGTCGACCTTGTGGTAGTGCGTCGCGTGCAGCGTCGCGGCGGTCGGGCTCGGCACCCAGGCGCAGTTCGCGCCGGCCTGGGGATGGCCGATCTTCTGCGCCAGCATGTCGTTCATCTTGGCCGGCGCCGCCCACATGCCCTTGCCGATCTGCGCCTTGCCGCGGAAGCCGCAGGCGAGACCCACGTCTACGTTCCAGTCCTCGTAGGCGGCGATCCAGGTGCGATCCTTCATCACCGTCTTGCGGACCATCGGGCCCGATTCCATCGAGGTATGGATCTCGTCGCCGGTCCGATCGAGGAAGCCGGTGTTGATGAAGAACACGCGATGGCGGGCGGCGCGGATCGCTTCCTTGAGGTTCACCGTCGTGCGGCGCTCCTCGTCCATGATGCCCATCTTCAGCGTGTAGCGGTCGAGGCCGAGGACGTCCTCGACGCGGCCGAAGATCTCGTCGGAGAAGGCGACCTCGTCCGGCCCATGCATCTTCGGCTTGACGATGTAGACGGAGCGGGTGCGGGAATTGCGCATCCCGCCGGTCTTCTTCAGGTCGTGGATCGCGATCATCGAGGTGATCATCGCGTCCATCAGGCCCTCCGGCGCCTCCGAGCCGTCGCGCAGCAGGATCGCCGGATTGGTCATCAGGTGCCCGACATTGCGGATCAGCAGCAGCGAGCGGCCCGGCAGCGTGAAGGCGTGGCCATCCGGGCCGACATAGTCGCGATCCGGATTGAGCCGGCGCGTGACCTTCGTGCCGCCCTTGTCGAACGTGTCCTCGAGATCGCCCTTCATCAGGCCGAGCCAGTTGCGATAGACGGCCGCCTTGTCCTCGGCATCGACGGCCGCGATCGAATCCTCGCAGTCGCAGATCGTCGAGACCGCCGATTCCATCAGCATGTCGGCGACGCTCGCCCGGTCGTTCTTGCCGATGCGATGCTCCGGATCGATCACCACTTCCAGATGCAGGCCGTTGTGCCTGACGAGAATGGCCGAAGGCGCGCCCGCATCACCGCGATGGCCGGCGAAGGCGGCGGGGTTCTTCAGCCTGGCGGTCTTGCCGCCGCCGAACTCGGCCACCAGCGTTCCCCCGGCGACCGTGTAGCGCTCGACATCGATATGCGAGATGCGATCGAGCGGCGCAAGCCCGTCGAGGAAGCCCTTCGCCCAGCTGACCACCCGCGCGCCGCGGGCGCGGTCGTAGCCCTTGCCTTCCGGCATGTCGCCCATGGCGTCGGTGCCGTAGAGCGCGTCGTACAGCGAGCCCCAGCGTGCATTGGCGGCGTTCAGCGTGTAGCGGGCGTTCATCAGCGGCACGACCAGCTGCGGCCCCGGGATCAGGGCGATCTCCGGGTCGACATTGGCGGTCTCGATGGAGAAGTCCGGCCCCTCGGGGACTAGGTAGCCGATCTCGCGCAGGAAGGACTGGTACTCCTTCATGTCGACGGTCTTGCCGCGCCGCTCGCGGTGCCAGTCGTCGATCGTCGCCTGCAGCGTCTCGCGTATCTGCAGCAGTTCACGGTTCTTCGGCGCCAGCTCCTCCAGCATCGTGGCGAAGCCCTGCCAGAAGGCGGCGGACTCGATGCCGGTCCCCGGCAGCGCTTCCTCGTCGATGAAGGTCTTGAGAATTCCCGCGACCTTCAGGCCGTGAACGTCGATCATATCCTGCATGCACCCGCTCCCGTTCTTCTTCGCCAGCGGACATCGGCCATGGTGTTCGGGAAGTCAATTCTTGCGTCTCGCCCGTGCCTTGCCGGCGGGGAGGCCGGCAAGACTCTATCGCGGGCCGGGATCGGGCGCTTCCATGCTCTCCACCTCGCCTTCAGGGGCGTTGCTCGCCTGCGAGAGGAAGAAGCTGGCAATGCCGACGAGGACGAAGAGGACGATGCCGATGATGACGGCGACGGATGGCTTCATGACTTGCTCCTTTACGGCAAAGGACGGGCAAGAGGCCGTTTCGGTTCCCGGTCGTCCACCCGGGACTCCGTTCCCGGCGATGGAATGCCGACGCGCTCCATTCGGCCGCCGGCCTTGAGCTTTGCGCCGCAGCGGGTACTAATCGCCCCGAGAGCCATGTCGGCTCGACGGGAGGAAATGCATGAAGCTCTTCAGCCGGCTTGCCGGAACCGCAATCGTCGCCTCGCTGGCCTTGGCGCCCGCCACTGCCTCCGCGCAGCAGTTCATCAACGTTCTCACCGGCGGCACCTCCGGCGTCTACTACCCGCTGGGTGTCGCGCTGGCGAAGATCTACGGCGACAACATCGAGGGCGTCCGCACCCAGGTGCAGGCCACCAAGGCCTCGGTCGAGAACATCAACCTGATCTCCCAGGGACGCGGCGAGATCGGGTTTGCGCTGGGCGATTCCGTGAAGGCGGCCGTCGAAGGCGACGCCGAGGCAGGTTTCCAGGCACCGGTGGAGAATTTGCGGGCCATCGCCGCGATCTATCCCAATTACGTGCAGATCGTCGCCGCGAGCGAGTCCGGCATTACCGATCTGGAAGGCTTGCGGGGCAAGGGCCTGTCGGTCGGCGCGCCGGCATCGGGCACCGAGCTCAACGCGCGGGCGATCTTCGAGGCCGCCGGGATGAGCTACGACGATCTCGGCAAGACCGAGTACCTGCCGTTCGCCGAGTCGGTGGAACTGATCAAGAACCGCCAGCTCGACGCCACGCTCCAG
Source organism: Aurantimonas sp. (assembly GCA_036252795.1). Lineage (GTDB taxonomy): Bacteria > Pseudomonadota > Alphaproteobacteria > Rhizobiales > Rhizobiaceae > Aurantimonas. Next base: position 6,945 of record DASYHY010000275.1, on the reverse strand, counting down.
TCCGCCGGGCTCGGCGTCGCCTCGATCCGCGACCTCGCCTCCTCGCTGCCGATCAACGTCGTCGCCGTCCCGGCCGAGATCGCCGAGACCCTCGGTGCGCCGTTCCAGGCGGCCGAAATTCCCGCCGGCACCTATGAAGGCCAGGACGAGGCGGTGCCGACGCTGGCGATCACCAACATCCTCGTCACGTCCAGCGAAGTGGACGAGGAGCTCGCCTACCAGATGACCAAGCAGCTCTTCGAGCACCTGCCGGACATGGTGGCGGCGCACAACGCGGCGACGGCGATCGATCCCGCGACGGCGGCGAAGAACCTGCCCGCCCCGCTGCATCCGGGCGCCGAGCGCTACTACAAGGAAGCCGGCCTGCTCTAGGCGGTCCCTGTCGGCCGGCCGGGTCTAAAAAGAGCCCGGCCGACGGCATTTGCGGCCGCGTCGCGGCGCCGCTAATGTCCGGCGCCACGGGGTGCGGGGAGATTCGGGATGACGAGCCAGAGCGGCGGCACTCACAAGGCGAAAAGGGCGGAGTCCGGCGGCGGCGAGAATGCCGAACTGCAGGATCCCCTGGAGTCCGGATTTCCCGCGACCCGCGAGGGCATCGTCCTCTTCGCCATCGCCTTCCTGTTCTCGATCTTCCAGCTCGCCACCGCCGCGCATCTTCTCGACATGCCCTCGCAGATCGTGCGGGCGATCCATGTCGGCTTCCTCTGCCTTCTCGGCCTGCCGCTGGTGGCCGCCATCAAGGGCGAGAGCGTTCCGGTGCGGGCCGTCTTCTGGATCCTCGGCGTGCTCGGCATGGCCGTCGCCTTCTACCAGTGGTGGGAATACGACGCGCTGATCTTCCGGGCAGGCCTGCCGCTGCCGATGGATACGGCGGTCGGCGTCGCCGCCCTCGCCATCCTCTTCGTCGCCACCTGGCGGATCATGGGCCCGGCCCTGCCGATCATCGCCGGCGTGTTCTTGGCCTACTGCCTGTTCGGCAACTATCTGCCGGCGCCCTTCGTCACGCGCGGCTACGACTTCTCGCAGGTCATCGATCACATGGCCTTCGGCACCGAGGGCATCTACGGCATCCCGACATACGTCTCCTCGACCTATATCTTCCTCTTCATCCTGTTCGGCTCGTTCCTGGAACGGGCGGGCATGATCAAGCTCTTCACCGACGTCTCGCTCGGCCTCGTCGGCGGCGCGCGCGGCGGTGCGGCGAAGGTGTCGGTGATCTCGTCCGGGCTGATGGGCACCATTTCGGGCTCGGGCGTCGCCAACGTCGTCACGACGGGGCAGTTCACGATTCCGCTGATGAAGCGCTTCGGCTACCGGCCCGCCTTCGCCGGCGGCGTGGAAGCCACGGCCTCGATGGGCGGCCAGATCATGCCGCCGGTCATGGGCGCCGTCGCCTTCATCATGGCCGAGACGCTCAACGTGCCCTACACGGCCGTCGTCCAGGCGGCGATCGTTCCGGCGCTGCTGTATTTCGGCTCGGTGTTCTGGATGGTGCATCTGGAAGCGGGCAAGCGCGGCCTCATGGGGCTGAAGCGCAGCGAACTGCCCTCGCCCCTGAAGGCGCTGCGCGAGGGCTGGTACCTGCTGCTGCCGCTCGGCGTCCTCGTCTGGCTGCTGTTCTCCGGCTACACCCCGCTCTATGCCGGCACGATCGGCCTGGCGCTGACCGCGCTCCTGATCATGGGCGCGCCGCTCGCCGGGCGCATCCCGGTCCAGGCCCTGCGCTACGTGTTCTGGATCGGGCTCGGCGTATCCGCCGCCTCGTTCTTCCAGTACGGCATCATGCCGGTGGCGATCACGCTGCTGGTCCTGATGCTCCTGGCGGCGCTGTTCCGCGGCGGGCGCGAGACGCTGCTGCTGACCCGCGACGCCCTTGCCGAGGGCGCCAAGACCGCGCTGCCGGTCGGCATCGCCTGCGCCATCGTCGGCATCATCGTCGGCACGATGACGCTGACCGGCGTCGCCAACACGTTCGGCCAGTTCATCGTCTCGGTGGGCGATACGTCGCTCTTCCTGTCGCTGGTCCTGACGATGATCACCTGCCTGATCCTCGGCATGGGGATCCCGACGATCCCCAACTACATCATCACCGCTTCGATCGCCGGCCCGGCGCTGCTGGCGCTCGGCGTGCCGCTGCTCGTCAGCCACATGTTCGTGTTCTATTTTGGCATCCTCGCGGACCTGACCCCGCCGGTGGCGTTGGCCTGCTATGCCGCCGCGCCGATCGCCAAGGCCCCCGGGCTGCAGATCTCGTTCCAGGCCGTGAAGGTGGCGCTCGCCGGCTTCGTGATCCCATTCATGGCCGTCTACACGCCGGCGCTGATGCTGCAGGATGGCGGACCGCTCAGCGAGGCGATCGGCTACTGGCCGGCCGTCGCCTACATCCTCGTCAAGGCGATACTGTCGATCGCCCTGTGGGGCGCGGCGGCGATCGGCTTCCTGCTGATGCCGCTGAAATGGTGGGAGCGGGCCGTCGCGACGGCTGCCGCCTTCACGCTCGTCGCGGCGCTGCCGATCACCGACGAGATCGGCTTCGGGCTGGCCGCCGCCTTCATCGCCTGGCACGTCTACCAGCGCCGGCGCCACGGCGCGCCGGCAGTCGCCAACCAGACCGGCGGCGGAGTGACCGACGGGCCCGCGGTACGCGCGGACGGGCCGGTCTCCGCAGCCGAATGATCTGCATCCTGTCGGCCGGCAAGATGCTGACGCTGGCGGCCTCCGCCTTCAGCCTCTCCTGGACGCATTCGGTCGAACGGACGCTGTGGCAGGAAAGCTGGATCGCCGGGCCGCAAGGCCTCACGGTGATCGAGGGGCGGGTGAAGGGCTCCGGCGCCGGCATGGAGCCCCCGGAAGGCGCGGTGCGCGAGAACGGCGCCTATGTCTATCGGCCCGCCGTGCCGGCGATTGCGGAACTCGTGCTCGCCGCCTCCGGGGCGACCGGCGCGGGATGGACGCTCTGCCCCGCGGAGCAGCCGGACAGCGCCTGCCTGACACTGGGGGAGGAAAGCGGCCCGCCCATCGTGGTGCGCTGGTGCGTTTCACCTCTCGGCAGCGAGCCGGTGCAGCGTTAGGCTCGATGCGACGCAGCAAGGCCCAGGAGAAATCGGCATGTCCTTCACCGGCGCGGTCCAATCGGCACTCAACCAGTACGCGACGTTTCGCGGCCGGGCGTCGCGCGCCGAGTTCTGGTGGTTCTTCCTCTTCGCGTTTCTCGGCAATGTGGTCCTCGGCATCGTCGACGGCCTGATCGTCGGCCCGATCCTCGGCTTCTCGCCGTTCTCGGGCGAAGGGGCGCAGCCGCTCGGCTCGCTGTTCAGCCTCGCGATCTTCGTCCCCTCCCTCGCGGTCGGGGCGCGGCGCATGCACGACACGGGCCGCTCCGGCTGGTGGCTGCTCGTCAATCTCGTGCCGGTCGTCGGCTGGCTGATCTATCTCTATTTCGCCATCCAGCCGGGCGAGCCCGCCATCAACGCCTATGGCCCGCCGCCGCCGAGCGAAGCTAGCGCTGAGCGTCCGCCCATCGCGGACTGATCCACGGTTCCTTCTCCGGCTCGGGCGGCAGCAGCCCCGTACCCAGAATGTGGTCGGCGGCCTTCTCGCCGACCATGATCGACGGCCCGTTGAGATTGCCGTTGGTGATGCGCGGGAAGATCGAGGAGTCCGCCAGGCGCAGGTTCGAGGTGCCGATCACCCGGCATTCGGGATCGACGACCGCATCAGGATCGTCGGCAGCCCCCATGCGCGCCGCGCCGCAGGGGTGGTAGGCGCTCTCGGCATGGGCGGCGATGAAGCCGTCGAGTTCATCGTCGCTCTGCAGCGCCGCGCCCGGCTGGATCTCAGGCCCGCGGTAGGCTTCGAAAGCCGGCTGGCCGAAGATCTCGCGGGTCAGCCGGATCGCCCGGCGAAACTCCGGGAAGTCGTCCGGGTGCGACATGTAGTTGAAGCGGATCGCGGGCGACTCGGCGGGGTCCGCGCTCCTGAGGCGGATATGGCCGCGCGACTTCGACCGCATCGGACCGACATGCGCCTGGAAGCCGTGGCCGGGAGCTGCCGCCTGGCCGTCGTAGCGGATCGCGCCGGGCAGGAAGTGATACTGGATGTCCGGGTACTCGATGCCGGCGGCAGAGCGGATGAAGGCCGCCGCCTCGAAATGGTTGGTGGCCCCGTGGCCGGTGTGGAGCATCATCCATTCGAGGCCGACGCGGCCCTTGCCGAAGAGGTTGAGATAGCCGTTCAGCGTGATCGGCTGCGTGCATTCCTGCTGGATGTAGAGCTCCAGATGATCCTGCAGATTGCTGCCCACGCCAGGACGCGGCAGGCGGGTCTCGATCCCGACGCGGCCGAGTTCGGCGGGATCGCCGATGCCGGAATGCATCAGCAGGAGCGGCGAGTTGATGGCGCCGGCGGCGATCACCACCTCGCGCCGCGCCTTGACGAGGCCGGTGCGCCCCGCGCCGCGAAAGCCCGGGCGCGAGACCTCGACGCCGGTGGCGCGCGGCGTCCCGTCGGCGTCCTCGAAGGTTACCCGCAGGGCGCTGCCATGCAGGAGCCGGCAGTTGCCGCGGGCGATGGCCGGCCGCAGATAGGCGTTGGCGGCGGACCAGCGGCGACCGCGCCAGATGGTCTGCTGCATCGGCCCGAAGCCCTCCTGGGCGTGGCCGTTATAGTCGTCGGTCACCGGGTAGCCGGCTTCGCGCCCGGCCTCGATGAAAGTCTGGTAGAGCGGGTTCAGCATGTCGCCGCGCCGCACGTTGAGCGGCCCGGTCGTACCCCGCCACGCCGGATCGCCCCCCTCGAAGGCCTCCATCCGCTTGTAATAGGGAAGCACGTCGGCAAAGGACCAGCCGGCTGCGCCGCTCGCGGCCCAGTGGTCGAAATCCTTCGCGTGACCCCGCACATAGACCATGCCGTTGATCGAGGACGACCCGCCGATCACTCGCCCGCGGGGGGTGGCCAGCCGCCGGCCGCCGAGCGCCGGCTCGGGCTCGGCGCGGTAGCCCCAGTCGTAGCGGCGCATGTTCATCGGGAAGGACAGGGCGCCCGGCATCTGGATGAACGGCCCGGCGTCGGTGCCGCCGGCCTCGATCACCGCGACGTCGTAGCGCCCGGATTCCGACAGGCGGTAGGCCAGCGCCGAGCCGGCCGAGCCCGACCCGACGACGACGTAATCGGCTTCGACGAGGATTTTCATCGGACACCCAGTTCCGCGTCGATGTAGCGTTCCACCATGGCGACGGCGGTGGCCCCGTCCGGGGCGGCGAGCGGCGTCAGCGCCTGGCGCAGCCACACGCCGTCGATCATCGCGCCCGCCGCAGCGGCGACCCCGTGCGCCCGGGGCATGCCGAGCAGCGGCGCCAGCGCCGAGACGAGGTTGGTCTCCAGCCGTCGGAAATACAGCCGGAGCAGCCGGGCGGCCTCGGAGGAACGGCGGGCGTAGAGATAGAAGTTCAGCCAGGCGGCGATCGCCTCGCTGACGAACTGGCTCGGGTCGAAGCAGGCCCGGATGATAGCCGAGACCCGCTGGCGCGGGTCTTCAGCCTCCCGCAGCCGGTTCGTGACCCCCGCACGGAAGCCCTGCAGGAGATGGCGCATTGCAGCGATCAGCAGGTCGTCCTTGGTCCCGAAATAATGATGGACGAGGGCGGGCGACACGCCGGCGCGGGCGGCGATGTCGGCGACGGTCACGTCGAGCGAGCCGGCTGCCTCGATGGCACCGATCGTGGCGACGATCAGCGCTTCGCGCCGCGCGAGCTCGCCACGACCGTTTCGATGTCGGGAAAGATGAGACATGGTCGTAAGATATGAATGCTGATTGATCAGTCAATCAGCCTCGAACCGGCGGCGTCACACATTTCTCGCACAACAGCGTTATCGGCTGTTCAAGCGGCAGAAGCTGCGCCTATCATCGATCCGTCAGATACGCTGCCGGAGGCGTGGTCGCCGATCCATGGAAGGACGTGTCATGCGGATTTTTCTCAGCACCGCCGCCGCCCTCGCCCTGTTTGCCGCGGCCGGAGGCACAGCGCAGGCCGAGTACCGGCTGACGATCCTGCACACCAACGACTTCCACAGCCGGATCGAGCCGATCAACAAATACGACTCCACCTGTTCGGCGGAGGAAGCCGCCGCCGACGAGTGCTTCGGCGGCTCGGCCCGGCTGCTGAGCGCCATCCGGGCGGCGCGGGAATCGGCCACCAACCCAATCCTCCTCGATGGCGGCGACCAGTTCCAGGGCTCGCTCTTCTACAACCAGTACAAGGGCACGGCCGCGGCGGAGATGATGAACGCCATCGGCTACGACGCGATGACCGTCGGCAACCACGAGTTCGACGACGGGCCCGAAGTGCTGCGCGCCTTCATCGAGGCCATGGACTTCCCGATCCTCCTCGCGAACGCGGACCTCAGCAATGAGCGGGGGCTCGCGGAGACGCTGATGCCCTCGGCGGTGATCGAGAAGGGTGGCGAGAAGATCGGCCTCGTCGGGATCACGCCCGTCGATACGGCCGAACTGTCGAGCCCCGGCCCGAACATCACCTTCCTGGATCCGATCCCCGCCCTCACCGCCGCGGTGGAGGAACTGACCAACCAGGGCATCGACAAGATCATCGTCCTCAGCCATTCCGGCTACGCGGCGGACAAGCGGATCGCCGCCGCGGTTCCCGGCATCGACGTCATCGTCGGCGGCCATTCGCACACGCTGCTGTCGAACAACGACGACGCGGCGGCGGGCCCCTACCCGACCATGGTGGAAGGCCCGGAGGGGCGCGACGTCCCGATCGTTCAGGCCTTCGGCTACGGCAAGTATCTCGGCGAGTTGAACGTCACCTTCGACGATGCCGGCGTGGTGACCGAGTCGAGCGGAACGCCGCTGCTCATGAACAGCGCGATCCCTCAGGATCCGACGCTTCTGGCGCGCGTCGAGGAACTGGCGAAGCCGCTGGAAGC
>DASYHY010000274.1:0-2519 GCA_036252795.1 Aurantimonas sp. | reverse complement strand
TTCTTGATGCCGCGGCAGAACTCGACATGGGCGTTCTCCTCCTGCCGCGTCCGATCCCCGATCCAGATCATGTGGCCGGAGGTGGCGTACCAGTCGCCCGAGGTGGAATCGACGCGGGTGAGCGCCTCCTCGTAGCCGAGCAGCAGCGCCTCGTGGCTGGTGAAGAAGTCGGTCTCGCGCAGCGACGGGTGGTTCTCGGAATCGATTCCGATCGCCCGCATGAAGTTCATCGTCTCGGAAATGCGGTCGGCCAGCGCCCGGTAGCGGTCCGCCTCCGGGCTGCCGCCGACGAAGCCGAGCATCCACTGATGGACGTTCTCCAGATTGGCGTAGCCGCCCTGCGCGAAGGCGCGCAGCAGGTTGAGCGTCGCGGCCGACTGGCGGTAGGCCTCGATCTGGCGCTCCGGCGACGGGATGCGCGACGCCTCGTCGAACTCGATGCCGTTGATGATGTCGCCGCGATAGGAGGGCAGCGTCTTGCCGTCGCGGGTCTCGTTGTTCGACGAGCGCGGCTTGGCGAACTGTCCGGCGATGCGGCCGACCTTCACCACCGGCTGCGACGCCGCGAAGGTGAGGACGACGGCCATCTGAAGGAAGGCGCGGAAGAAGTCGCGGATGTTGTCCGCGCCGTGCTCGGCAAAGCTCTCGGCGCAGTCGCCGCCCTGCAGCAGGAAGCCCCGGCCTTCGGCGACCTCGCCGAGCGCCCGGGTCAGCTTGCGCGCCTCGCCTGCAAAAACCAGCGGCGGATAAGTCGCGAGCTTCTTCTCCGTGTCCGCCAGCGCCATCGGGTCCGGATAGTCCGGGACCTGCTCGATGGGCATCGAACGCCAACTCGCCGGGTTCCAGTCCTTCGCCATGGTCATGTCTCCTGACCGGATGCTCTGCCGGTCGTCTGTCTCATCGTCGCGGGTGCGAAACGCGATGTGGGCGTGTCGAACGGCCGCCACTCCATCTGGGCGGGCTTTAAGCACTTCCGGGCGGATTTGTCATCTTTCGGCGCGACGTCCGGCTAGCCGCGTCCTCAGCCGGGCGACACGAAGCGTCCGCCGCGCTCGCTCACCAGCCGGTCGAACAGCGCCGCCTCGCCGTCGGAAAGCGTCACGGCGCGCGGATAGCGCGGCCGGTCCCGGTCCTGCAGTACCGCCGTCTCGAAACCGGCGGTGCGGGCTACGAAGCGGCGAAGCCCCTCCTCGCCATAGAGGGTGCTGAAGCCCTGCATCACCGCGTCGAGATAGCTCTGGAGGATCGCCGACTGCGTTTCGGCGGCGTCCTGCGTGCCCCGGTGCGCCTCGTAGATATAGACCGGGACGTCGGCGATCGGCGGCCGCTCCACGACGAGCCGCCCGAGATCGACGATCCGCCTGGCATAGCCGGCCTCACGCTCGTCGACGGCGGGCAGATGTTCTGCACGGTCGTAGACGACGACGCCGTCGACCGTCTCGCCATCCGTCGGCTGGACGGACAGGAGCGCCATCTCGCCGTCCTCCCCCCGAGGGAGCCAGAAGCGCTGCCAGCCGGCGGCGCTGGCCCGCCGGATGCCCAGGAACTTCGTCCGCAAAGTCCGCCGGTTGACCAGCGACCCATAGCCGAAATAGGCGACGATCTGGCCGCTCGCGGCCAGTTCCGCCAGATCGGGGTGGTCCTCGTGAATGTCCATGGGCGCTGCTCTAGCGGAACGGCGAACAAGTGCAATATCCGGGCGCCGCAAAACCCGGCGACCGCGACTCGAGGCGAAGGATCGGCCCGCAGCTTTCCGCGCCCATTGATGTCTGTGCGGCCATCCCCACGTCTGCGCCATGAACCACGCCGTATCGCCTGCTCCTCCGACGCAAGTGCAGCGTCGCGACCTTCATGTCCGCACCGCCGACGGCGTTGATCTGCCGGCGACGCTGTTTGTCGGCCATGCCGCCGACCCCGCCGCGCCGGCGATCCTTCTCTCCTCTGCAGCGGCAGTGGAGCGGCGCTTCTACCGCGCCTTCGCGGAATATCTTCTCGAACAGGGCGCGCAGGCCGTCCTGACCTACGACTATCGCGGCCTCGGTCCGGCTGCGCGCAAGCCGGGCGCGCGGCAGCATCGGATGAAGGAATGGGGAACGCACGACTTCCCGGCGGCCCTCGATGTTTTGCAGCGCGAAACCGGAGCGGTCGAACTGGCGGGCCTCGGTCATTCCTTCGGCGGTCTCGCGATAGGGCTGTCGGGCGTCTCGGCCCGAATGAAGCGCTACGCCATGGTCGCCTCGCTCAACGGCTATTACCGCCGGACGCGCGAACCGCTGCGGGTCTTCGCGCGGATGAATCTCGCGGGCGTTCCCGCGACGTATCTCTTCGGCAAGATTCCCGCGTCGCTGGGCCTCGGGACCGCACTGGCCGGCCCGATCTTCCGCGACTGGGCGCGGTGGTGCCGGCGCGAGGCGTTCTTCTTCGACGATCCGGCAGTGGCGGAGAGCGCGCGCTTCGCCGACGTGCGGCTGCCGCTTCTGTCGGTCGGCATCGCCGACGATCCCTGGGGCACGCCCGCC
>DASYHY010000273.1:0-6942 GCA_036252795.1 Aurantimonas sp. | reverse complement strand
GTTCTCCGCCGTCAGCAGCCAGCGTTCGTCGCCGGCTTCCCGGATCCGGTCGGCGAAGGTCTCACCCCCGGGCGTTTCGTGCGCGTAGTAGTCACGCTCCAGCATGTCTTCGGCATGCTGCTGCGCCGCCTCCGCGAGGGACGCACTATAGGAAAGCGCGTCCAGCCCGGCTTCGGCGCGGGCCTCGTTGACCAGCGCCAGCGCGCGCTGCTCGAGGTCCGTCTCCTGCGCCGGTGCGGCGCCGGTCATGAAGAAAGCGAGGGCGACGGCTGCGCCGGTTGCGGCCGTCCAACTGGTGCGAAAAGGTTCAGGTCTCAAAGCGGGTCGCCTCGCTTTCCTTGAGGGTCAGGCCGAGCCCGGTGCGGTCGCTCGGGGCTATGGATCCGGAGACCGGGCGGGGCGCACCGTCGAACAGCATGTGCTCGAGCCGGACATGGTCATGGAACCACTCGGCGTGGATGGCGGAAGTCGCCGCGGCGCAGGTTTGGACGTGTAGCGCCGGCGCGCAGTGTGCCGAGAGCGGAATACCGAACGCTTCGGCCAGCGCGGCAGCTTCCATGAAGCCGGTGATCCCCCCGCAACGCGTCGCGTCCGCCTGCAGGACATCGACGGCCCCGGCGACGAGCATTCGCTGGAAATACGGCAGATCGTAGCCGTACTCGCCCGCGCTGACCGCCATCCCGACAGGACCGCGATCGCGCACGAGCCGCAGCCCGGCCAGATCGTCCGACGACACCGGCTCCTCGAACCATGACACGCCGCTTCCGGCGAAGATCTGGGCCATGCGGAGCGCCTCCTTGGGCGCATGAGCGCCGTTCGCGTCGACGAACAGGCTGCAATCGTCCCCGATCGCCCGGCGAGCTACGTGGACCCTTTCTCCGTCTCGCTCCGGTTCGCGGCCGACCTTCATCTTCACCATCGCGAGGCCCTCGTCGGCCCAGCCGCCGAGCTGCTCGGCCAGCGTTTCGTCGTTGTAGGAGGTGAAGCCGCCGGACCCGTAGACCGGCACCGTATCGCGCGCCTGGCCCAAAAGCGCCGCGACCGAGACGCCGAGGATCCTGCCCTTCAGGTCCCAGAGCGCGTTGTCGACGGCCGAGATCGCCGCCGAGGCGACGCCCGGCCGGCCCTCGTTGCGGGCCGATCTCACCATGGCGCGGTGCGCCGACGGAATGGCGAGGGCATCGCAGCCCGCCACCGCTTCGGCGAGTTTGTCGCCGATGAAGCACGCGGTCGCCGCCGAAGCGTATGTGTAGCCGATGCCGGTCTCGCCGCCGCCCTCGACGGCGACGAGGATCATCGTCGTGGCATCCCACTCCAGCGTCCCGTCCGATTCCGGCCTATCCGTCGGCACCTTGAAGGTCCGCGCGGACCGGATGCGGACGGGCGTGTCCGCCCGGACCGCCATCAGGTCGTAAGACGCTTGAAGGTCTGCCAGAGGATGCCGGACGTGTCGGAATCGCCCTTCGCGATCGCGCTGGCATAGCTCTTGGCCTGGGACGCCGTGATGTGGGGCGGCAGGGTCGGTACGTCCGGATCGACGCGGGCGTCGATGACCACCGGCCGGTCCGAGGCGAAAGCCGCGTCCCAGGCTGGTCCCACATCCTCCGGCCGGTTCACCGCGATGCCGCGCAGGCCGAGCATCTCGGCATATTGCGCATAGGCGAACTCCGGCACGTTCTGGGTCTCCTCGACCTTCGGGCTACCCGCCATGGCCCGAAGCTCCCAGGTGACCTGGTTGAGGTCGCCGTTGTTCAGCACGGCGATGACGAGGCGCGGGTCGTCCCACTCGCGCCAGTACTTGGCAATCGTGATGAGGCCGTTGATCCCGAGCATCTGCATCGCGCCGTCTCCGACAAACGCAACGGCGACGCGGTCGGGGAACGCGAACTTCGCCGCCGTGGCGTAGGGAACGCCCGGGCACATCGTCGCAAGCGTGCCCGACAGGGACGCCTTCATGCCGGTGCGGATCTTCAGGGCCCGCGCATACCAGTTCGCGGAGGACCCGCTGTCGGCGGCGAGAATCACGTTGTCCGGCAGGCGCTTGGAGGCTTCAGCGAACAGCATCTCGGGGTTGACCGGATCGGCCTCCAGATAGGCGCGCTTGCTCTCGCTTTCCCACCAACCCTCGACGCGCTTCTCGATGCTCTCGCGGAAACTGCGGTCGCTCGCCTGCGCCAGGTGCGGCAGCAGCGCGTCGATGGTCGCCGCCGCGTCACCGGTCAGGTTGACCTCCATCGGATAGCGCAGGGAGGTCATCGCAGGGTCGAGTTCGATCTGCACGCCGCGCGCCTGGCCTTCCTTCGGGAGGAACTCCGAATAGGGGAAGCGCGAGCCGATCATCAGCAGCGTGTCGCAGTGGCGCATCATCCAATCGGACGGCTCGGTGCCCAGAAGACCGATCGCGCCCGTCACGTAGGGAAGATCATCGGGAAGGACGGCCTTGCCGAGAAGCGCCTTGGCGACACCGGCCCCGAGAGTTTCGGCAAGCGCCATCACCTGCGGCGCGGCGTTGAGCGCCCCGGCGCCGACGAGGATCGCGACCTTGCGGCCGGCGTTCAACACTTCGGCGGCGCGGGCGAGATCCGCCGTCGCCGGAACGACGCGCGGCTCGGCGTAGCCGATGCCGGAATGGACCGTGCCGTGCGCGTGGGACGGCTTCTCGACCGCGCCGGCTTCCTGCACGTCGTTCGGCACGATCAGCGTCGTTACGGTGCGTCGGGCGGCGGCGATCCGCATCGCGCGGTCAACGAGGTGGCGCGCCTGTGCCGGCGCCATCATCGTCTGGACGTAGTCGCTGGCGACGTCCTTGAATAGCGTCTGGAGGTCTACCTCCTGCTGATAATGGCCGCCGAGCGCGGCCCGGGCCTGCTGGCCGACGATCGCCACCACCGGCTGATGATCGAGCTTGGCATCGTAGAGGCCGTTGAGGAGGTGGATCGCACCCGGCCCCGACGTCGCCAGGCACACCCCAACCTCGCCGGTATATTTGGCGTGAGCACAGGCCATGAAGGAGGCCTCTTCTTCGTGCCGGGTCTGGACGAAGTCGATCTTGTCGTCGCGGCCAAGCGCCGCGACCAGGCCGCCGATGCCGTCGCCGGGATAGCCGTAGATCCGCGTGACGCCCCAGGCATGGAGACGGGCAAGGATGAAGTCGGCAACTGTGTCGGACATGACGGTTCGTCCTCCTGTGTGAGCCTGAAAAGGCGATCCTCGTAATCAGCGGGTGGGCGGGCACCGACGGACCGCGGTCGGCGATAGGGCGTTGGAACGTGGCGTAGGCGTCCCGCGCTTCGCGTCGAGGAGGCAAAGAGCACCATCCTCGGCCATCTGCGGAACGGGTCCGCGGCTCAGGTCCGGGATATAGCTGTCGGCGATCGCCCGCCGATGTCGGCCCATGCCATCCATGTCGCCACCTGTATCTGCACACGTCGCGGGCCGGGCTGCGGCCGCGGCGATTCGTTTGCGTTGGCTTGGGTCGAACGGCTCCGGCGGGCGCCTGTTCCCATCTTTGTGCGATCGCCGCGACACGGTTCGGCGATGCCCATTTTGCTCGGAACTGCGGCTGGCCCTTCCCGTTGGCTTCACGGAAGGAGCCAGATCACTCCTGCGCCGACCAGGGCCGATCGAGAGGAAAGGCATCTGCCGTGACCCGCAGCGACGGTTGTTCAGCAACGATTCCACGACGCGAGCCGGACGTGCCTCCGCGCGGCCTGCGCGGGCGACAGGGCAACAATTCGCCGCGCTCGCTGGGTCCGGTTCTGGCCTTCGCTGCCGCGGGCCTCGCCGCCGCCTTCGTCGTCGGCCGCCTGGCGGAGCGCCCGCGCGATCCCTCGGATGAATCCTTGCCCTTTGCCGTCCGCCGAACCCGCGGCGGGGCCGCGGTTCTTGCGGGCAGCGTCCTCGCCGACAGTGCGGTGGAGCATTTCCGCGGGCGCTACCACAACCCCTCGATGGTTGCGGCGCCGGTGACGGCGGCCATCTCACTCGCGGCCTCGCTGGCCGAGCCGGGGGAAATGCGGGTGGATCCGCGAGTCGACGGGCATGCGTTGGCGGCCGCCGTGGGCGCGGCGGGCCTCGGCTTCCATTTCTACAACGTCATGAAGCGGCCGGGCGGATTCAGCTGGAACAATTTGTTCTACGCCGCCCCCCTTGGCGCGCCGGGCGCGCTTCTGATCAGCGGCGCACTCGGGCTCGCCGCGCGCGTCGTCGCGCAGCCGGCCGGACAGCCACGGACGGAGCGGGACCGGGGCCGCCTGCTCGGGACGGTCGCGGCGACCTCGCTCCTCGCCACCAGCGCCGAGGCGTGGCTGCTGCATTTTCGCGGCGCGTTCCACAATCCGGCGATGCTGCTGCCGGTGACCGTGCCGCCGGCGGCCGCGGCGATGCTCTTCGCTGCCGCCCGGCGTCCGACGCGCCGCCGTACCGCCTTGGCCCGGAAGCTGCTGTGGACCACGGCCGGCCTCGGTTTGGCCGGCACAGGCTTTCACATGTTCGGCGTCAGTCGGAACATGGGCGGGTGGAACAATGCCCGGCAGAACATCCTCGCCGGGCCACCCGTGCCAGCGCCGATCGGCTTTTCCGGCCTTGCCCTCGCCGGGCTCGGGGCCGTCGATGTCCTGGAGAGGGGTCGGCCATGACGATGCGCACCCCCTATCCCGGTTATGACGTGCTCTCGAAGTGGGACACGCCCTCCTACAACGACCAGACGCGTGAGGTGCTTGCCGACCGGCTCGCGCCGCCAGGACAGCGCCGCTTCTTTACGGATCCGGAGTGGCTCGTTCTCGCCGCGTTGTGCGAGCGCGCCATCCCGCAGGAGCGGGAAGAGCCTGTTCCGATCGCAGCGGTCATCGACGCGGACGTGGGCAGCGGGCGGGGCAACGGCACGCGCTACGCCGACATGCCGCCGACGCCGGATGCCTGGCGGCGAGGCCTCGCCTCGCTCGATGCCGAGGCCGTCTCGCGCCATGGGTCCGGGTTCGCCGCCATCGCGCCGTCGGAGCAGGATTCAATCCTGCAGGACGCGGCCGGGGACGCCTTGACGGGGGCGCACTGGAGCCTGCCCCCGAAGCGGTTCGTGTGCGATCTCGCGCTGACCAGCATCGTGAAGATCTACTATGCCCACCCCGCGGCGATAAACGAGATCGGCTTCGGCGGGCCTGCCTCGCCGCGCGGCTACGTACGGCTCGGCGCAAACCGGTTTGACGGCTGGGAAGCACCACCGGGAGACTGGCGAGGGGCGCCATGACCCGTCCCGTCGGCATCGCTCCCGCGGAAGCGGAGGTCCATCCACGGGCGACGGATGGGCGCGCGCCCGACGTGTTCAGTCACGAAGGCTGGGTGCCGATGCGGCAGCATCGCGACGACGACGACGTCGATTTCGTGATCGTCGGCACCGGCTGCGGTGGCGGCGTGCTGGCAGCCAAGCTTGCCGAGGCAGGCTTTTCGGTCGTGGCACTCGACGCGGGGCCGTTCTGGCGCCCGCTCGCCGACTTCGCCTCGGACGAGCGCGAGCAGGACAAGCTCTTCTGGCTGGACGAGCGCGTTTCGGGCGGTGCGGATGCCATCCAGCTCGGCTCGAACAATTCCGGCCAGTGCGTCGGCGGCTCCACCGTCCATTTCCAGATGGTCGCGCTGCGCTTCCGCCCGGAATGGTTCGCCGCCCGCTCGACGCTCGGCTATGCCGTGGACTGGCCGGTCCACTGGAAGACGATGTGGGACTATTATGCCGAGGTCGAGCGCGACCTCGCGATTGCCGGTCCGATCAGCTACCCATGGGGGCCGCGCCGTCCGCGCTATCCGTACCGCGAGCACGAACTATCCGCGTCCGCGCTGGTTCTGGCACGCGGCGCCGAAGCGCTCGGCGTCGAATGGGCGGCGACACCCACCGCGTCGGTGTCGGCCCCGCGCGGCAAGGCGCCGCCGTGCGTCTATCGTGGGTTCTGCAAGATCGGCTGCTCCACCAACGCCAAGCAGAGCGTCCTCGTCACCTACGTGCCGCGCGCTTTGGCGGCCGGAGCCGAGATCCGCGATCTGGCGATGGTGGGCCGCGTGGCGACGGACGCATCGGGCCGGGCAAGCGGTGTAGAGTATCATCGGGACGGGGCCTGGCGCTTCCAGAAGGCGAAGAACGTCGTCGTCGCCGGCTATTCGTTGGAAACGCCGCGGCTCCTCCTGAACTCGGCGTCGCCGCAACACCCGGATGGCCTGGCGAACGGCTCCGGGACGGTCGGGCGCTATTTGATGGTCCACGCCAACGATGCGGTGTGGGGCACGTTCGACGAGGAGATCCGCTGGTACAAGGGCCCCCCTTCGCTCGCCGTGTGCGAGCACTGGAACTATGCCGACGACGACCCGTCCCGGGATTTCGACGGCGGCTACGCGTTCATGAGCCAGGGGCCGCTGCCGACGGACTTCGCCTCCACGCTGGCGGGGCAGGGGATCTTCGGCGACGAGCTGCGCCGTCGGATGGCCCTCTACAACCGGATGGCGGGCCTGAAGATCGTGGGCGAGACGATGCCGCAGGCGGATAACCGCGTCACTCTTTCGGACGATGCGGACGAACTCGGCATTCCGCGTGCCGCGGTCACCTACGGCTATTGCGACAACGACCGCCGGCTCAAGCGCCACTCGCGCGGCTTCATGCACGCGGTGCTGGAGGCGGCGGGCGGCTACGACATTCTGGAAACGTCATCCACCGCCCACCTCATGGGCGGATGCCGCATGGGGTTTTCGCCGCAGGACAGCGTCACCGACGCGGACGGCCGGACATGGGAGGTTCCCAACCTCTTCGTCTGCGACGGCTCGCTGATGCCGACCGGCGGGGGGGTGAACCCGTCCATGACCATCCTCGCGAACGCGGCGCGTATCGCCGACAGAATGATCATCTCGGCGAAGCGCGGGGAGCTCTGAGGCTGAAGCCGGCATCAGCAGCAGGCCGGTGAA
>DASYHY010000272.1:0-3651 GCA_036252795.1 Aurantimonas sp. | reverse complement strand
GACATGCGCTCCTTCGAGGCGAGCGCCTCGCGATCGGCCGCGGCGACCAGCCGCCGTGCCGCATCGAGCGATCGCTCCATGCGCTCGGCGAGATAGCGCACGACCTTCGCCTCGATGTCGATCTGCCGGTCGGCGAAGAGCTTCACCAGAACCCCGGCGAGGAGTTCGTCGTCCGGCGCGCCCAATTCGGCCACGGTCGCTGCCGCCAGCCGGGACCGAAGGTCGGACAGCGCGACGGGGATTTCCCGCGGTGGCCGGCTCGAGGTCGCCAGCAGCGTTCCCCCGCCGAGACGGGCCGCATTGACGACCGCGAAGAGTTCGTTCTCCGGCAGATCGCTCCGATCCACGTCGTCGATGACGGCGCGAAAGCCCGGTCCTGCGAGCAGCGCCTCCACCCCGCCCCGTCGCAACGGCGTCGCGCCGGTGCGCTCGGCCCAGGCCTGCGCGAGGTGCGTCTTGCCGGAGCCGGGCGGTCCGACGACCAGCAGCACCGAATGGCGCCATGCGGGCCAGGAATCGATGGCCTCGACAGCGAGCCGGTTCGAGCCGGACAGGACGATGTCGTCGCGGGCGTGCGAGGCGCGGTGCGGCAGGTCGAGCGGGATCTGGGCAGGCACTGCTGGGTCCTACTCGCCCGGTTCCGGATCGGCGCTGGCCTCGACCACGCGCGGCTCCAGCCGCGGCGGCGCCTCCACGAGGCGGCTGCGACCGAAATACATCTCGCTGTGGAGATACTGGGAGAGCGCGAAGCGCACCAGCACGCCGACGGCGGCGGCGGCCGGCACTGCGATGAGCAGACCGACGAACCCGAACAGCGTGCCGAAGGCGAACAGCGCGAACATCAGCCAGACCGGATGGAGCCCCACCGAGGCGCCGACGAGCTTGGGCTGCAGGATGTTGCCCTCGAAGAACTGGCCGGTGAAGAAGATCGCCGCGACCGCCAGTACCCACGGCCAGTCCGGCCAGAACTGCACGAGCGCGACCCCCACCGACAGGATCAGTCCGATGGCGGAGCCGACATAGGGAATGAACGAGATCATCCCGGTGAACAGGCCGATGAGCAGGCCGAAATTGAGGCCGACCAGGCTCAGGCCGACGCCGTAGAACGTGCCGAGGATCAGGCAGACGCTGCCCTGCCCGCGGACGAAGCCGGCAACGGACGAGTCGATGTCGCGGGCGAGGCGACGCACGGTCGCGACGTGCTGGCGGGGAATCCACGAGTCGACCTTGGCGACCATGCGGTCCCAGTCGAGCAGCATGTAGAAGGCCACCACCGGCGTCACCACGAACAGCGACACGAAATTGACCACGGCAAGCGACGAGGACCACAGCGAGCCGAGGAACGACGTGACGATGGTCGTTCCCTGGCTGGCGAACTGGGCGAGGTCCTGCTTCAGATCGAGTTCGTCGCCGGTGAAGAGGAACGCCAGCGGGCCCGTTCGTGCCGACAGTGCGAGTGACTGCAGGCTGTCGAGGTAATCCGGCAGCCGCTCGGAGAAGCTGACGATCTGGCCGCCGACGACGGGCACCACCACCAGGATGGCCGCCGCCAGCCCGATGATGAACAGCACCAGAATGACCACGGTCGCGGCGAGACGCGACAGGCCGCGGCGCTGGAACCAGTCGGCGACGGGATCGAGGAAATATGCCATCGCCATGCCGAGGACGAAGGGCAGCAGGATGCCGGAGAACAGCCACAGCATCAGCACGACGAGGAGTGCCCCAAGCCCCCAGAACAGCACCTGGCGTCGGATCAGCGCGCTTTGGTCCGTCATCGCGTGTCGCCTTCCCGATCCACCGGCGATCCGCCGGGAGCCATGTGCCGAAGCCAATCAACGAGATAGGCAGTGGCCCGCAGGCCGGTCAAGTGCGCCGCAGGGCGACGAGGACGCCGGCGCGGAACCACGAACAGGGGAATGCGGCGAGCATTCGACCAACCGCGTCAGTCGCCGCTCCCGCCGCCGGCCCCGTGCTCCGACGATGCCGCTTGCTGGGGTCCGGGTCTTGCTCACGGGCGGCGATCATGTCAACTCGGCGCGAACAGAGGCGGGACCATGGCCAACAACACCAACGCTCTGACCTATCGCGACGCCGGCGTCGACATCGATGCGGGCAACGAACTCGTCCGGCGGATCAAGCCGCATGTCCGCGCCACCGCGCGGCGCGGCGCCGACGGCGAGATCGGCGGCTTCGGCGGGCTTTTCGACCTGAAGGCCGCGGGCTTTTCCGACCCGCTGCTGGTCGCGGCCAATGACGGCGTCGGAACCAAGCTGCGCGTCGCCATCGAGACCGGCATCCACGACACGATCGGCATCGATCTGGTGGCCATGTGCGTCAACGACCTCGTCGTGCAGGGCGCCGAACCGCTGTTCTTCCTCGATTACTACGCCACCGGCAAGCTCGACCCGGCGGAGGGCGAGGCGATCGTCCGCGGCATCGCGGACGGCTGCCGCCAGGCCGGATGTGCGCTGATCGGCGGCGAGACCGCGGAGATGCCGGGGCTCTACGCCGACAGGGACTACGACCTTGCCGGCTTCGCGGTCGGCGCAGTGGAGCGAAACCGGCTGCTCCCCGCCGGCGACATCGAGGCGGGCGACATGATCCTCGGCCTTGCCTCCTCCGGCATTCATTCCAACGGCTATTCGCTGGTCCGGCGCATCGTGGAGATGTCGGGGACGGCCTACGACGCGCCCGCCCCCTTCGACCCCGGCCACAGCCTCGGCGAAGCGCTGATCGCGCCGACGCGGATCTACGTGAAGCCGCTGCTGTCGGTCTTCGCCGAGACGGCCGGCATCAAGGCGCTGGCCCATATCACCGGCGGCGGCTTCGTCGAGAACATCCCGCGCGTCCTGCCGGACACGCTGCGCGCCGACATCGACCTGTTCGCCGTGCCGGTGCCGCCGGTCTTCGCCTGGCTGTCGCGTACCGGCAACGTGGCGGAGGCCGAGATGCTGCGCACCTTCAACTGCGGCATCGGCATGATCGTGGTCGTCTCCGAAGCCGACGCCGCGACCGTCGGGGCGCTGCTGCAGGCGGCCGGCGAGACGGTGGTGCCGCTCGGCCGCGTCCTTGCTCGCAAGGACGCGGCCGTCACCTTCAACGGCAGCCTGGCGCTCGCATGAGCAGCGTCCGCCGCAAGCGGATCGCCGTCCTGATATCGGGGCGCGGCTCGAACATGAAGGCGATCATCGCCGCCTCGATGGACCCGGCCTTCCCGGGCGAGATCGTCGGGGTGATCGCCAACAGGCCGGATGCCCCGGGGCTCGAAACTGCGCGGCGGTACGACATCGCCGCGATCGCCGTCGACCAGAAGGCCTATCCGACGCGCGAGGCGCATGAGGCGGCGGTGCTGCAGGCGCTCGGCGAACTCGACCCGGACGTGGTCTGTCTCGCGGGCTACATGCGGCTTCTGTCGGCGGCCTTCGTGCAGCGTTACGCGGGCCGGCTGATCAACATCCATCCGTCGCTGCTGCCGCTGTTTCCGGGGCTGGAAACGCATGAGCGGGCGCTGGCAGCCGGCATGCGGATCCACGGCTGCACCGTGCATTTCGTCACCGAGCGGATGGACGAAGGGCCGATCATCGCGCAAGCGGCGATCGCGGTGGAGGCCGGCGACACGCCGGAAACGCTGGCCGCGCGGCTGCTGCGGGC
>DASYHY010000271.1:0-4223 GCA_036252795.1 Aurantimonas sp. | reverse complement strand
ACGGGGCGGTCCGCACAAACCTACGTCGTGCAGCAGACGGGCCAGGTCGAATTCGACATCCAGAAGCGAGGGCGGCCGCACTTCTCCGTGGAGACGCCCTATCTGGCTGCGGTGGTGAAGGGCACGCGGTTCACGGTCAGCGTCACCGGCACGGCAGCCGCGATCGACGTGCGGCAGGGCCTGGTCTCGGTCAGGGACCTGCGCAGTGGCCAGAGCGCCAACATTGGAGCGAACCAGCGGGCAAGCGCCAGCGCGCGCTTTTCCGGGCTTCAGACGGCGGGAGCCGTGTCCCCGAGCGTGTTCCAGGGAACCCCGACACCACCGGCAGTCGCCCCCGTGGGCCGTGACCACGGGAGCTTCCGGTCCGATCGGGCGCCCGAGCAGACGAACGCCTCCGCAAATGCCGCAGCCACGGGAAGAGGCGCCGACAGTGCGGAATCCAGTTCGCTCGGCGGGCTTGGTGGACGCAGCGACGGGGGAGGTAGTGGCATTGCCTCCAGCAGAAACAGGGACGAATCCTCTGGTCAAAGCCGCGGCAATGCTCGATCCGAACGCGGGCAAAACGGTTTCGAGGGCGCCTCTCGCGGCGGTCTGGCGGGCGCGCTGGGTCTGGGAGGGCGCGGTAACGGGGCCGGGAATGGCAACGCCTTTGGCCGGGACCGAAACGATGCTTCGAGCGAAGGTCGCGGGAACAACGCCGGCAACAACGGCAACGGCCAGGGGAACGGCGTCGGCAACGGGAATGCTGGCGGCAACGGGAATGGCAACAACGGCAACGGCCAGGGGAATGGCGGCGGTAACGGTAGCAACGCCGGCGGCAACGGCCAGGGGAACGGCGGCGGCAACGGCAGCAACGCTGGCGGCAACGGGAATGGCAACAACGGCAACGGCCAGGGCAATGGCGGCGGTAACGGTAGCAACGCCGGCGGCAACGGCCAGGGGAACGGCGGCGGCAACGGCAGCAACGCGGGCGGCAACGGGAATGGCAACGGCAACAACGGCAGGGGCAATGCCAGGTGACGCGCTGAGGCAAATGCCGAAGTAGACACCCCCAGGACAGGATGCCAGGTGGCCCAAGGGCGCTTCTCCAGATTGTTTCGCAGAGGTCTCGTCCTGCTGGGGATCGGGCTGGGCGTTCTGTCCCTGCAGCAGGCGGGCCTGACGAGCGCGCTCGACGATGAACTGGCGGATCTGCGGTTCCGCAGCGCCACCCGCGCGCCCACCGGAGACATCGTGCTCGTCGATATCGACGCCAGGAGCCTGGCCGAGATCGGCGTGTGGCCCTGGCCCCGGAACCTGCATGGCGAGTTTCTCGTCGCGGCAGCGGAGGCGGGGGCGGCGAGGGTCGCCTTCGACGTCGATTTCAGCACTGCCTCCTCGCCGGAAGCCGACGCGGCTTTCGCCGAGGCGCTCTCGACCGCAGGGATCGAGACGTTTCTCGCGGCCTTCGTCCAGGAGAGCGCCGCCGGCAGCGGTGCGATGCTCCCGTCTTTGCCGATCGAGCCGCTCCTGCAGCAATCATGGCCGGCAATCGTCAACGTCCCGCTCGAGGCGAACGGGATGGTGCGCCGGGCACCCTTTCCCGTGAACATCGGATCCGAGACGGTCTCCGCCATGCCTTCGATCCTCGCCGGCCGCGACGGGTCCGACGGGCTGTTCGGCATCGACTTCGGGATCGACGCTTCCCGCCTGCAGCGCGTCTCCTTCGTGGATGTCCTCGACCGGCGTCTGGAACCGGCCGCCCTGGCCGGAAAGACGGTCATCGTCGGAGCCACGGCGCTGGAGCTGCAGGACCGCTTTCAGGTGCCGGTCCACGGCGTCGTCTCGGGGTCCACCGTCCTGGCCCTGGCCACCGAGACGCTGCTTCAGGAGCGCGACCTTTCTTTCGTCAAAGTGCCTGCGCTCCTTCTGCTCGCGATCGCCCTGGCAGCCCTGCTTCTGTGTGCGCTCGTTCCGGCGAAGCGCGCGCTGGCCGTGCTCGGCGGTCTCGCCGTCGCTGCCGAGGTCTCGGCGTTTCAGCTGCATGCGGCCCACGGTGTGGTGCTGGCGACGGGCCTGCTGCATGCCATACTCGCCGGCTTCGCCATCTATGCCGTTACCCGCGAGTTCGACATGCGGCGGCTGCTGCTCCGCGCCGCCCGGACCGAGGTCAAGAACGGGCAGAGCGTGCTGGAGCGCGTCATCGAGGACGGCTTCGACGGGGTAGTCATTTTCGACGACCGCGACAGGATCGTGCGGATGAACGAGGTCGCTTGCGAACTGCTAAGCTGTTCCCCCGATATGGGTCTTGCGGGACTGCCTGCGTTCATCGCCCGGCGCCTGCCCCTCGTGCGCGAGGCCTGCCGGAGCGGCGCTCCGATCACGAAGGAATGGTATCTCGACAAGCTGACGCCGGAAGAGGGGAACCCGCGGATATTGGAATACGCGTTGGCGCCGTTCTGGATGGAGACGATCGCGGCGCTGGACGACGAGCAGTCCGAGACGGCGGTCTTCATCTGCCTGAGGATGCGGGACGTAACGGAGCGCGAGACGGCACAGGAAGAGATGCGCTTCCTCGCCCTCCACGACAGCCTGACGGGCCTTTACAACCGGCATTCGCTCGAGGAGCGGCTGAACGCGGCGCTGGCGGACCGCCAGCCGGGTACGGGCGTCGGGGTCCTCTGCTTCGATCTCGACCAGTTCAAGGCGGTCAACGACATGCTCGGGCATGCGATCGGCGACAAGGTTCTGGTCGAGACGGCGCGGCGCGCACGCGCGCTCATTGCCGAACCCGCCGTCCTCGCCCGCACGGGGGGCGACGAGTTCACCGCCCTCTTGGCTGCCGAAACCGTCGAAGATGCTTTGGCCGACGCCCGCGCGCTCGTCGCATCGATCGGCGAACTCTTCCGCGAGGCGGGCCACCAGATTGCGGTGGCGGCCAGCGTCGGCGTCTGCTGGTGGTCCGCGGAGGGAGGAACGGCAAGCGCGATGATGCGACAGGCCGACGTCGCCCTCTACCGTGCCAAGCGCGCGGGCAGCGGATCGGTGGTCCTGTTCGAGCCGGCGATGGAAGAGGATCGCCTGGCGCGGCTGGAGTTGGAGGCCGACCTGAACGACGCCTTCGACGGCGATCAGTTCCACCTCGTCTATCAGCCGCAATTCGACCTGGCATCCGGGGAAGTGGTGGGCGCCGAGGCGCTGCTGCGCTGGAAGCACCCGGCCAAGGGCTTCGTGTCGCCGGTCGTCTTCATACCAGTCGCCGAGGAGATGGGACTGATCCACCGCCTGGGAGCGTGGGTCCTCACGGCCGCATGCCGCGAGGCGACGCAATGGCCGTCGACCATGAAGATCGCCGTGAACGTCTCGGCCGTGCAGTTCGCGACCGGCGACCTCGTCGCCGTCGTGCGCGAGGCGCTGGAGGTTTCCGGCCTGCCTGCCGAGCGCCTTGAGCTGGAGATCACCGAATCCGCCTTCGTCCAGGACAGCAAGAGCCTCGGCGAAATCTTCGAGCGGCTGCTGGCGCTCGGCATCCGTTTCGCACTCGATGATTTCGGCACCGGCTATTCCTCGCTCGGCTACCTCCACCGGTTTCCCATCGCCAAGATCAAGATCGACCGGAGCTTCGTCTCGAACATTCCGGCGGATGGGCAGGCCATGGCGATCCTGCGCTCGATCCGGGCGCTGGCCGATGGCCTCGGCATCAAGACCATCGCGGAGGGAATAGAGACGCAAGAGCAGGCAGAGACCTTGCGCCTGATGGGCTGCCAAGACGGGCAGGGCTATCTGTTCTCCAAGCCCGTCGACGGCGAGCTACTGCGGTCGCGCCCGGCGGGGTGCAGCCTTGTGAAGAAGTCTCTCGTCGCCTGAAATCGCAGAGACCCGGCATCCGTGTCGGCCGCATGCCCAGGCGCTATATTGCCACGCCCGCCACCGACGCCCTTTGCCGTGTGACAGACCTTCTGTGCGTGAGCGTCGCAGTGTCCGGAGTGGAACAATCCACCGACCGCTTGAGGATTTCGCATGAACAGCAGAACCTCCGGATTCATCGATCCTGACGCTGTGGCTTCCTATACCGAGGAGACCGCGAGAAAGGTTCCGGGGCTGGCGGATCTGCACCGGATGATGGTGCTTCTCCTGGCGGAACGTGCTTCCGCGAAAGGTCACATCCTCGTCGTTGGCGCGGGGGGCGGGCTGGAGCTGAAGGCGATGGCGCAGGCGCGACCGGGCTGGCGGTTTACCGGCGT
>DASYHY010000270.1:0-3665 GCA_036252795.1 Aurantimonas sp. | reverse complement strand
GCAGGCCGACTGCTACGCGGGCATCTGGGCTCACGACACCGACCGGGCCGGCTACATCGAGCAAGGCGACATCGACGAAGCGCTGAACGCCGCCGAGCAGATCGGCGACGACACGCTGCAGAAGCGCAGCCAGGGCACCGTCGTGCCGGACAGCTTCACCCACGGCACCTCCGAGCAGCGACAGACCTGGTTCCGGCGCGGCTACGAGAGCGGCGACATCGCGGCGTGCGACGCGATCAACGCCGACATCTGACGCTGGTCGGGCACCGGGCGGGCAATCCCGGATGGCGATGACCCGTCTCGAGGCGAAGGCGCACAGGGCACGCCGCGCCGTCGCCGCCCACGCGACCGCGCTGGAGGAGCATCTCTGGCGCGGCATCCGCGCGATCCCCGGGGAGGGCGCGGGTTTCCATCGGCAGGCGACGATCGGCCCCTATCTGACCGACTTCGTGTCGCATCGCCTGGGGCTCGTCATCGAGGTGGACGGTGCCCAACATGGCCGTTCCGAGCAGCAGGCGAAGGACGCCGCGCGCGACCGATGGCTCGGCGGGCGCGGCTATCTGGTCCTCCGCTTCACCAACCAGGCCGTCCGCAGCGACGCGGGGGCCGTTCTTGACACCATCCGCGCCGTGGTTGAAGAGCGGCGGCACATGCCGCCCGGTACGGAACCCGCAAAGCCGACGGTCGCGGGCAAGAAGCGCCCGAGGCCGAAGCCGGGAACATCGTGAGCGCGGATCATCAACGATAGGGCGCCGTCCCGTCTGAACCCTCCCGCAACGGGTGGATCGAGAGCCTGAATTCATGCCCGACCTTCTGCTCGAACTCCGCTCCGAGGAGATCCCGGCCCGCATGCAGCGCAAGGCGGCCGGCGACCTGAAGACGCTCGTCACCGCCGCATTGGTCGAGGCGGGGCTGACCTACGAGGGCGCCCGCGAGTACTGGACGCCTCGCCGTCTCACCCTGGACGTGCGCGGCGTCGACGCCCGCTCGAAGGACGTCGTCGAGGAGCGCAAGGGCCCGCGCACGGACGCGCCGGAAAAGGCCATCGAAGGCTTCCTGCGCGGCGCCGGCCTCGCCTCGATCGACGAGGCGGTGGTCCGCAGCGACCCGAAGAAGGGCGATTTCTACGTCGCGACGATCGCCAAACCGGGCCGCCCGGCGGAGGAGATCCTCGCCGAGGTGCTGCCCGGCATCATCCGCAACTTTCCCTGGCCGAAATCCATGCGCTGGGGCCCCGCATCACGCGAGCCGGGCTCGTTGCGCTGGGTGCGCCCGCTCCAGTCGATCCTCTGCACCTTCGGTCCCGAGACCGAGGAGCCGGTGGTGGTCGACATCGAGGTGCAGGGTGTCCGCGCCGGCAATCTCACCAGTGGCCACCGCTTCCATGCGCCCGACGAGTTCCGCGTGCGCCGCTTCGACGACTACGCCGACGGGCTCGAGAAGGCTTTCGTGGTCCTCGACGCCGAGCGGCGCAAGGACATGATCCGCCACGACGCGGAGAACCTCGCCTTCGCGCTCGGCCTCGAGGTGGTGCCGGACGAGGCGCTGCTGGAGGAGGTGTCGGGCCTGGTGGAATGGCCGGTCACGCTGATGGGCGAGTTCGACGAGGCGTTTCTCGCGATCCCGCCGGAGGTCATCCAGCAGACGATCAGGACCAACCAGAAGTGCTTCGTCACGCGCCAGAACGGCGGCGGGGGGCTCTCCAGCCGCTTCGTGCTCGTCGCCAATGTCGCAGCGTCGGACGGCGGGATGGAGATCGCCCGTGGCAACGGCAAGGTCGTGCGTGCCCGCCTCTCCGACGCGCTGTATTTCTGGAACACCGACCAGGCGGACCTGCCCGATCGTGACGCCCTGCGGCCGGCGGCGGAGAAGTTCGGCCTCGACCTTTCCAAGCCGCTCGATCAGCGCATGGCCCGGCTCGACGCTCTGGGCGTCACGTTCCACGCCAAGCTCGGCACGCAAGGCGAGCGCGTTGCCCGCATCGCGGATCTGGCCGAGACCATCGCGGCGACC
Source organism: Aurantimonas sp. (assembly GCA_036252795.1). Lineage (GTDB taxonomy): Bacteria > Pseudomonadota > Alphaproteobacteria > Rhizobiales > Rhizobiaceae > Aurantimonas. Next base: position 1,652 of record DASYHY010000270.1, on the reverse strand, counting down.
GTCTATCCGGATGGGGCGACGCTTGACGGGGCACAGGTCTCCGCGGCCGAGCTCAAGGCGCTGGTCCGGCGCGCGGGGCTGCTCGCCAAGGCCGACCTCACCACCGAGGCGGTGGGCGAGTTTCCCGAGCTGCAGGGCCTGATGGGCCGCTATTACGCCGCTCTGCAGGGCGAGCATCCCTCCGTCCAGGCGGCGATCGAGGACCACTACAAGCCGCTCGGGCCGACCGACACGGTGCCGGCCGATCCGGTGTCGGTCTCGATCGCGCTGGCCGACAAGCTCGACATGCTGGTCGGCTTCTGGGCCATCGATGAGAAGCCGACGGGCTCCAAGGACCCCTACGCGCTCCGGCGTGCCGCGCTCGGCGTGATCCGGCTGGTGCTGGAGAACGGGCTGCGGATAAGCCTGCTGGATACAATTCGGTACCACTACGTGCAGAACTTTGGTGAGGATGCAAAGCTGAACTTTCCATCGCAGGTGGAAGTCACGGTCGGAGGAAAGCGACATTTCCACTCGAACGTCGATCTCCTAACCGCTCTCGGCAATCTCCAGTCCTTCTTCCACGACCGCCTGAAGGGCCAGCTGCGCGAGTCCGGCGCCCGGCACGATCTCGTCGACGCGGTGCTGTCCGGCACGCAGGACAGCGCCGCCTCGATCTCCCGCCTTGTGGGGGAGATGCCCGACAAGGCAGAGGGGGGCGCCGTCCCGCAGCCCGTCCAGCCTTACGACCTAGCGAGGGGGCGCATCGCGTCGTCCTCCTCGGGGCAGGCGCCCATCTCCCACACAAGGGCGGAGATCGACCAGTCGCAGACGGCTTCGGCCTCCAACGACGATCTCCTCGACATCACCCGCCGCGTGGCGGCGCTGGGCGCCTTCCTCGATACCGAAGACGGCACGAACCTTCTCGCCGGCACCCGCCGCGCCGCGAACATCCTCGCGGCCGAGGAGAAGAAGGGCACGCATGTCGCCGATGCCGTCTCCCTCGACCTCTTGACCGAACACGAGGAGAAGGTGCTGGCTGGAGCCATCGACCGGGCCGAGATGGAGCTCGACGAGGCGCTCGCCGTGGGCAATTACGAGCACGCCATGGCGGCGCTCGCCCGCCTGCGCATTCCCGTCGATGCGTTCTTCGACAAGGTGCTGGTCAATGCCGAGGAGGGCGCGGTGCGGGCGAACCGCCTGGCGCTTCTGACCCGCATCCGCGCCGCAACCCGCAGGGTTGCGGATTTCTCGCGCATCGCCGGCTGAGCATCGGTGGAGGCCGGACCGGCGCCAGCGCAGATCGAAGGCGGGACGGTGAGCAATCGCGGCCGCAATCGCTTTACTAGCGGCCAGAGTGCTCGACTCCGGCATCCTGACCGGGTTGCGACTCGCTCTCCTGCTTCACTGGCGAGGCGCGGGACCCGCCAGATCCGGGCGCGTTAACCCTCTCTTCACCTAAAGCTGTGCGAAATATCCGGGTTGTGTCAAATTCTACACAAGCGATACGCACGACCTGCACCTTTTGCGGCGACTGTAATATTTTGTGATGGAAGCGCCCGGAACCTGCCCGATTTCGGTGTGAGACATAAGCCGTAGCCGCTTGGGGCAGTTGGAGCTTCGGCTCTGGGGACCGCCGCCCGGCACGCATGTAGACTGCGAGCGACTTCGAG
>DASYHY010000269.1:0-5156 GCA_036252795.1 Aurantimonas sp. | reverse complement strand
GTGGCGACGGGCTCGATCATCATCGGGGCGGGTGCCGGCGGCTCCTCGTAGATCACGTCGGCGGCGAGCGCCGGGGTGACGAAGGCCGTGGAGGCAAGAAGCAGTGCAAAGCGTTTCATGACTGAACTCCATTCTGTCGCCGCAGCGACTCTCTGTTCGGACGCTAGTCCTCGTACCGTCCGAATTCCGGACCCGACTGTGCGGGTTCGGGAGGGTTTATGGGCCGACTCCGTGCCCGAATAAGGGCAGGAATCTGTTCTCCCCCGCCGTGTTGCCGATGTGCAACGAGAAGCTCACCGGGGCGGCGTCGTGAATCGTTTGTAACTGCCGATCGTTGATTAGGGTTTAATTTCCATGGTTTACGAAAACGGATCGTATACGTTTGGCCTTAAGGAAGATGGCCAGACTGTGGCGGAAATGATTCCTACTCAGTGGACAATTCGCCCCGAGCGCCTGACAGTCAGGAGCTCGCGCTGATGGATCGCGCTCGTGAGACATTTCGCACCGGACTATTCAGCGCGTCGCACCGGCGGGTGATTGCCATTGTTTAGAAGCGTTACATATGATGCAGCCGGTTGGGTGAACTAGAGCTCGAGGAGCGTGGAGGAACTATGAGAATTGTGATGGTGGCGGCTGCGGCGATGATGGCGACGGCGAGTGTCGCAGCAGCGCAGGAGGTGGGTGATCCCGAAGCCGGCCAGAAGGTCTTCAACAAGTGCCGCGCGTGTCACGCCGTCGGCGAAGGCGCGGCCAACAAGATCGGGCCGGAACTGAACGGCATCATCGGCGAGAAGCCCGCCGCCGTTGAAGGCTATGCCTTCTCGGCACCCTTCGTCGAATGGGCGGCTGACAAGCCGGCGTGGGACGCGGAGCTGATGAGCGCCTGGCTCGCCGATCCGCGGGGCCTGGTCCCCGGCACGAAGATGGTGTTCCCCGGGCTTAAGAAGCCGGAGGAGCTCGCCAACGTGATCGCCTATCTCGCCACGTTCGACGAAAGCGGCGCGTCGCGCGATCCGGCGGAAGCGCTGGCGGCAGCCGCCGCGCAGTAAGCGCCACTGCCGGTCCATCCGGCGAGGACGGCATCGATGGATCACGGCCGCCGCGAGGCGGCCGTTTTTCATTCCGGACGGGGCCGGCTTCGATCCGTCGCGCTTTCCGCGGCCGATCCGTGGAAGATGGCCCCTGCCCCGCCGGTCAGCGCCTCCATCATCGCATCGAGTTCGGGATAGAACCACTTCCTGCCGGGATACCCCTCCAGGCGCGCGACTTCGCGCCCGTCGTCATCCACCAGCACGAAGGTCGGCGTGAAGACCGCCGGCGCGACACCGGCGAGGCCGCCGCGCCGATCGACATGGATGTCGACGCGGCGCAAGGGCGCCGCCCGTCCGTAGAGACTGTCGGCATAGCCGGGGGCGATCTCCCGGTCGAATTTCAGGCAGAACGGGCACCCCGCCTGCTCGAACATCAGCAGTTCCGCGGCTCCGGCACCACCGGACAGACCGATCAGCAGCGCCAGAAATACGCCGAAGGAAAATCGGAATCCGACCCTGCGAGACGACGAGGCTCGTTGCATGGGCCATGATAGCACGGAACAGGCGCAAAGGAGCGACGAAACAGGCTCCGGGAACGGTCCTCCCGAAGCCTGCCGATCCTAGGCGTAGAGGTCCATTACCTCGTTCAGGAGCTTCACCGCGTCCTGCCGCGACCGCTGGAACGAGTTGCGCCCGATGATCGAGCCGTTGCCGCCGCCGTCACGGATGGCGCGCACTTCCTCGAGCAGTTCCTCCGTGTTCTTTGCCGCGCCGCCGGAGAACACCACCAGCCGCTTGCCGGCAAAGGCTGCCTGCATGATGTGACGCACCCTGTCGGCGCCCGTCTCGCGGGGAATGTCGTTCTGCTCGTACGTGGCCTTGGCGGCATCGAGATCGATGTGGGCGGTCGGCAGCTTCACCTTGATGATCGTCGCGCCCATCAGCGCTGCCATGTGCGCGGCATAGGCGATGATGTCGAGGGCCGTCTCCCCTTCCTTGGAGACCTTGCCGCCACGCGGATACGACCAGACCACCGTCATCAGGCCGCGCGACTTCGCCTGCAGGCTGAGGTCGCGGAGTTCCTCGATCATCTCGTAGGAAATCTCCGAGCCGGGATAGATGGTGAAGCCGACGCCGACGCAGCCGAGGCGCATCGCGTCCTCGACCTTGCCCGTCAGCGCCTGGTCGTTGCCGGACACCAGCCCGTTGCCGCTGTTCATCTTGAGGATTAGCGGAACCTCCCCCGCGAAGGTATCGGCACCCTGCTCGAGCAGGCCGAGCGGGGCGGCGTAGCCGGAGACGCCCGCCTCGATCGCCAGCTCGTAGAGGTAATGCGGGTCGTAGGCGGCCGGATTGGGCGCGAAGCTGCGGGCCGGGCCGTGCTCGAACCCCTGATCCACCGGCAGGATCACGACGCGGCCGGTGCCGCCCAGGCGCCCATGCATCAGGAGCCGCGACAGATTGGCCTTCAGCCCGGGTGTTTCACCCTCATACCAGGACAGAATGTTGCGGACGACCTCGGTTCTCAGCATGTCTCTTTCCCTTGCCTCGGCGGCGCAGCAGCCGGTGTTCCTGTAGCCTTTCCTTCTGGTGGGATGTAGGCGATCCGTCCAGACGCCACGCCGCCTCTCGCCATATTAAAATCGGTTGAAGCGTCGGCGGCGGCTGGCGCGTCTGCGGCCGGCGGCAGGATCGGCGATCGGAGGGCGCGGGAACCAATTGTCATCCCTGACGCTTATCAAAAGCGGAGGTACTTCATGATGAAGGGCTCGAAAGCCTTCCCGGCCGGCTTCGGCGACGATTCGGCATTGATGTTCGCGGGTGGAGGAAGCTTGCGCTCCACAGGCAGCGACCGGCTGGCCCCGCCGCCGGCGTCCCGCTTAGCGACAACCGAACCCGACGTGTGCGCTCCCGAAGCCGAAATGTCCGGGCCGGTCGACGCGAACCCCGGAAGCTACGAGCAGGCCTGGCCGACACCGACGATCAAGCTCGGCCGGCGCGGCTTCCACTTTCCTCCGCCGCCAACGGATTCCGGAGACGGCACCGCCGACGAGGCGCAGCCGCAACTCTCCGGCGTCCTGCTGCCGGCAACGGTGGTGGGCCTCATCCTCGCGGCCGGGAGCTACTTCCTGGACTTTCCATTCTGATCGCGTGACGCCGATCCCGCCCCGCGCGGGGGGATCGCCAGGCCGAAGATGATGCGGGCCTCATTTCGGCCCGACGGTTGATTGATGTGGCGGGAGATGCGAATCCCGCCGCACAACCGGAGCAACCTCATGAAATTGTTCACGACGCTGGTAACGGCGATCCTGTTGGCCGTTGCGGCGCCGGCCGCGGCCGTGACCCCGCCGAACGTGCTGGTGGTCGGACAGGTCGCCGAGCCGAAGTCGCTGGACCCGCAGGCCGTGACGGCGACGAACGACTTCCGCATCCTGGTGAACGTCTTCGAAGGGCTGGTGCGCTTCAGGCAGGGGACGATGGAGGTCGAGCCTGCGCTCGCCACGGACTGGACGATATCCGAAGACGGGCTGACCTACAGGTTCGATCTGCGCGAGAACGTGACGTTCCACGACGGGACCCCGTTCGATGCGGAAGCGGTGAAGTTCACCTTCGACCGCATGCTCGAGACCGATCACCCGCTCCACGACACCGGGCCGTTTCCGCTCGCCTTCTTCTTTTCCAGCATAGACGCGGTGACTGTCGTTGATCCGCTGACGGTCGAATTCTCGCTTCGCGAGCCCTTCGCGCCCTTCCTCTCCAACCTCGCCTATCCGACCGGGTTGATCGTCTCGCCCACCGCCGTCGCCGACGCAGGCAGCGAATTCGGTCGTCATCCGGTCGGCACGGGTCCTTTCCGTTTCGAGGCATGGGAGCCGGAGGACAAGGTCACGATCAGCCGCAACGGGGATTACTGGGGCGAGGTGCCCGCCATCGAGGCCGTCGAGTTCCGGCCGATCCCTGATGCTGCGGCGCGAACCACACAGATGCTCTCCGGCGACATCGACCTGATGGTGGAAGCGCCGGCGGCCAGCCTCGCAACCTTCCGTGCCGATCCCGGCTACACCGTCCACGAGGAAGCCGGCCCGCATCTGTGGTTCCTGATCCTCAACACGAAGGAGGGGCCGTTCGCGGACAAGCGCGTCCGCCAGGCTGTGAACTATGCGATCGACAAGCAGGCGATCGTCGAGGATGTTCTGAAGGGATCGGCGGAGATCGCGGCGGGGCCCATCCCGCCGGCGTTCGACTGGGCCCTTGACGGGTCGGTGGAGCCCTACCCCTACGATCCGGAGAAGGCGCGGGAACTGATCCGGGAGGCGGGCGTCGAGGGCGCCAGCCTGACCTTCTACGTCGCGGAAGGCGGCTCGGGGATGCTGGACCCGGTCGCCATGGCCGTCGCCATCCAGGCTGATCTCAAGGCGGTCGGCCTCGACGCCCGCATCGAGACCTACGAGTGGAACACGTTCCTTTCCAACGTGAATCCTGGCCTGGAGGGCAAGGCCGACATGGCGGAAATGGCCTGGATGACCAACGATCCGGACACACTGCCTTTTCTCGCCCTGCGCTCCGACGCGGTGCCCGACGATGGCGGCTTCAACGCCGGCTACTACGCCAATCCCGAGGTCGACCAGCTGCTTGCCGATGCCCGCCGCTCTACCGATCGGGACGAGCGAGGCGCGCTCTACCGGCAGATCCAGCAGATCGTTCATGATGACGCCCCCTGGGCCTTCGTTGCGAACTGGAAGCAGAACGCAGTCTCCAGGGCCTCCGTCTCCGGCTTCGATCTCGAGCCCTCCTTCCTTCTGCTCCTCGGCGACGTGACGAAGGAATAGACTGTGGACGACGTCGCTCGCGGCAGCGGCTCCGGCAAGCAGTCCACCAATATCGAACGATTCTAAACTTTGCTTACTTGTTGACAGCTGGCATCCCCAGGTCGTAGCCAAGCACAGTCGACGCCCCGCAGGGCACTTTGTGAAACGACGACTTGGCGGGCAACTGCCGACAGGAGGCTCTCTTGAAAATCATCGCCATGAACAGCGCCCGGCTGGCGTCTTGCATTGCATTGCCGCTGTTGCTCGCCGCAGCGCCCTCGGCCGCTCAGGATGCGGAACCTGCCGCCGTCGTCGA